>NZ_JBHEUZ010000029.1:0-31609 GCF_041925275.1 Parapedobacter sp. 2B3 | reverse complement strand
GAACGGTATGCCGGGTGGTGTGAGAGGTCGGAAAATAGAATAGGAGGAAAACTATTCTATTTTCCTCCTACTCGATTAAAGCCCGTATTTAACCCCCACACTAAACCATCGGCCGGGCATCGGTACGGCAGCCGACTCGATATACGTGACATCAAAGATATTTTGCACGTCTAAATAGATGTCAACCGGCTTAACGCGGTAACCGATTCGTGCGTCTCCTATGAAATAGCTTTTATAGCTGATCCGTTCGCTGAACCGTGCTGCCGCGGTAGCCGAAAACCTGCCCGACGAAACGTGTAAATTTGCCGTGGCCTGGTGGCGCAGGCTCTCGATGACGTATTTGGAAAGGAATCCTTCATTTTGGCTGTCTTCAAATTCGGGTGATAACCACGTATAAGAGAGCCCGGCCATCCAGGTGGTATGCTGGTGCTGGGAGGATATCCGGTAATTGCCGGAAAAGGTGAACCCGCGCGTGCGGTTCCGTTGGAAATTGCGGGGTTGCCAAGGGTCATCCGCGGAGAGCTTTACCCAGTCGATGAAGCCATCCATGTTCCGGTAGAAGTATCCGATCTGGGCGACAATCCGGTTGTCGGTGTACTTAAGGCCGCCCTCCGCATGCCAAGCGCTTTCCGACTGCAGCAGCGGGTTGCCGATGTTGCCCGGCCGTTGGTCTAGGTAAAGGTCGGTAAATGAAGGGATGCGCTGGCCCATACCCGTGTGGCCCACCAGCTTCCATCGGTCGCTCAGTTCGTAGCCCAGGTCGATGCCCGGAAATACCTGCCAGCCGTAATCTGAATTGTAATTGACGTAAGCGCCAGCACTGAATAATAACCGCTTTATTTTTTCGGTTTTGAACTCGGCATATAAGCCGTAATTGTCGCGGTTATGGTTGCCGATGTTACTGCTGCGGATGATTTCATTGCGCATTTCAACGCCCAACCCGATATCGCCTACCCCCGTTTGGAGGGTTGCGTTTACCTCGGTATTGATGGAATGGCCATGGTGCTGGCTCCGGGCACGGTTCAGGTCATGGCGGAAGTAGCGGTAGTCGTCGTATCCATAACGGTAGCTAACGCGGGGCGACAGCGAAAGGCGGTCGGTCAGTTGGCTCCGATATCCGATCGCGGCAAGAACCGTTTGAACTACCTCGCGCGATTCCTTGTCGCCGGGTGCTGCATAAAACCCGTTGGCGCCGAACCCGTTGGATACGTAGCCGCCCATCAATGAGAAGGCGTCCGTACGATTGGTAGCCACATTGCCTTGATAAAACACCTTATTGTTCCGGAACGCCGTATTGTAGCGGTAGCCATTGCCCGATTCATGGCTGCCATACAGCGAATGGCGGCCTGCCCGGCCGGCCAAGGTGGTGCCGAGTTGCATGCCCCGACCGTTGAAAACAACCCCGTTGTTTGCCGTGTCGCGCTTGAACCCCGAGCCCGTGTACACATGTGCCGATATGCCCGAAGCAGTAGGTTTCCTCGTGACGATGTTGATGGCCCCCGTAAGGCTGTTGATGCCATAGATACGGGCTGCTGGCCCGCGTATGATTTCAATCCGCTCGATGGCATCGGTCGGTATGGGCAAGTTGAGTCCGTTATGGCCTGTTTGGGCATCCAATACTTTGATGCCATTGACGAGGATGAGCGTTTGTTCAAAACTGCCCCCATCGATGCTAACGTCTGCCTGCGCGCCAAAGGGTCCGCGTTGCCGGAGGTCCACACCGCCTACGTGGCTTAGCAGCTCGTTAATCGACCGGACGGGCATTGCATCGATTTGTGCCCTGTCAATGATCTGTATGTTGCGGTTCTGTTTGGCAAAGGGCAGTTGCATCCGGTTTTCCGTGATGATTACCTCGCGTAGCGGTATGGCACTTGTATCCGAGGATTGCATGGTAAGGTGGCCGCCAGGGTTGCCGTGCGCAACGGCCAAGCCAGACCAAAATATCCCTAAAATTATCTGTGCCTGTTTAAAATATCGTTTCATTTGATTGATTTTTTGCAAAAGTCGTAACTTGCCGGCACATCAATAGGTGCCAGTTTTTATTTTATGGATAGTCCGGTTTTAGTGCCTTACCGAAGTTTCATCCACGTAACGCGTGGAGCCTCCACACCTGTTTACCTACAGGTGGCGCACCAGCTGATCAATGCGATCCAGCGCGGTTTCCTGATGGAGGGCCATAAGCTACCCGGAGGGCGCCAACTGGCCGGTTTGCTGGGGCTGCACCGCAATACCGTGGTGGCCAGCTATGCCGAGCTGGAGGCACAGGGGTGGATAGAAATCCTGCCCAGCCGAGGTGCGTTTGTGAGAAACGGGAAGCACGGTCAGCCCCACAAACTTCCCAGCGGTAAAAGCCACGCACTGGTGGGATACCCCGCACAGGCAGGGTTCCGCTTTAAGCGATGGGCCGTGTTGGACAACCCCTTTGACCATGCCCCCGCTACATTTGCGCTCGATGATGGATTGCCCGATCCGAGGCTATCGCATGTAAGCTATCTTTCGCGGTTGTTGCATACCAATATGAGGCGCAAAGGCAACCAACGTAAGCTGGGCTATACCAACTCATTGGCGGGTACGTATTACCGGGAGAACCTGGTGAATTTCCTCAACCTCACACGGGGGCTCCATATTTCCGAGCGGAACATCCTTGTAACACGTAGCTTGGAGCTAAGTATCTATATCGTTGCCGAAACCTTGATATCGCCCGGTGACCATGTGGTGGTGGGCGAACTCAGTTATTTTGCCACCAACATGATTCTCCAAAAGGCAGGGGCCACCATCCTTACGGTTCCTATTGATGATGAGGGGATTGATGTTGAGGCAGTCCGCCGGCTCTGTGAGCGCAGGCCCATCCGGATGCTCTATATAACGCCTCACCATCATTACCCCACTACGGTAACCCTCAGCGCCCAACGGCGGGTGGAGCTGCTGGAGTTGTCCGTAACGTATGGGTTTGTCATTTTGGAAGACGATTACGACTACGATTTCCACTATGATGGGAGCTCCTTGCTTCCGATGGCAAGTGCAGATACGGCGGGGATGGTGGTCTATGTCGGAACGTTTGGCAGGTCGATGGCGCCCGGGTTCCGGTCGGGGTTCATCGTGGCACCCACCGAACTGGTCGCCGAGATGGATAAACTACTGGGCATCATGGATCGGTACGGCGATACGATTACCGAATCTGCACTCGGAGAAATGATTGCCGATGGGGAAATCCACCGCTACCTGAAAAAGGCCATCCGGGAATATCGGGGGCGGCGTGACCACCTGGTCCGCTTGTTGGACGATCGGCTGGGCGATATGATCGACATGGTGGCACCCACCGGTGGCCTTGCCGTATGGACCAAATGGCCTCCCCATTATAATTTGATGCAACTCCGTGAAGCGTGCGCGCGAAAAGACTTGTATTTGCCTCGTTACCTGCTATATCAATCAAAAAAATACAGTGGCATACGTTTGGGCTTTGGGAGTTTATCGCTCGACGAACTCACCAAGGTAGTCGATATCGTTGCCAGTGTCTCTACCCGTTAGTTAATCATCAAAATACACCAATTTAGGTATTGCAGTCCCCTGCGATTGTTTTTTTCTTTGTTTTCAAATCAGTTAATAACAAAATTAATATGGCTATGAAAACGTTCAGGTTATTGATGTTGGCTATTGGGTTGGTAACCTTTAGCCTGTCTGGTTGTGAAAAGGGAGACACGGGTCCTATCGGCCCACAAGGGGAACAAGGAGACAAAGGCGATAAAGGGGACAAGGGCGACAAAGGAGACACGGGTGCTACTGGAGCCACTGGCGCACGGGGTGCTACCGGCGCTGCGGGTCCGCGCGGAGCCACGGGAGCCACGGGAGCTACCGGTCCACAGGGCCCGGCAGGTCCCCGTGGAGCAACGGGCGCTACGGGTCCACAGGGGCCTCAAGGTCCGGCGGGCACGGCCAATGTAATCTATAGTGGCTGGATTTCATTCCAGCAAGCCGAACGCGATACGTTAATCGATGGCACAAATTTAAAAGTCAATCACCTCCCGGCTCCCCGGTTGACGCAGGCTATCATTGACAATGGGGCGATACAGGTGTACATGCGCTTTGGGACCACGGTGCTTACGTTGCCCTACACAGCCCGTGCTGGATCGAGACCCAATACGGTCAGTTTTATTCCCAGACCCGGCCGGCTTTTCATCACGCGATTTACACATGACCATACTCCACCTTATTTAGGGTTTGGATCCGTGCAATTCCGATATGTTTTAATACCGGGTGGAGTAAGTGCAAGTTTGTCCAACCTCGACCTGCGGGACTACGATGCGGTCAGGGCGGCATTTAATATCATTGATTGATTAGTTGGTCGCTAATGCCATTCTTCCCTACCCAGTAGCTTTTGGCCTTTGTTGGGCGCAGGGATCGAATCCGTGGTCGGTGATTCCTGTGACAGGGACCGGATATCTGGCTGCCCCGCATCCACCCAAGCAGAGAACCAAAAGCTACCGATATGTTGGATGGCGCTCCGCATCCGCCGCTCTACCATGCCATCCAGCGCCTCGTGGTATGCAGTTGAATACGCATCCGTATACGTGCGGATTAGGGCATTGTTTCGGGTAATATATCCGTATTTCCTATCAGTGGGAAACGTCTCGTTCAGTCGCGCTTCGATTTCCAGTACTGAATCCACCAAGGCATGGCTTTCCTGCACGATGCGCCATGCTTCGTCGATAGGCGATTGGATATACTGCGCACGGCCTACAAAAAAGTCGTACCCATCCGAAAATAATTCCGGCAACCGGCTTTCCCAAAACGCGTGGATGCCTATTTGGTTGGTTTGTTGTCCGTTGTAATTGCTCGTCGTATGCAACGGCACATGGGCATCTGCGAGATAATGGCCGATGTCTGCCGAATGGCGTAATATCCGTTTGAAATCCCTTTCGCTAAATGCCCTAATCAATGAATGATAACTCCGGTTGATTTGCCAGGGCAGTATACCACTCGCCAACAACCTGCGTTCGCTGAATTTCTCTACGGCAGCCGTCCAATGGATGGGAATGCTATCGAACGGTTGGGAGCCGTATTCATCCGCATCGATGAAGTGGCGCGGCGACTCGGCGGTATCCACGTAACATCGCTTGTCGGCATCCACAGCGTGCTCCGTCATATAGTCCACATGATTTTTATAAAACCCCGCCATGTCCGTCGGTAACGTGAAAACAGCCATCCGATTAATCAGCTTGTGTGCATGGAACCCCCAAGAGGATAGCAACACAACCGCCAGGAGCGCTACGGGCAATAGGTAGATGCGGTACATGTGTTAAAGTTAACCCATATCCCCAAAGATTACAAATCGTTGACGTATTTTTAACATCAGCATCACAGTAAACTCCGTCTTTCGTCTCAAATATATACCGCAATTGAGATGAGACAGTTGGTAAATTGGTTGTCGGGTTTGAAAATCCGTATTTTTTCCCGTTTTTTGGTCTCTGCGTTTAGGCATTGACGATGGATAGTTGATTTCGGAGTGTCTGTTGTCTCATATCTTATATCTAACGTCTAACAGCTCAATATGAAAATCCTTTATGCGGTTCAAGGTACGGGCAATGGGCATCTTAGTCGGGCGATGGATGTGGTGCCCTGTTTGCAGCGGCGGGCCGCCGTTGACGTGTTGGTTAGTGGTATCCAAGCCGATCTGGAGTTACCGTTCCCCGTTAAATACCGGATGCACGGCCTCAGTTTTATTTTCGGTAAAAAAGGGGGGGTGGACCTGTGGAAGACGTTCATGAGTTCGACTGTGCGCAGGCTTATCCACGAAGTAAATACCGTTCCGATTGAGGGATATGATTTGATAATCAACGATTTCGAGCCTATATCGGCTTGGGCATGTCATCTGCGCGATAAGGAATGCATCGGTCTCAGCCACCAAGCGGCTACCATGGATGCGCAAGCTCCCAAACCCAAAGAGCAGGATATGTTGGGCAAATTTATCATGCGCAACTACGCACCGGCTTCTATCAACTATGGATTTCATTTCAGGCCATACAACCACCGGATATTCACCCCGGTAATCCGCCAGCAGGTGCGGCAGCTGGATGTGTCAGATGGCGGGCATTACACCGTATACCTCCCCGCTTATGACGACGCACGGCTGCTCAAAGAATTGATGCGTTTTCCCGATGTACGATGGCACGTGTTTTCCAAGCACAATAAAACCTCGTTCGAAATGCGCAACGTTCGCGTACAGCCCATTGCCAACGAAGCATTCATACAAAGTATGGCCGCATCCGCAGGCGTATTATGCGGTGCAGGGTTCGAAACACCCGCCGAAGCCTTATTCATGAAAAAGAAACTACTGGTCATTCCGATGAAAAACCAGTACGAACAACATCTCAATGCGGCGGCCCTCGAAGAAATGGGCGTTCCCGTAATAAAAAGCCTCAAGGCCAAGAACGACATCGCCATTGAAACATGGCTCAACAGTAAGCACACCGTCCATGTAGATTATCCCGATTGCACACAGGCCATTATCGATAGGCTGTTAGCAACACATGTGCCCAAAACGTTCGCATAAATGGTAAAGGCAGACTTCGGAGCTGATTTCCAATGGGGGGTGTCTACTGCCGCTTTCCAAACCGAGGGTGCTTGGGATGCCGACGAGAAGGGGTTGTCGATTTGGGATACCTTTACCCAGCGGAAGGGGAAAATCAAACACGGCCACCGTGCGGCTGTAGCCTGCGATTTCTATCACCGCTACCAAGCAGATGTGGCCTTTTTGAAACAAATGCATATCCCCAATTTCCGGTTTTCCCTGTCGTGGCCCCGTATACTGCCCGCTGGTATCGGTAAGCCCCATGGCGGGGGAATGGATTTTTACGATCGTTTAATCGACCATTGTTTGGAGCAGGGCATTACCCCCTGGATTACCCTGTACCATTGGGATTTACCACAGGCACTCCAAGACAAGGGAGGATGGACGAACCGCGACGTGTTGTCGTGGATTACGGAGTATGCCGCATGTGCTGCCAAGCGGTATGGCGACCGGGTAAAACGTTGGATGGTGCTCAACGAACCGACTGTATTCACTGGAGCCGGGTATTTCTTCGGCGTGCATGCACCTGGGCTCACGGGCTTGCGCAACTTCTTCCCGGCCGCCCACCATGCTGCGTTGGCTATGGGGCAGGGGGGGCGATTGCTGCGATCGGAAATACCGGCCGCCTCGGTGGGCAGCACCTTCTCGTGCTCAAGCATCCACCCCGCAAGTAGCCGCCCGCGGGATATGGAGGCTGCCAAACGCGCAGATGCGTTGATTAATCGGCTATTTATCGAGCCGCTGTTGGGCATGGGGTATCCCGTGGCGGATTTAAAGGCGTTGGGTGGAATGGAGAGATACATGCAGCCAGGCGACGATGCCCTGTTGCCGTTCGATTTTGACTTTATCGGTATCCAGAATTATACACGCGAGGTGGTGCGGCATTCCTTCTTTGTGCCTTACCTGCGGGCCAGGATTTGCCCGGCAAAGCACCGTGGGGTAAAACCCATCACCGACATGGGTTGGGAAGTGTACCCCGAATCCATTTACGAGATGATCAAGAAATTCAGCGCCTATCCGAACGTTCCCAAAATCTATGTCACCGAAAACGGGGCGGCATTCCCGGATACGGTAGCGAACGGGCAGGTGCACGACCATCAGCGTCGAGCATACTTGCAATCCCATATTGCCCAAGTGCTGCGTGCCAAACGCGAAGGAGGCAATGTGCACGGCTATTTTGTATGGACACTCACCGACAATTTCGAATGGTCGGAAGGTTACCACCCGCGGTTTGGTCTCGTGCATATCGACTTTGACACGCAGCTCCGTATACTTAAAGATTCGGGTAGGTGGTATGGCCAATTTCTGTCATCCCAATGACATTTCACTTCCTTAACAAAAAAGTGATACGGGGCCACGGGGTTATGGCATGATTTTATACAACATCTTTCCAGTATTCGTTCATTTCTTTGCTATTATTTTGGATTAGTTTGTGGAAGCATTTCTCGATTTTTTAAATAACCTAACCAATCCGGATTGGATTGTTACACACGGTGGCCTGTATTTATTGTTGTTCATCGTTTTTGCCGAAACGGGTATCCTCATTGGGTTTTTCCTGCCCGGTGATCCCATCCTCTTCATCGCAGGCATCATCATTGCCAATTTAACATTGGGTCCGGTAGATTCGGTACTCACCCTGTTGTATTGGATTGCGTTGATTTCTGCTGCCGGTATATTGGGCAATTTCGTAGGCTATTGGTGCGGTAAATACTTTGGGCACCGGTTGTTGAAAATGAAGGATAACTGGCTTTTCAAGAAAGAGTATATCCTGCGGGCCCAAGAATTTTACCACAAGCGCGGTGGGGTTGCCATTATCTTGGCGCGCTTCCTTCCGGTGGTGCGTACCTTTGCACCTATCGTGGCTGGCATTGTGGAGATGGACATCCGGAAATTTGCTTTCTACAATGTGGTGGGGGGGATCCTTTGGGTAGGCAGCCTGACCACATTGGGTTACCTGCTTGGTGAGAACGCCTGGGTACAACGCAATCTCGAATATGTTATCTTAGGCATCGTTGTAGCGGCGACGGCACCGGTGCTCTTAAAGATGGTTGCGGGGGGCGGCAAGAAAAAGCAAGCAGCAATTGCTCCGACCGAAATCGAGCCGATTGAAGAGGAGTGCTAGCAATAGAAAGATTAATGTATCTTCATGAAAAACAAAATCGGCCAGCTGATGTCAGCTGGCCGATGCATGTTAAATCCAATTGTTTATATAAACTAATCGTCTTTCTTTTCCTCTGCCAGATCCGATGGTTTTGAAGAACCACCATCGCCCGCTTGGATATTGACGACCACTTCTTCCTTGGTTTTGTCGTAGTCTACTTCCAACGTATTCCCTTCGGCCGCCACACCTTTGAGGATTTCCTCTGCGATGGGGTCTTCCAAGTATTTCTGTATGGCCCGTTTGAGTGGCCGTGCCCCGAAGTTGCTGTCGAAGCCCTTCTCGGCGACAAAATCCTTGGCAGCATCGGTAAGCTTGATGCTATAGCCCAATGCTTCGATGCGTACGAAGAGCGATTTCAACTCGATGTCGATGATCTTGAAGATATGTTCCTTATCCAATGAGTTGAATACAATCACGTCATCTACCCGGTTGAGGAACTCCGGAGCGAAAGCCCGCTTAAGCGCATTTTCAATTACGCTGCGCGAATGCGTTTCGGCCTGCTCGGCCTTAGCCGATGTGGTAAAGCCCACACCTTGCCCGAAATCTTTCAATTGGCGCGCACCGATATTCGACGTCATAATCAGGATGGTATTCCTGAAATCCACGCGCCGGCCGAGACTGTCGGTCAACTGCCCTTCATCCAATACCTGAAGCAATAGGTTGAACACATCGGGGTGTGCTTTTTCGATTTCATCAAGCAATACCACCGAGTATGGCTTGCGCCGTACTTTCTCGGTGAGCTGGCCACCTTCTTCGTAGCCCACGTATCCCGGGGGCGCGCCAACCAAGCGGGAGATAGCAAATTTCTCCATGTACTCGCTCATATCGATCTGGATGAGCGAATCCTCGCTATCGAACATGAAGCGCGCCAGTTCTTTGGCCAATTCGGTTTTACCTACACCTGTAGGGCCGAGGAAGATAAAGGAACCGATGGGCTTCTTGGGGTCTTTCAATCCCGCACGTGTACGTTGGATCGCTTTGACCAATTTCTTTACGGCGTCGTCCTGCCCGATGATGCGGCCCTTCATGGAGTCGGCCATGCCGAGCAGCTTTTGGCTGTCCGATTGCCCGACGCGTTGTACAGGAATGCCGGTCATCATGGAAACCACTTCAGCCACGTTATCTTCCGTAACGGTGTACCGTTTGGTTTTCGTTTCCGCTTCCCACGCCGTCTTCTCCTCTTCTAACTCTTCCAGCAGCTTTTTCTCGGTGTCACGCAGTTTGGCCGCTTCTTCATATTTTTGGCTACGGACTACTTTGTTCTTCTCGACTTTTATCTCTTCGATCTTCTCTTCAATGTCGATGATCGTTTGAGGCACATGGATATTAGTCAGGTGTACCCGCGAGCCGGCCTCGTCCAATGCATCGATTGCCTTGTCGGGGAGGAACCGGTCGGTGATGTAGCGTGTGGTGAGCGTTACGCAGGCCTCGATGGCCTCATCCGTATAATTGACGTTGTGGTGCTCCTCATACTTCTCCTTGATGCGGTTGAGTATTTCCACCGTTTCGTCATGCGTAGCCGGCTCAATCATCACCTTTTGGAACCGACGGTCGAGCGCACCGTCTTTTTCGATGTATTGGCGGTATTCGTCGAGTGTGGTGGCGCCGATGCACTGGATTTCTCCGCGTGCCAAGGCAGGCTTGAACATGTTGGAGGCATCCAATGAACCGGACGCACCTCCGGCACCTACAATGGTGTGTATCTCGTCGATGAAAAGGATCACGTCGGGCGATTTCTCCAACTCGTTCATTACCGCTTTCATGCGCTCCTCAAACTGGCCCCGGTATTTCGTACCTGCAACCAGCGAAGCGAGATCCAGCGTAACCACGCGTTTGTTGAACAGTACGCGCGATACCTTGCGTTGGATGATACGTAGGGCGAGCCCTTCGGCAATGGCCGATTTGCCCACACCGGGTTCACCGATGAGGATGGGGTTGTTTTTCTTGCGGCGTGAAAGGATTTGCGATACGCGCTCGATTTCCTTTTCGCGGCCTACGATGGGGTCCAGCCGACCTTCTTCGGCGGCCTTCGTGAGGTCGCGCCCGAAGTTGTCGAGCACCGGGGTTTTCGACTTGATGTCGGAAACCTTTTTCGGCTGGCTGAAGTGGTCGTCTTCCTTGAAGTCGTCATCGCCAGCGGTAGAGCCCGATGCCTGGCCCGTGATACCTGCCTTATGTTGCTCCACATCAGCCTTGAAGACGTCGTAGTTGATGTCAAACTGCTGCAAGATCTGCGAGGCGATGTTGTCTTCGTCGCGCAGGATAGACAACAGCAGGTGCTCGGTGCCGATGACGTCGCTTTTGAATATCTTTGCCTCAAGGTAAGTGATTTTCAATACTTTCTCCGCTTGCTTGGTAAGCGGCATATTGCCAATGGGTGCCCGGGACATCGATGAGCCCTTCACGGCATCCTCGATAGACTTGCGTAACTCCGTCGTATCAATCCCTGTATGTTTTAGTATCTTGATGGCGATGCCATCCCCTTCACGAATAAGGCCGAGCAAGAGATGCTCCGTGCCGATATAATCGTGCTTCAACCTGATGGCTTCTTCCCTGCTGTATGAAATCACATCCTTTACGCGAGGCGAAAATTTTGCTTCCATGAATGTATTACCTTTCTTTTTTATGCTAAGGATTCGATAAATGTAGAAAAAATATCGTTTGTACCTTTACTATTTGTGTAACTTTTATCAACAATTAAGCCATTGATACAAAGATAACATTTTGTCAGGCCGCATAAAAGTATTTATTGCCCCATTCTGACTATCTTTGCGTTTCTTGGTTTTATAGCAAAGGGCTCAAAACATGTCAGACGAAAAGATAATATTCTCCATGGCGGGGGTAAACAAGGTATATCCCCCGCAAAAGCAAGTACTCAAAAACATTTACCTCTCCTTTTTCTATGGTGCCAAAATCGGCGTCATCGGTTTAAACGGCTCCGGTAAGTCGTCGCTGTTGCGCATCATCGCCGGGCTTGATAAATCCTACCAGGGCGAGGTGGTCTTTTCTCCCGGCTACAGTGTGGGCTATTTGGCCCAGGAGCCAGCATTGGATACCTCGAAGACCGTACGTGAGGTAGTGGAAGAGGGGGTGGCCGAAACCACGGAATTGCTCCGTGAATATGAAGCCATCAATGAGAAATTCGGTCTGCCCGAGGTCTATGAAAATGCCGACGAGATGGATCGGTTACTGGCACGGCAGGGCGAAATCCAGGATAAAATAGATGCTTCGGGCGCGTGGGAGCTCGACAGTAAACTGGACCGGGCCATGGATGCGTTGCGGTGCCCTGAGCCGGACCGCGGAATAGCCACATTGTCAGGTGGCGAACGCCGCCGGGTGGCATTATGTCGGTTATTGCTGCAGGAACCGGATGTGCTCCTGCTTGATGAGCCTACCAACCACCTCGATGCGGAGTCCATCGATTGGCTCGAACAGCACCTGCAGCAGTATAAAGGAACGGTCATCGCGGTAACGCACGACCGCTATTTCCTCGACAATGTTGCCGGATGGATACTGGAGCTCGACCGTGGCGAGGGAATCCCTTGGAAGGGGAACTATTCCTCTTGGCTCGATCAGAAAGCCAAGCGCTTGGCGCAGGAGGAAAAGACCGAAAGTAAACGCCAGAAAACCCTGGAGCGCGAGCTCGAATGGGCGCGGATGGCCCCTAAGGCCCGACATGCCAAATCCAAAGCCCGTCTCCACAATTACGAAAAACTGGCCTCGGAAGAAACGAAGGAGCGGGAAGCGAAGCTGGAGCTGTTTATCCCCCCGGGTCCGCGCTTGGGCAATGTGGTCATTGAAGCCCAGGGGGTCAGTAAAGCCTACGGCGATAAATTGCTGTTCGAAAACCTCAACTTCTCACTGCCGCCCGCGGGTATTGTGGGCATCATCGGCCCCAACGGTGCGGGCAAAACCACGCTTTTCCGGCTCATTACGGGGCAGGAGCAACCCGATACCGGCACGTTCCGCGTGGGCGAAACGGCAGTGCTGGGCTATGTAGACCAGCTGCACGATGACCTCGACCCGGAAAAAACCGTTTGGGAGAACATTACCGGAGGCAATGAAAATATCCTGTTGGGCACCCGTCCGGTCAACTCGCGGGCATACGTATCTAAATTCAACTTCAACGGAGCCGATCAACAAAAGAAAGTCGGTGTACTGTCGGGCGGTGAGCGCAATCGCGTGCACCTAGCCATCACCCTCAAGAAGGGATCCAATGTATTGCTGCTCGACGAACCTACCAACGACATCGATGTGAATACACTTAGGGCACTCGAAGAAGGGCTGGAAAACTTCGGTGGCTGTGCGGTGATCATCTCGCACGACCGTTGGTTCCTCGACCGCATCTGTACCCATATCCTCGCGTTCGAAGGGGATTCGCAGGTGTATTTCTTTGAAGGCAATTACTCCGAGTACGAGGAAAACCGGAAAAAGCGGGTGGGCGACGTAACCCCCCATCGGATCAAATATAAAAAACTGACCAAGTCGTAGATGGATACCTCAAGATTGCTCAAGGCCATCATCGAAAATGCAATCGATGGTATCATTACCATAGACCGGTATGGTATCGTCGATTCGATAAATCCCGCGGCTTCCAACCTGTTCGGGTACGATGCGGAGGAAGTGATTGGCAACAACGTGTCGATGCTGATGCCCGAGCCGGACCATAGCCGGCACGACCAATACATCCATAATTACCTGACCACCGGCGTAAAGAAAATCATCGGCATTGGTAGGGAAGTACGGGGGTTGCGCAAAGACGGTACAACCTTTCCGTTCCGCCTGGCCGTAAGCGAAGTGCACTACGAAAACAAAACGGCGTTTACCGGCTTTGTGCACGACCTGTCTAAGGAAAAAGAGGCAGAGGAAAAGCTGATCCAGCATATGGAAGAGCTGGAAGCCACGGTAAGCAACCGTACGAAGGACTTGATTAAGCTGGTTTCCGAACTCGAGAAAACCAAATCGGAAGTGAGCCAATCGCTTGAAAAGGAAAAGGAACTGAACCAGCTCAAATCGCGCTTTGTATCCATGGCATCACACGAGTTCCGTACACCCCTCAGTGCCGTCCAATTATCGGCATCGCTCATTGAGAAATACGCCGAGAAGCCCGATTTAACCAATGTGCTCAAGCACACCGGACGTATTAAAAATTCGGTACAGTTGCTCACCAGCATCCTCAACGATTTCCTTTCGCTGGAGCGGCTTGAGGCGGGCAAGGTGTTGGCAAATAACGAAGAGATCAACTTGGTGGAACTTGCCGAAGAAATCACCGAAGAAATGCAGCTTATCTGCAAGACCAACCAGCATATCGTGTACCAGCATACCGGCTCGGGGGGCAAGTTTTCGCTGGATGCCAATCTGTTGAAAAACAGCATCATCAATCTGATATCAAATGCAATCAAGTACTCTGGCGAGAACACGTTTATCGAGTTCAATACGGAAATCACGGGCGATCTATGCTTGATTGTTGTCAAAGATGATGGTATCGGAATCCCTGAGGAAGATCAGAAAAATCTATTTGAACCGTTTTTCCGTGCCCATAATACAGGTAACATACCCGGTACCGGTTTGGGGCTCAATATCGTGCGACGGTACGTGTCGTTGATGGGCGGGACGGTAACCTGCCAGAGTGCGCAGGATAAAGGTACCGTATTTACGCTCGCATTCCGTAACGCCAATCCATAGCCATGTCTGCAACAACTAAACAAACAACCGTATTGATCATCGAGGATAACGACGATATCCGCGAGGGTACCAAGGAAATTCTGGAATTGACCGGTTACCAAGTCTATGAAGCGCCGGAGGGAAAGACCGGGGTGGAGCTAGCGCTTAAGCATTTGCCTGATATCATCCTCTGCGATATTATGATGCCCGAGCTGGATGGTTTCGGTGTGCTGTTCATGCTGTCTAAACATCCACAGGTAGCTACGATACCCTTTATTTTCCTCACAGCCAAGGCCGAGCGGGCAGATATGCGCAAAGCCATGGAGTTGGGTGCGGATGACTACCTTACCAAACCGTTTGACGACATCGAGCTGCTGAACGCCATCGAGACCCGGTTAAAAAAGCGCAAGCAACTCGGGTCTGAAAAAGAGATACCTAAAGATCTTCGTTTGAGTGAGGAGGAACAAGAGCTCCTGCTCCAAGAGCTCGTTCAGCGTTCGCGCACAAAAACCTACAAGAAAAAGCAATTTATCTATCAGGAAGGTGATACCCCGCTGTTTGTATATTTCGTTAGGAAAGGTAAGGTGCGCCGGTTCCTGTCTTATTTGGATGGCCGGGAGCTGGCTACCGACATCCATGTGGATGGTTCTTTCTTCGGCTATGGGGCCATCTTGCTCCAACAGCAATATACCGACAATGCCGAGGCATTGGAAGATAGCGAGCTGGCGTTGGTTGACCGCGACCATTTCTTCGAGTTGCTCTACCGTAAACCCGGCATCGCGAGTAAATTCATCAAGCTACTTTCGGGCAATATCCGGGGCAAGGAAGTCCAACTATTGGCCTTCGCTTATGACTCGGTCCGCAAACGTGTGGCCAATGCACTCATCCGTGTGGCCGAGAAGACGCTGGCCGGGGCTATGGATGATGAATGCCTCATCCGCATCTCGCGTGATGACCTCGCCTCGCTGGCCGGCACCGCCAACGAAACCATCAGCCGTATGCTGGCCGATTTCAAGGATGAAAAGCTCATTGCCAAAGAGGGCAATGCCATCCGGATTTTGTCGATCGGGAAGCTGAAGAATATTAAGCAGTAGGGAAAGGCCGTGCTCGGCGCTCTGTTATAGCTATTTATGCCAATTACTCAAACGTAAATCAAAAAATTGTAACCAATATCACTTTTTCAACTGACACCGTGCATTGCCCACGATAGCGTACCCCCGTAGTTTTGGAAATAATGAACAAGGAAGGGAATTATTTACCTAAGGACGCATACGGACGGATGAAAGCAATCGCTTACAGCATAAAACCACAAGAAAAGGAGTGTTTGGCCTTGGCTAATGGTAAGAAACACGACCTGACATTGATATCCAATGAGTTGAATGAGCAAACGGTGGCCTACGCTGTGGGGAAAGAAGCGGTGATTGTTTCGCCTTATGACATCCTTGACCACAAAATGCTGTGGGAACTGAAAAATGTCGGCGTAACCAAAATCATTACCCGATCGAAAACCACTACGCACATCGACCTCAAAGAAGCCACGCGGATGGATTTCAAAGTGGCCAACGCACCCGATGCAGACCAATCGATCGAAAACATTGCCAAGCAAACCATACGTAACCTCAATGCCTGGGGCGTCGGCAAGTGCGTAGGTAAAGCCTGTTGCTGCCAGAAGGTCTGCGAAATGGATAAAAAAAAAGTGAAGCCGGAAGCTGATAACCAAGCGGAAAATCGCTATCGATATGGTCAGGCGGGAAGTTGATATCGCGGAATTGGTGGCGCGCTACGATGTGGCAGCCCCGAGGTATACCAGCTATCCCACCGTGCCGTACTGGGACGAATCCACATGGAGTGCAGGGCAATGGGCCCGCCACGTGCGTGCGGGCTTCAGGAACTCATCGTCGCAGGGCGTTGCGATCTACGTCCATCTTCCTTTCTGCGAACGGCTCTGTACCTACTGCGGCTGTAATAAACGCATCACGAAAAATCACGCCGTCGAAGGGCCATACATCGATGCCGTATTGGCCGAATGGCAACTGTACCGCAACCTGCTTGGCGCCACAGCTATTCCCGTCAGCGAAATACACCTCGGTGGCGGCACGCCCACGTTTTTCAGTCCGGCGCAGCTCCAGCGGCTCATGGAGGGGCTGCTCCGGGGGAGCAACCTATTGCCGAACCCTTCGTTCTCTTTCGAAGCCCATCCGGCAAATACCACGGAAACACACCTACAAACACTTTTTGACGCCGGCTTCCGGCGCCTTAGCTTGGGTATACAGGATTTCGACCCCCACGTGCAACGCGTTATCAACCGGTGGCAAACCGAAGCTGATGTACGGCGGGTGATGGTAGACGCCCGCCGCATCGGCTACACCTCCATCAATTTCGATCTCATCTACGGCCTGCCGCTGCAGACCGCTGATACCGTGCGCGAAACGATCGCGGCCTCGCTCGCCATGCGGCCCGACCGTATATCGTTCTATAGCTATGCGCATGTGCCGTGGATGCAGCCCGGCCAGCGCCATTATACCGAAGCAGACATCCCGAAAGGGAAGGAGAAGCTGGCGCTCTATAGCCTAGGCAAAGCACTTATCACCGATGCCGGTTACCGGGATGTGGGCATGGACCATTTTGCGCTGCCCGAAGATGCCCTCTGCATCGCGGCAGCAAGCGGCGGGCTGCACCGCAGCTTCATGGGTTATACCGACCGGTATTCGCCCCTGCTCATCGGTCTCGGCGTATCGTCCATCAGCGATTCGTGGACGGCCTTTGCGCAGAATGAGAAAACCGTCGAAACGTACAAGGAACGGGTGAATAGGGGTGAGCTTCCCGTGTTTAAAGGGCATGTGCTTTCCGATACCGACCTGCGTATAAGGAAACACATCCTTGACGTGATGTGCCGGGGCATCACCGTGTTGGATATGGCAACTGAACAGGCTGCACCCATCCTGCGGCGTTTGCAGCCAATGGTTGCGGATGGGTTGGTCGACGTGGACGATATGCGCATCCGGGTTACATCAACGGGCTCCGCTTTTTTGCGAAATATCTGCACGGCGTTTGACGAGCGCCTGCACGAAAAGCAATATACACAACCGTTGTTCAGCAGTGCGGTTTAATAACTGAAAACAAATGGCTGTAGGAACCAAAGCTTCGAAAAATACCCGGTGTTTTCATTGCGGCGATGCGGTGTTGCACGCCGGGTATGAGGCTGATGGCCATGAGTTTTGCTGCGTGGGCTGCCAGAGTGTATACCGCATACTGAGCGGAAACAATATGCAGCAATATTACCGGTATAACACGCATCCCGGTAAAAAGAAAGCTGAACAGGGCGACCGCTATGAATACCTGGACGAGCCGGTGATTGCCGATAAGCTTGTTGATTTTAAAAACGAAGAAATCACTGTGATAACCTTCTACGTCCCGGCTATCCACTGCAGCTCCTGCATCTGGCTGCTTGAGCATCTTTACAAGCTAAATCCGGCGGTCGTGAGGTCGCAAAGCGACTTCATGAAGAAGCAGGTAAATATTACGTTCAAGCACCAGGAGCTACCTGTACGCGGACTGGTCGAGTTGTTGGATGATATTGGGTATGCGCCCAAAATCACTTTGCAGGATGTGGTAAAGGCGGGCCGCAAGTTTTCCCAAAGCGGGTTAGTCGCCAAGATAGCCGTTGCAGGGTTCTGCTTCGGCAACTCCATGATGTTGAGCTTTCCCGAATATTTCGGCATGGCGGCCTTTGAGGCGAAGTACGCGACATTCTTTGGGTGGATGAATTTCGCCTTCTCGCTTCCCGTCCTGCTGTACAGCGGGCGGGACTACTTTACCTCGGCATGGCATAGCCTCCGTCAGCGACAGCTCAACCTCGATGTACCACTGGCCCTCGGTATCGCAGTATTATTTGCCCGGACCGCTTGGGAAGTTTTCTCTGGCAGCGGCCCCGGGTTTGCGGATACCCTCTGTGGGCTCGTGTTCTTTCTGTTGGTGGGCAGGTGGGTGCAGCAACGTACCTATCACCACATTTCGTTTGAGCGCGACTACCGCTCGTATTTTCCGGTCGCAGTAACACGGGTAGTCGACGGCGTGATGAAGCCAATACCCCTTGCGGACATCCGGGTGGGCGACCGGCTGCTCGTCCGCAACGGCGAAATCGTCCCTGCTGATGCCATTCTCCTGAAAGGAGACGCCGATATCGACTTCAGCTTTGTTACCGGCGAATCCGAGCCGGTGCGGAAAGTGCTCGGCGAGATTATCTATGCCGGCGGCCGGCAGCTGGGCGAAGCCATTGAGTTGGAAGTGGTGAAGGCCGTATCGCAAAGTTACCTGACCCGGCTATGGAACAACGAGGCTTTTAAACCGTATGAGCGGAAGTTCCGGACGTTTAGTAACGTAGTGAGCCGGTATTTTACAGTTGCCTTATTTACTATTGCCATCTCCGCTATGGCCTATTGGTTTTTTCAGGGCAACGCGGCAAAAGCGTGGGGTGCATTCACTGCTGTATTGATCATAGGCTGCCCGTGCGCATTGGCTTTGAGCGGCCCATTTACCCTATCGGCTGCACTCAGCATTTTCGACCGCAACCATTTCTATATCAAAAATACCGCGGCGATTGAGCAGCTAGCCGCAATAGACTGCCTCGTATTCGACAAAACGGGGACCATCTCCTCACCGAATGCGTCGCGGATGTATTTCGATGGCGAGCTGACGCCCGATGAGCTGGCCATGGTGGTAGCCGTGGCGCAGAACTCCAGCCACCCACTCAGCCGTGAGCTGGTCAATTGGGGTGGATCGGTTGCGCCGATGCGCGTAAGCGGTTTCCAGGAGATAACAGGCAAAGGGATTGAAGCTGTGGTTGCTGGCCATGACGTGCGTGTAGGTAGCAGCGTGTTCGTAGGAGCCATGTCCACACCGGACGATACGGTGCGTGGAAGCCACGTTTATATCGCCATCGATGGTTGTGTAAAAGGCTGCCTGGTAGCTGCGCAGCCTTGGCGACCGAAGTTGGCGGAGGTGATGGGGCAGCTGGCAACCGGTTATACATTGAACCTGGTGTCCGGCGACCACGACAAAGACCGCGAACAATTGCGCGCCATCTTCCCCCGCCAGTCTGCCCTTTTATTCAACCGCCTGCCCATTGAGAAGTTGGAATACATCCGGACGTTGCAGGAAGGAGGCAAGTCTGTATGTATGTTTGGCGATGGTCTCAATGATGCAGGAGCTTTGAAACAGGCTAACTTGGGGGTGGCGGTGAGCGACGACATCAACAACTTTTCGCCGGGTTGCGATGCGGTATTGGACGGCCGGTCATTTGCGATGCTGCCGCGCTTTTTCAGTTTTGCGAAAGATGTCCGAAAAGTTATCCATATGAGCTTCGGAATCTCATTGGTATATAATGCAGTAGGCTTGAGTTTTGCGGTCATGGGTACCATGTCGCCCCTGTTTGCGGCCATACTCATGCCGTTAAGTACGGTTACGATTATCAGTTTCACCACGGTAGCCACGCGTATTTACGCTTCGAAACAGCGGCTAATCAAAAAAAGATCATGAGCGTTATCTTCTTCCTTATCGGCTGCAGCGTATTCATCGCCCTCATTTTCCTCGGCGCTTTCTTCTGGGCAAACAAAACCGGGCAGCACGACGATACCTATACGCCATCCGTACGGATTCTGTTTGACGACGACGAAGATGCGGCGGAGTCTCCCGACGGTGACCGAACGTAAGCCTACCCGTGAAATCGCTAGAGCGCTGAGGTATATCGCAGAAAATCGGCAGCTGCGAACAGGCGGGGCATACGTGCTAAAGCAAATCACCTTTGATGACCTTTTTGCAATTCTACGATTATCTCTTAGCAAATAGAAAATCGATGAAAGCAAAATTGGCCAAAACAATTGCCATGATGATGATCCTGGGTTTCTCAGGGCATGCATGTAAGAAAGATTCTCCCAACGGAACTAAAAAGGAAGAAAAGAGAACCGAGGGTAGGAAACCAGCGGTCAGCGAAGACGAGAAGGCCATGCGGGTAGCGGAGGTGATGCAGGATGTAGTCGGAAAGGTCGTCGAGGCGTCTATCGGGTTGAAAACCGTTGGCCCCGAGGCGCTGGAAGAAGCTGTGGAAGTAATCGCCGCGATGGACGATGTAGAAGATGTCCACGTGTTTAACGGAGCTTACCTGGTGGTCACCACAACGGGAGGGTATAGGTCCACTTTATCCATCAGAGCTGAAGATAAAGATGGATTAAGCCTTTACCGGGGCGCCGCCGGGGGCACAGCGGGCCTGATCGCATTTGCGGCGGAAGAAGACGAATGTTCGCAGCCTATTGAAGAGAAAAAGGTATTATTATATAGTGCCCATCACAGCGAATTTTATTCAGAAAACAATAAGGAGTTTGAGCGGAATGTCGTCGATGTAATCAAAGAGGCAAGTGATAAATTCGAGATCACGGTATTGAAGAACGCCGAGTGTACGGTCGATGCACTACGTACCCTGAATACCTACGGGTTTGCGATATTGGATACGCACGGCGAATTCGACGGCATCCTGACAGGAACGGAGGTGCGTTTCGGCGGTGGGAACGGCTTTGAGTCTGTCGATGCTTTTTTTGAACTCCTCGGCAATGCAGTGGGCGCACATAACGCTCCACAGTTTAAGAACGGTAACCTGCGGTTCCATTATACCCTCAACCCACCGGAGTTGGCCGACTGGTCGAACCCTAAGGCACTGGAGAGGTTATTTGGTCACACCGTTACGGTGATCGTTACGTCGAAAGGTATCCGTGAAATGATCCCCGACCTCAACCATACGATTTTGTTTTCCAATGCGTGCTACAGTGGCTGGATGGCCGATTCATATCCCATTTATAACCGCTACGGATTTCCCAGGCTCGATGCGAATGGTGATACTGTACGGGCCACAAACATCGATGCGGTGGGCAAAGCTTGGCTAAGCAAAAACCCGCGTACATTCTACGGCTATGAGGCCGCTACGAAGGGCATCTCCTATGCGGTGCCGAATGAATTCTGCAAAAAGAATGAATACCGGCTTGTCAAATCACTGTTTGACACCAAAGATAGCACCGGCTTGGTACACCTGCTGTTCGGTTCGGTAGCGGAATTGCCTTGGGATTCAGACCTATTCAGAACCGATGCAGGGGCGCTGCGGTTTAAGCAATATGCCAGCCCAAATTGGTGCTATACCGATTGTGGCGAACCTTTCACCGACCCGCGCGATGGGAAAGAGTACCCAACGGTATGCATCGGTAAACAGGTATGGATGGCCAAAAACCTAGACTGGACTGGCAGGGGCATGTATTTCGACAACGACCCGTCGAAGACCGACGGCTACGGCAGGTTATATACGTGGGACCAAGCGACAGGCGGCACAGCTTTCGATGGTAATAAGCCGGTACAGGGCGGATGCCCGCTGGGCTGGCATATCCCTTCGGAGGCAGAAGTGAATGAACTGGTTAACTTTGTAGGTGGGGAGGCTTTGGCAGGGAAAAAGCTCAAGGCCCGCGCGCTCTGGGAGGGATGGCAGGGTAATTCCGATACATTCGGCTTCAGCATGACCCCCCCTGGCGACTGTAGCACCTTCGGAGGGGAGGTGGACTGCGCCAACGAGGATGTGTTTGGCGCGATATGGACCAGCACGTGGGATGAGGAGCGCGACGGGCCGAAGGTGCTCTTCTTCGACGACGGCGATGGAGTTTGGACACATGCTTATCATAATGATGATTTCGAGCATTTTTCTGTACGGTGTGTAAAAGATAAGTGATGGCATTACCTGAGCACCTGATAGAGGCGAGTACGCGAAGCGGTACTGCCTTTGGCATAAAACCATACCATCAGGAAAACCTGCCGTGAATTCCAGCACGATAGATGCAGTAATTGAAAGAATCAAGGATTATGTTTGATCTGTCCTTGCTAACTCTACCGATCATTTATCCCATCAGCTATACAACCACCAAAAAAACACCCAATATTAGGTTTGCTTTTCTTACAATAGAGAGCCTTTTAATAATATGCTTTTGAATCAGTACACTATATTTGCAACATCCAACAATCTTTTCATCTCAGTCAATGCATCGGTACAAGCGCTAAACCTCTTTTTAGAGATTAGGTTAATCGGGGTTTTGTTGATCCGATTGGTTAAATCTCGGATTGGCATATGTTCCAGGCCTTGGTATCCGTGTTTCCAGTAATCCAACTCGAGTAATCGCTGGTTTTGATAAGCAGTTGTGCTTCTGTCGTTATCGGTAGGATAGAGGAGAACATCATTCAATAGGCGATTAACATTGTCCAGGGAAATAGAAATGCCATCATATTGCAGTTGAGTATAAAAAGCCTGCTTAATTATCCGATCAATATCAGCCATATCGGCGGCTTTTATGTCCGGCAGAATGACATGGTATTGTGTTTTAGCATTCGTTACGAGCCAGCATTTTTTTCGATCTACAAAGAAGACCGTGGCGTTCCATTTTCCCAGAGGTGCATTTTGGATGTTGCCGGTTTGTGGAATGACCCATTTTTTTATCAGTTTTTCTAGCTTCCGTGAAGTGTGAATCGCTGTATGCATGCAGTAAATATATACATATTGAAGGTGTCCAGAAAATAGTTGTCTCTAATGATAAAATGCATGCGTGAGAAAGAAACCGTGCCAATGAAAAACAGAACTCCCCGATTGTTCAATACATTTTCATCATGCAAATCCTCGACCTGCTGTTCCTCCTCAATAATGCGCTTACCTGTCAGCCAATACGCTTCGCCAATTTATCAATGGATCGCCGTGTTCTTTCCGGGTGAATCGCGCTTAAATAGGTTCTATAGCTACTCTCTAAGTCAGCCAATTATTCCTTTTTATCCAATTTTTTTAATTCTTCTTCCAGCTCCTGCACGCTCGGCAAACTGGATTTTAGGTTGTCCGGCAGAACCTCCGCGAGTTTAAATTCGCTTACCCCCATGGGCTTGTGGATGTCTTGCAGGGCATACTCCACTTCGAGGTTGTCTTTTCCGCGGCATAGCAGTATGCCAATGGTTGGGTTTTCATGTGGCCGTTTTAATGTCCTGTCAATAAGGGTGAGGTAAAAGTTGAGTTTACCTGCATACTCGGGTTCGAAGTCCTTGTTTTTAATTTCTGCCACTACGTAACACTGCATGGGTATGTGGTAAAACAACAGGTCTGTGAAATATTCCTTTTCGTTGAGTTCAAGTCGATATTGTCGCCCTATAAAAGCGAAACCCTTTCCAAGTTCGAGCAGAAAGCGGGTAATGTTGTCGATAAGCTGATTCTCGATATCCCTTTCTTTGTAATCTTCGGCTAGCTGTAGGAAATCGAATACATAGGGATCCTTTAGCGTCTGTTGGGCAAGGTCAGATTTGGGCTCCGGTAACGTATTGGTAAAATTGGTGATGGCTTTTCCGCTTCGTTCATATAACTTAGATTTCAGTTGCAACGCCAATGTGTCCCTGCTCCAATTGTTTTCAATGATTTTTTGTGCATAAAACTGAGCTTCTTCAATATCTTTGGATTTGCTGAATATCAATATATTGTGGCCCCAAGGGATTTTATCCAACAGGTTGTCGGGCAATTGGGCAACAGGTTGTTGCCCAATTGATGAACGATAAAATTGATAAAATTGCCTACAATATTTAAGATTACGAGAAGACAGCCCTGCTATATCCGGAAATTCCTTTTTCAAATCATCGGAAATCCTTTCAATGATTTTTTCCCCCCAATTGAATTGCCGTTGTTGAAATCGTAGGCATCCGTGGTTGTCAGGTCTTCATACCGGATTATATCCGCCACATCCCGCCCAATCAAAAAAGCAAATTCCTCTTGCGTATAACCATTCGCTTCGCGATGGATGCGTACTTGGGTATTGAGTTCATAATCGAGGGAGGGGTAGACCAGCAGCGCGCAAAACGTAAAGTTATTTAAAAATGGACTTCATCCCTATGGTATTAATGATAAAATCGGCCCCTTTATTTTGTAGTCCTTTGATAAGGGCTTTATCACCAGTCCAAAGCTTAGTGTCTAGTTCTATAGCTAGTGCGACAAAGGGGGTATCATCTTCATCAACATCCTTTGTGAGTTCATAAGCTGCTATCCAGGATTGTTCACTGATGAGTTCTTCCGACACCATTGTCAGGTTGGTCACAATCAATTGCTTTATTTGATTGAGTTGGTGTGGCGCAAGCTTCGAATATGCGGATATTTTTGGCGCATATCTTTCCAACTCGTCAATCAATAATTCTGGTGCAAAAAACGCGAACTTATCCTGGAGATTCATCAGGATTTCCCCGACGGCCGATTTAGGGTTGAGGAGCGTGCTGAAAACAATATTGGTGTCTACAACGACATTCACCTAATGAAGCGTTGCTTGTTCTCTGCCCACCAACGGTTTTTAGATTCGTCCGCAAGCATGTTGGCCTGTTCTTCCGTTCCTTTGCTTGCTTTGACCGCCTCTTTATACTTGAAATAATTGACAATACGTTGCAAACCTCGGATATCGGTGTCTACCGGCAAACGGAAAATGATTTCTTTATCTGTACGCTCGATAACCATGATAGAACAAAGATAACGAAATTAAGGTTTAATATCAAAATGTCGTTTTACGCATTCGGATCGAACTCCGGATTCCGTTGGAAACGGACAAGTTTGTTGATAGCGTCAGCATGCTGTTTATTTTTTTCTCGAAGCGTCTTTACATTCCACGCTTCCGCTTTGCACAGTTCCAAATAGAACTCCCGTTGAAGGTCACTTTTCAATGGAATCAACGCAATGAAATGCGTCCAACTCAATTGTCGTATCGCCGATACGACAATTTGTTCATCCGAAAAAACCGAGGCAAACTGCATCATTCGTCTAAGGTTCTTCTCCGAGAAGTTATTGCTGTATCGCTGTACTAGGCCGTCTGGTAATGTTGCAATGATTCGTTGTCCATAACCGGCTCTTTTTTCGGCAAGGAAACTTCGTTTACACGTTTGCCGACTCTCCAATAAATCGAACCCTCCAACCTTCCGGTTTCCCGTAATGTTCTTCCGTTCCCGCCTACTACTTTCGTATAACCAACGGAGGAATATCCATGAAGAATCCACTTCGTAAGTTTGACCCTACATTTGCAAAATTGAAATGCATGTTGTAATTTGCACGTCACAACGGACCAAGTAAACCAATAGGCCCCATTATAAAAACAAGAAACAGAAAGAAACAGCTATCATCATTAAGCCCATTATTATGCGCAGGCGTATCCTTTACGTTTTTATCGTCTTCGGGCTTTTGTTGCCTGCGGCTTCGGACGTGCAGGGTGGGGTCGCAACTTATGCGGTCACCGAGCAAAAAGATACCACGGTGTACATCACCAAATCGGGCGAGAAGTATCACAAAGCTGGGTGCCGGTATCTGAGTAAAAGCCAAATCAAGACGACGAAGAAAGAGGCGGTTAAGAATGGCTATGGGGCGTGTAAGGTTTGTAAGCCGTGATTAAATGGATAGGTTGAAATTCAAATTAATATTTTAAAATGGGAGAAATATCGAAAATAGTAGGAGGATTTGAAAACCCAATTATTTGACACACATTTTTCCAATATTGCAAAATGATTCAGCGGTAACTTTATTTTTCTCAAAAATTATCTTGCTTTTAAAGCTAAAAATATTAGATTTGCCATATCTAAGATTATGAAATACATCCTTTTGGACGTAACTTCTCAAACTAAACTTGATTGATTTGAAGGTCGAATACAACCATTTTGAAACCGTAAGAAGAGGCTACGATGGCATATCGATTGATGAGGGTGAGTGCAGGGGGCATCTCCAAGGTGCCGTAAAAGACAACCTGCTGGACCGCGAAGAGGCACAGCATACCCTTGATAGGCTCCGCGCATTGCAGTCGGATACGGGATTTGTTGCCAGTGACGAGCTGATGGCCGATATTCAGGCATTGGAAAATGCAAATGTATCTGCCCAGCAATTCCGTGTCGGTGAAGCCTATGCGGAAGTAATCTTGGAACAAGCGTTTACATGTCGTTTCCATTGGAATGAAAACAGAGATGCCAGAAACCCAAAAGGGAATAAGACGGGTGCTGATTTGGTTGGGTTTATCGAAATTGATAACCAAGTTCTGTTTCTTTTTGGTGAGGTAAAGACCTCTTCGGAGACGGCCACCAGACCCCCGCAAGTGATGACCAGCGGCGATGGTATTGAAAAGCAGCTCCGAGACCTGTCGGCCGATAAGCAAAAAAGAAGTATATTAATCCAGTATCTTAGCAACAAGGCTAGGCACTTTCCTGAAGGGCACCAATTCCGGCAAGATTTTGATAGCGGTTTGCGCGCATACTATTCGCAAAGCCAAGATTTTCATTTGGTTGGAGTGCTGGTAAGGGATGTGCCAGTGGATGACTATGACGTTTCGCTGAGTTATCATAAATTAAAGACACAAATTTTGGAGCCAAACGGTTTAAAGCTGTTAGCTTTGTACCTTCCCATCCAAAAGGAAGAATGGCTTTCTATCATTAACGGTGCGTAGCGATGAGCGTCCGGTCAAAATACGGTCAGTTGGAGCAGGCATATCCCGATATGCTTCAAGGGATCGTTGCGCTTATCCAAAAGGGAAAGCTCTCCACCCGTTTTCAGGCCGTTCAGCTCACGCAAGAAGAACTTCAACAACTCGAAACCGCAAAGGAACTTTGTGAGGTATCTATACTTCAACAATGGAACAGCCGGGATACGCAGGAATTTAAGGCCCTGTGTGCAACGTATTTTGACATTGTGAGCCTGTTGCTCCATGATGCAGCGAGTGACCTATATATTTATGAGCAAATCAAACTCATTTCGCTAGGTTATTTAGGTGAGCACTGGCATTTCGTGCGGCAATACCTAAAGGCACAAGCAGAAGAAATATCGGGGCTGGATGCTGGGGATGACTGGAACGCCCGGATGCTGACATTGTGTTTCAAGGCGTTGGTTTACTTGGTGCGGAAAAATTCGTGGGCCGATATCGATAAGGCTGTTTCGCTGATTAACCAATTACGTGCTGAACAGCAGAATTTCGAAACAGACTTCTTGGGTCAAGTAGGCGAATATAGTCGTGGATACGGTGCATCGGAGCTTGTCTCCCTGTATCACTTTGCCAAGAGTATTGAACTACTGGGGCAATATTTAATGGAGGGCAGGCCGAATGACATCGAAACCCAACTGCATTACCACGTAGGCCTGTCACGCGAGTTTGCTCAAAAAGCTGCCAACATTACCCTTAAACTATTATACCAATTTTTTGAGGCGTTTGCCATCAAGATGGTCAGGAATACCATTTGGTATACCACGCGTGGCGTGAATAATTGGATTACGAAGTTTAATCACTTCATCGCAAATCGTGAAGACAAAGGGGTGTTCGAGCTGCTTTACCCGCAGAAGGAATCTATTTTAGCGGGTCAATTGTTGAACCCTGCCCATCGGGCCATCGTGCTGAATCTGCCTACTTCAAGTGGCAAGACCATGATTGCCGAATACCGCATCCTGCAAGCACTGAATCAATTTAAAGAGCTGGGAGGGTGGGTAGCATACGTGGTTCCTACTAAAGCGCTTGCCAACCAGCTCTATAATCAGCTCAATAAAGAGCTAGGCACTATAGGCATTAGGGTAGAAAAAGCCAGTGGAGCTATAGAATTGGACGGCTTTGAGCAGTATTTAGTTGAGGATAGCGGCAATCGAACGAATTTTGACGTGCTCATTACCACCTACGAAAAAATGAACCTGTTGGTAAGGCAGGGGCTCGGTACTACTTCGGAACGACCATTGGTGCTAACTGTTGTTGATGAAGCTCATAATATCGAAGAAGCAACACGAGGGCTTACACTTGAATTGCTGCTCTCTACCATCCGCAACGACTGTGAGGAAGCCAACTTCCTGTTGATGACACCGGACATTTCCAATTCTGCTGAAGTGGTGGATTGGCTGGCAGGAGATCGCGGTAGTGTTATCAACTTGGAACTGGACTGGTGGCAGCCGAATGAGCGGGTTGTCGGAGCGATTGAAGTCAATGGTAGGGGAAGGAATTACGACCTTTCACTTAAAACACTGCTTACCGATAAGGCTACTTATCAAATTGGCGATGCCATTCCTCTTGCTTCCTTCCAAAATGCTGCGGAGACCAAGGCAAAGCTGGCAACAGCTAAATCCAAAATTGCTGCCTGCGTCGCGGCGGAGTTTTTATGTATTGATCGTCCACTGATTGTCTTAGCACGTAATCCAGCGGAAACCTATACCATTGCGGAGCAATTGTACCAACGTGTTGGGCATGACTTAGCAGCCGACGACGACGTCCGGTTACTAAAGTTGCTGGTCCAAAGCGAACTCGGTGATGATTTTCCGTTGGCTAAATTTCTGGATCGTCGTATTGCCGTTCATAGTTCGGCCTTACCCGATGAAATCCGGTTTTTAGTAGAAGATCTGATGGCCACAGGTAAGCTTCAAGCATTAGTGGCTACCACGACCATAGCACAGGGCATCAATTTCCCTGTATCCGCTGTGATTATGGGATCTTATAGTTACCCGTTCGGTACCATGCCCGTGCGTGATTTTTGGAATTTGGCTGGTCGGGTTGGCCGAGCCGGTCAAGACAATATGGGCTGGGTCGGTATTGCGGTTAAAAATGGTAAAGACTTATTGCAAGTTACCCAATACGTCAATAAGGCTTCGGAAGATTTGCATTCGCAATTAGTAAGTGCTATTGATACCGCATTACGGCGTGCAGATAAAGATTTAGAGAACTGGTTGTTTGTTGATGAACGTTGGTCGGCCATCCTGCAATACATTTCACATCTGCGCAAGCTGACGGAGGATCAGGGGATTTTTCTTGCTCAATTGGAGCAAAAACTACAGGGTACGTTAGGATATCGTCAACTTCCACAGCATAAGAAGGACTTCCTACGGCAGCGCATTCGGGCATATGCCAATTCAGTTAGTGTGGCTGACGCTCACATCTCCGATTCAACCGGTTTCTCCACAGTTACCGTTAGGCAGATGATTAGGGGATTGGCAAAAGCCCAGCTGACACCGCAAGACTGGCAGGGAAGCCAATTGTTTTCTGAGCAAAACCAAAGTATGCGAAAGCTGGTGGGCATTATGCTCGATACATACGAAATTCGGAGGTCGATTCAGAACATCCATGGAGAGGGCAAGCCGTTAGAGCATACCAGCGTTGCCCGGCTGATGATAGACTGGGTCAACGGAAAGAATATTGCGTCCATCGCTTCCCGGGTATATCCTCATCTTCCACTCCATGAAGCGATAGAAAAAGCAACGAAATCGTTGTATAGTGTTGTTGCCAATTCCGCAACATGGGGGCTTGCTGCAATGCAACAGATGCCGACCAGTGGTGTCGATTGGAATAGCCTTTCTGATATTGAGAAAAAGCGGATGGCTAACCTACCCGCATATCTTCATTATGGCGTTAATACGGATGAGGGGGTATTAATGCGTAAGAATAACGTGCCCCGGAGTATTGCGAACCGGCTAGGCCAGCTATATAGTGCTTCTGTGGGTGGAGTTATTTTTAATCAATCCTCAAGCGCGGTGTCCGCTTGGATTGGTGAGCAAGGCGTTGATGCTTGGAATACTGCCCGTCCAGCGGGGTCAAAGCTCTCCGCAGCCGAATATAAAAGGGTGTGGGAGAAGTTGAATGGGGCTTAGCTATTATTTGCTGCCTCAATATCATTGATATTCGTGCCTATAATCTCATTTTGTATCTTTCTTAGTTCATTTATTGCATATGAGGCATAGTGATTATCAGGTTCAATACTAAGCCAAAAGTTAACTTTGCCTATAATCGATAAAAGGTAATTAGGTTTTCTAATTTTTTTCTTGACGATATGTGAACGTAAACCATATGTGAAGATGTAATGTAACTCGGTTCTTAATTTTCTTTTGTATTCTCGAGGTAACTTTAGTTCTTCGGTTGCAACGGATACTCCCGTTACAATCCGTTTACCCCCGGATTTATACAATCTTGTTTTATTTTCATTAATAACGAACCCTTCATTGTGAATTATGCTAGAAACATATTCTATGAATTTTGTAGGTATTTTGTCTCCTGAGAAGGTAAGATCGTCAGCATACCTAGTATATCTTAGATTGAATTTTTTTGACAATAAGGCTAGCCGCTTGTCAAGTTGTATAGCTACTAGATTGCTTAAATATGGGCTTGTCGGCGCTCCTTGAGGCAAATGGTTTTCGTAGCAACAAAGTGAAGCCAAGTAAAAAGAGATAATATTAGGGTATCCTTGTTTCTTGTAGATATAAATTATCCTGTTAATGTTGATAGATGGAAAAAAGTCTTCCAAGTCCATCTTTAATAACTCCTTTTGTCCTTTGTGTAGCTTGGAGTTAGTAATGATAGATCTCTTATTTACAAATCCATGGGCAAAATTATGGATTGGAATTTTATTTAAGATATTTTCAAGTATCCATGTTTGGGTTTCAGATAGGGCTGGATACGGGCTGATAATTTTCCTTTTGCCACCGGATTTTTTTTTAATTTCAAATGACCTATAATGATTATTAGGCGAGTTAATAGCTGATGCTAAATAATCTGGTGTTCTACCTAATAATCTCGTTAAATGAATAAAATCAAAAATAACAGGTAATTTTCTGTCAATTAATGATTTGGCATAAGCTAAATAGGCACTCTTTCTCTCTTCTAATAGTCCTATATCATCATAATAGTTAGCCCATCTATCCAACATAAGTTTTTTAAAAAAATGTTTAACGGCAAAAGAAAAGGGGAAGGTGAATTACTTTCTATTCGCAAGCTTTTCCAATAATACTCTGTGTTATTGGAGGCCCGCTCCAATAACACAGAGTATTATTGGCGCGAATCTAGGTGAAACCTAGTGAGCTCACTTAAACTGAATGGTTTGCAAAACCACCAGTTTAAGTGTAAGGATAAAGATAGCCTTATCCCCGGAAGCAACTATAACTTCCTGAAGTGCTAATTCTTGTTTCCTTCCCCTTTATATTTTTCTATTAAATCTTTAAGTTCCCGTGGCAATTTAGAAAAATTTGGTAAATAAGGGTCGTTAATATTTAACTTATCAATTTTAAATTGATCTGGCACCTTAATATAATTTTCTTTGTTTAAGGGCATCTCTAAAAACTAGGTATTCTGCCTTTCGGGATTTGGTTTTTGAAAATTTTTTGTGTTCTAAATCTCATTGTTGATGTGCTGTTTTTG
>NZ_JBHEUZ010000028.1:0-32501 GCF_041925275.1 Parapedobacter sp. 2B3 | reverse complement strand
TTCATATCAATAATATTTGGGCGTAAAGCTACAGCGGATCAATTACTCAGAAAATATGCAGTTGGTCGGGCGGATACGATGAACCTGAACCTGCTGCCCTTGGCCGGATGCCATGAGGGGCGGTACCCCAAGTAGCCATAGGCCACCAGTTCCGACAGGCATTTGTGGTAGGTGGCGATGGAGCGTATCCGCGAGAAGCGCATGAGTTTCCGGAGGCTGGCGTGGAAATGATTATTGGGATTGCCGCAATCGTGGTGGTAGAACAACGCCGCCACCAACCCGATGTGTGTGGGCAGTAAACGCCTATCATCGCCAACCCGCTCAAAGAACGCACTGAATGCGTGCTTGGGCAATTCCATCCGTTCACCCATTGCAGTTACCTCCCTCCATCATTTTCCTGATGTCCTCCCTGCGGTAGTACATGCTGCCGCCCACCTTGCGGTACGGCAACGTGCCGCCCGCACGGAGGTTCTGCAATGTACCGGGCGATATTCCCAGCAGCCTGCGCACCTCGGCACTTTTCAGCCATTCCCTGTCAAGGCCTTCTTTTTCCCTGCTCCCGATGATTTGCTTGAACTCTTCCAGCATTTCCCGCTTGAACTGCCGGAGGTCTTCCCGTGTGACGATGTCTATTTCCATATCTCTATCATTATGTTCCCATATCCATATATCCCGATAGCGGGATATTGATTTACGCCGTTTACACGGCATATGGTATACCGCCAAGTATACCGAAACCTTATGCTGGGGCTGTGCCAGCGTATTAGGGTATCCCCGGAGGATACCCGAAACCCCCATGGCGATAGCGTGGGGGCAAGCAAGTAGGGCTATGCCCAACTTCCGCTTGCTCCATTCCCATCGGGGAATGGCAATTTGGTGGAGCGTGCGAACAGCACGGTTTGGCGCTGCGGCCAAACAGGGTGATATCCGGTGTTTCCGTCGGGCGGCACCCATTCCGTTGGGGCAAAGTTGGGGGATAAAACGGGGATGTGGATGACCAACCGGAGCGGCATGGTCATGTTCGGAAATTGAACGGGTCGGGGTCAGGCTTGGTCTGCGGGGACAATGCGGAATAGCTTCCTGTCTTCGGGAACCTGCGAACCTTTTATCGGGGCTTCGCCCTTGCCCACAAAATAGTTGCGAGCGGTATCCAGCGGGATTTCCTTGCCGCCGTGGTTGAAGTATTTCGCTATTAGCTTGTAATACGGGCTATGATGGTCGCTTTTGAGCAGATTCCTCCCGCTTGGTAGTTCCACTACGCGCAGTTGCTGGATGAGGTCGATGAGCGTGGGCAGGTAGCCGTCCTCCACGTACACTTTCTGTGAAATCCCATATTTCGTATGCGCTTTCAACTGTTCTTCCAAATCCAGTATATGGGCTTCGAGTTCGGCTATCTTTCCGTCTTTTTCTTTCAGCAGCACGTCGTTAGGCCGGATGTTCCATTTATCGCGTGTGCCGAGGTATTGCTGGAATTCGGTAAGTTTCCCGATGTTTGACAAATGCCGTGGATGCCCGGATGAGAACGGGTCTTTCCGCTCGAAATATTCAATCCGCTTCTGCACAATTTGCCACACATGGGCAAGGAAGTCCTTTTCGGTGCCCTTCCCGGTTGATATGAAATGGTTAAGGTGGTGGGTGTAATAGGCTTCGAACTCGGCCTTGTCCAATCCGTAGATTTTGAGCAGGAAATGGTTGTCGCCGTACCCCGTCTTCAAACCAAATATGTTACCTACATCAAACGGGTGCGGGGAAAAATCAAAACGTTTTCTGCTTTTAAAGTATTTTAATCCCATTTTGATAATCTTTAAACCTGTAGCTACAAAATCCTGTCCAATGGACTTTTGATTGAATTCAGTTGCGCATTGCCAACCTTTGCATAAAGCATCGTGGTCTTGATGTCATTGTGACCAAGTAGCTGCTGTATGAATGACATGTCCGTGCCGTATTCCAGTAAATGTGTGGCGTAGCTATGCCGCAAACCGTGTATCCCTATCGGCTTGTTTACCTTTGCGGCTTTCATCGCACTCTTAAACACCGCTTGGACACTGCGGACGGAATACCGCCCACCGTACTGACCTTCAAAAAGATAAGTTTTAGGGTGGTACGCTTTATAATATTCCCGCAGCGAATCCAGCACCGCGGACGGTAGCGGTACGTACCGGTCTTTCTTTCCTTTGCCCGCTTCGATGAGCACCTGCATCCGTCCGCCGTCGATGTCACTCACTTTCAGGTTGACAACCTCACTTACTCGCAATCCCATTCCGTAGCACAGTTGCAGCATCAGCAAATGTTTTCGGTTTCGTACCGTGTCGAATATCCGTTTTACTTCCTTTTGACTCAGCACTTTTGGCAAAGTGGATGGCTTCTTCGGCCGTGGGATTTCGGCAAAGAAACCCGGTTTATGGAGCACCTGTTCAAAATAGAATTTGATGGCGTTGAGCCTGCTGTGCAGCTGGCTTTCCGAAATCTTCAATGTATTGATGCAATAAAGGATGTAAGCTCGGAGACGGTCGTAGCCCAGCGAATCAACGGGCACATCTTTCAAAATATACAGTAGCTGTGCAAATTCGACCATGTAGGTCTTTATGGTGGATGGGCTGTAGGCTTTCATCTGCAACACCTCTTTCATGCTTTGCAACTCCCGAGCATTCACCGGTGACAATTTGGACAATACCCCTTTGCCAACCGGTGGGGTTTCCATCCCGAACAGTGTGCGGAAATGGGTGCTGTCCGGTACATACCAGCACTTTTCAGACCTGCTCCACCTGCCTTTCAGCGATTTGACTAAATCAATTTTTGCCCGGTCGTATTTGAAATCCACCCAAATGACCGCCGAATCATTATGCCTACCCTCCCGGAAAGCAAAATCGGAAAAATCAATAGCTTCCATACTGCGCATTTTGTATTACCTAATAAAGCAAATCTAACAAAGTTACACAAAATGCGCAAGAGATAAAATCCGACAACACCAAAGCAAGACACTTAAGAACAACTATTTATAGGGATTAATAGAAGGACGTTTGACGTCCTTGCATACATAAGATTATTGCGTATATTTGAGAGTTAGCGGCAAGTTTGACGACCCACCGTTCAGACTTGGACAAAGACTTTAACATTGTGTAACAGGATACTAAACCCAATGACAGAACAAGATAAAATAAAATACTTTTTGAAATCTTTCAACATTTTGACAGATAGTGAAATGGAAGAATTTATCAATCTAACACAAAAAAAATCACTCAATAAGTTCGATTATTTTATTAAGGAGGGAGAAATCTGCTCACAGGTAGCCTTTATATTATCAGGAATTTTTCGGTCATACTATGTTTCCGACAAAGACGAAGAAGTAACCTATTGCATATTATTCCCCGACAACTTCGCAACGGCATATTCTTCTTTTTTGACAAGTCAGGCAACGCAAGAAAATATACAAGCGATAACACAAGCCGAATTACTCATCATTACAAAAGAAAACGTAGAAAAGCTTGTAAGCAAAAGTCATAATTGGACTTGTTTCTTAAAAAGTATAGCGGAACAAGAATATATTGAACTTGAAAAAAGGATTTTCCAATTACAACGAAGTGATGCCACCAAACGATATTCGGACTTAATGAAAAATCAGCCTGAGTATATCCAAAAAATTCCTTTACAATATTTATCTTCCTATTTAGGCATCACGCAAAGACATTTGAGCAGAATACGCAAGGAGTTTTCTTTTTAGACATTTGTCCTTCAAAATCATTATCCCCTAATCTAATTTTGTCGTTTCAATTTAGCAGGCAAAATTATGGCAAAGAAAATTCTGATTATAAATGGACACCCGAATAAAGAAAGTTTGAACCACGCATTTGCAGAAGCCTACAAAAAAGGAGCACAACAAAGCAATGCTGATGTGAAATGTATTTGCATTGCCGACCTGAACTTTAATCCAAATCTTGAATTTGGCTATCAAAAAAGAACTGAACACGAACCAGACCTTTCAGATGCATGGGAAAAAATCAAATGGGCTGACCATTTAGTTTGGATTCATCCTGTTTGGTGGGGCGGACTTCCTGCATTGATGAAAGGCTTTATTGACAGACTTTTTTTACCCGGATTTGCCTTTCAATACAGAGAAAACTCTATGCTTTGGGACAAGTTATTGAAAGGAAAGACAGCACATATTATTACTACCCTTGACCAACCATCTTGGTATTATTGGCTTGTATATGGCAGACCAAGTGTAAATCAACTTAAAAAATCAACCTTACAGTTTTGTGGAATTGCACACGTCAAAGTTTCATATTTTGGGATTATTAAAAATTCAACCGAAAGCAAAAGATTACAATGGATTTCCGAAGTTGAGGAATTTGGCAAGAAACTAAAATAAGGACAAATCCTCATCAATATAGTGTGGGCTTATACTTCGCAGGACAAGAAAACCAGCCGCTAACAAGGGCTTGGCGAAATGCGGGGTGAAGTGCTTCGTATGAACATTTGTGCTAAATTTGAACTTTGGTGCTTCGATTGAAGTGTAGTGCTAAAAGTCCCGCACTTCGCCAAGCCCCGAACCGTTAGCAGCCATATTGCAGCGACACCAAAAATTCAGTAGTAGAATTGAGAATTGAACAAAGAATAAAACAAGTTTTTGACCCTTACTTCAACGTCCCGCTTGAAGCGTGGAAATCATTCACCGACTTGGGCGAAATTATTACAACAGAAAAAGACCGAGTTGTAAAACAGGCTAACACAACAGAAAAATATTTGAGTTTCATATTAAAAGGCAGCGGTGGAATTTTGCTTTGGAAAAACAACAACTTTGTTTGTATTGACTTGTGCTACGATGAAGATTTTTTTGGAGATTATATGTCGTTCCTGACACAACAACCAACAGCACTTGAAGTGGTAACATTTGAACAAACTGAACTATTTAGAATTTCTAAAGCAAATTTTGACAAACTAAGTTACAATACAGATTTTGGAGATAAGATTTGCCGCTTTGCAGCGGAAGCGCTTTTTATTCACAAGCAGCAACAACAAACCGACATTCTTACCCAAACAGCAGCAGAGCGATATGCCGAACTGCAATTCAAACAACCGCAAATTATTCAGCGAACACCGCAAAAACACATTGCCTCTTATTTAGGCATAACCCCTCAAAGCCTAAGCAGAATAAGAAATGAACAAGCTGAAAATCATTAGTTACCGTTTGGTAACTAATATTGATTTTATAAGATGAAACTTTGCAGTAAAATAAATTACTGCAATATGTTGTACAGAAAATTCTTTTTATTGCTTTATCTTTCTTTGTGCTTTCTTTCTGTTTCCGCACAAGAATATTTTTCTGAAGGAAAAAACCGGTTGAATTTTGCAAAAACCTATTTTGAACTTGGCGGACAATATTCCCCGAGTTTTAATTCTAAAACGTTAAATGGAAATGTCGTTAGCTTTGTTCAAAATTCAGCTTCGTTAATGCCTTACCTGAACATTGGCGGTATTCATTTTTGGGGACACGCAGATTTTTACATTTCAATTCCGTTAGGACAAATCAATTTACAAAAGAATAATTCTTCTGATTTTTTGCTCAATCAATCTGTAATAACAGGAGCAAGATTTTTACCATTGGCATATAAAGACAATCGTATCAGACCTTATGTTGGTGCAAGTTGGGCGGTTGTTAATTTCAAACAAAAATCAACGCCCGATAATGCACAGCCATTGTTTCAACAAAACAAATTGTTGCTTGATTTAGGATTGTTGTATGGTAAAGGAAATTGGTTAGTACGTGCAGGAATTAATTACAATTATTCCAATAAATGGCAATACCCTTTATCTCAAACTAATTTTCAGGAAATAGAAACACCTGATTGGAGCGGAAATGTCAGTATCATTTATACTGTTGAAACAACCCGCTCAAAGAAAATGGAAAAAGAAAACGAACGGTTAAATCAATACGGCAATGTTACCAAACCGACCAAAGACGCTTTGAAATTTGGCGATTACTTTATTGGAGCTGGATTTGCTACTTCTTTTATGCTTTCAAATTCGAAATACAACAATAACGAATACCCGTATTTTAACAAAAAAGGTATTTCCAGAACCTACTTAGACGCTTCAATTGGTTATCACTTTAACAGAGCAGGAATTATAACAGCCTTATCGTACAGAAGTCCAAAATTTGTGAATGAAGCATTTGGTATAAAGCAAACCATTCAAAAAAACTCATTTGCATTGGAAGCATATAAATTTTTGACCGATTACAACGGTTTTACGCCCTATTTGGGTTTGAACATAACTTATGACAATATTCGCTTTTCTGAAAATCAAAATATTCAAAAAACATTCAACCAACTCAATCCGGGAATTACATTTGGTTGGGATATACTTCCGGGAAAAACGGAGCAGTTTTTTGTGCTTAGAACCAATTTGCGTTGGTATCCATTTTCTTCTATCAAAATAAACGGGCAATGCTTCAGCCAGCACCAATTAGAATACAATGTAATTCAAGCGGTATTTTATCCGGCACGATATAAAAACGCTAAAAAGAAATAAGATGCCCCTTGCAATAAAAACAATATTGCCAATTCTTTTGACCACTGCATTTGCTGTTGGTCTTTTGTTCCTACTTCAATTTAGTGGAAAACTTGGTTTTGTAATTAGCGACAACAACTATCTCACGAAACAATTCAACTATCAAATATTGTTATTGCCCATAATAGCAATTTCTATACTCACGACTTACCTGCTGAACAAACAAAATTTCAAAACCTATTTTTCATTCGGACACATTTCAGCCGTTGGACAAGAATTAAAATTGTTTGGCATCAAACAAGGCGATACTTGGACAAAAACAGGACTTTCGCTTTGTGTAGTTATCAGTTTGATAACAGCGATATTTCTTTACTTTCAACTCAAACAGACAAATCCAAATTGGGCAAGTTTACAAAGCGGAATTTTTTGGATTGTTTTGTTTTCGCTGACAAATTCGTTTGGGGAAGAAATGATTTTTAGATTAAGCATTGTGTCGCCATTAAGCGGACAACTTGCACCGACAACAATTTTTTTCATTTCTGCGGTGTTGTTTGGAATACCACATTTCGCAGGAATGCCAAACGGAATTATTGGGGTAACAATGGCGGGAATTTTAGGGTTTGTATTAGCAAAATCAATGTATGAAACTAACGGCTTCTTTTGGGCTTGGACAATACATTTTTTGCAAGACTTTTTAATAATTGGGGCACTATACCTGATGAACGAATGAGAAATACGGCTGCTAACATCGTGTTGGCGTAATGCGGGGCGAAGTGCTTCGTATCAACATTTGTGCTATCTTTGAAGTGTCCGCTTCGTATCAACGTTAGTGCTGTATATCCCGCACTACGCCAACACGCGGCACGTTAGCGGTCATTGTAAAGCCAGCATCATCAAAAAAGATTGAAGTCGTAAATCAAGAATATGCAAATAGAAACAGTTGAAAAATTTAAGGTATACTTTAACCAAATGAAACTTGGCGATGATACTGCATTAAATGAAATTTATTCAGACAACGTACTATTCATTGACCCGATCCACAGGATAAGTGGCATTGAAAACCTGAAATCTTATTTCAAAAAATTAGACAGTAATTTGATAGAAGGTTCATTCCGGTTTATTGACGAATCTATCCGTGATAATACAGCTTACCTCCAATGGGAAATGAATCTGCGCTTGAAACGACCCAGAAAGAATGTAAAAGCATCGGGTATTTCAGTACTGACCGTTGAACAAAAAATAACCAGGCACAGAGATTATTTTGATGCAGGAGAACTATTTTATGAGAATATCCCTGTTTTGGGAAGTATAATCCGTTCCATAAAAAAGAAAATGGCTAGCTGATGAAAGATAAAATTCATTCCATATCAAGGGTGATAGACACGGATTCCGAAACTCTTTTTAAGATAGTTTCAGGCTTCAATCTATATAAAAATTGGAATACCGTCATTCCTAATGCAAAAGGAGAGTTAGTAGTAGGAACGAAATTGCAATTAACGATGATTATTAACGGTAAAAACAAGCCTTTCAATCCTAAAGTGATATCGGTAGTTCCCAATAAAAGTTTTATACTTTCTAAAACCCTATTTTCCAAAAACATATTAGAATTAACACATCTTTTTGAGTTTAAGCCGCTGACGGATCATAAAACTGAATTTATCCAAACTTGGAAAGGGCAAGGAATACTTACCGTAATGTTGTGGGAGAAAATCAAAAATGGATTTTCATCCTTTGAAGTATTTAATAATGATATTGTAAAATATATCAGCGAACAAGAGAAATGAGAATCAAGAAACAACGAACCGCTAACAAGGGTTTTGCGAGAGCGGGGCGAAAATGCTCCGTTGGAACATTTTCGCTAAATTCGAGATTTTGGCTTCGGTTGGAGATTTTCGGCTGAAAATCCCCGCCCCCGCAAAGCCCCGAACCGTTAGCGGTCATTGTAGAACGACACATCAAAACCAGAATCGAATGAAATTATTTTATCAAAAATATAAGCCAGTTATTGTTTTCTACTTTTTAGCGTGCCTTTTTTCTTGGCCTTTTTTCTTTTGGAGAGACATTTATAGCGACAGTTGGAATAATCTGAACATCCATATTGTTTTAAAGCTTAGTCTGATTATGTGGGGACCTGGACTGTCTGCCATAATTTGCAGTCTGCTTTTCAGAAAACAAACCGTTAAAACGATAACATTCTTTGGAACTTCTATTATTAAAAGCCTTTTATTTTGGGGTATTCCAATGGTGCTATTTTTGACTTTTGGCTTCAAAGGATATGGCGGGTCATATATAAATTTTGCTATTTATATGGTCGGCACTTTCATCTTTACACTTGGAGAAGAACTTGGATGGCGTGGATTTTTGCAAGACCAACTCAACCATTTACCTAAGTGGAAACATTATCTCATTATCGGAGCTATGTGGGAACTATGGCACTTCACAACAAGGACATTATCGGGTAACATAATTGCAAGGTTACTCCGACCCTTACTTTTTGTCATTCCTAACTCATTGCTTTCTTGGGTTTTAGGAGAAGGCGTAAATAAATCAAAATCTATAATAGTTGCCGTAACGCTTCATTCTTGGATAAATATTCTCTTTGAGTTCGGCAATGTTAACACATATATCATATTTGGGTTATCTGTTCCTTTTTGGATTTTTATGCTTATTAAGTGGGATAAATCTTAGCTCAAATGAAAAATCATAAATACATACTATTCTTTTTACTGATTATTCCGTTAAAAACACTTGCCCAAAACAAGAACCATTTTATAGGAATAAACCCAAATGTTACCGTTGAACCTTTTTACAACAAGGGTGAACTTGACATCAATATTTTTCCATTTGTTTACCAGCTGACCGTTACTAAAAGAGCCGATTTACGGTTTACATCAATTCTTAATTTAGGAATAAGGAACAACGGAAACGACATAAGCCATTTTGGGTTAGAAACTGCTATTCCTATATTTCTAAAAAAGAAGAGTGATAAAAATGACCTTTCAAAAAGTTTTTATGTTTCACCTGTCATTAGTTTGACAAGAAACAAAATAGAAATGCATAACAATATCGGTATTTGGCTTGAACCTGGATACAATCTGTTATTTGACGACAAATTTGCTATGACATTTGGTTTACAAATTGGCGGAACATACTTCAACTATGACAATAATATTGACAAATGGAGAAATCACTTTGGAGTAAAAATCATTTTCGGAAAATGGATTTGAACATTGCAAGAAAAGAACAACGAACCGCTAACACGGGTTTTGCGTCAGGCGGGCTGACGTGCAAACTTGAAGCATTGTGCTTCTGATGAACTTTAGTAATAAAGTGAAAATTTGTACTTCGAAATCCGCCCGAACGCAAAGCCCGAGACCGTTAGCGGTCAGGCTAAAAACGACACAATGCAAATCAAATGACACCAAAAGATATTTTACAGAAATGGATTGACTCATTTAACAAGGCAGACTTAGAAACAATTTCAGATTTATATGCTGACAATGCAGTTAACCATCAAGTTGCAAACGACCCTGTTGTTGGCAAACCTGCCATCAAGGAAATGTTTAAGGGAGAATTTGAAACAGCCGAAATGACCTGTATCCCTGAAAACATTTTTGAAGACAGGGAATGGGCAATTTTAGAATGGAAAGACCCAAACGGATTGCGTGGTTGTGGATTTTTCCAGATTAAAAACAATAAGATTGTATTTCAACGCGGTTATTGGGATAAACTCTCATTTTTGAAATTACATAAATTGCCAATTGAATAAGGATATGAAAAGTAAAATTATTTATCTATTGATTGGACAAAAAGGGAGTGGAAAATCCTTCGTTGGAACTTTGATGGAAAAGGAGTACGGGATAAAATTCATTCGAGTGGAAGATTGGGCTAAGAAAATCAAGAAAGATAGAGATGTTAATAACGAAACATACTTAAAACAAGTATTTGAAGAAATTGAAAATGGGATTAGGGACAGCTTAACTGATAAGGATAAAATTGTATTCGAGTCCACAGGATTGACGGAATACTTTGATATAATGCTTGAGAGTTTAAGAAGGGGTTTTCAGGTAACAACAATTGGAGTTTATGCAGACAGTACAACTTGTTTAAAGAGAGTTAAATCCAGAGACCAGAATATTCATATCAACGTCTCTGACGACCAAGTTTTGATGATAAACAACCAAGTCAGAGAAAGAAATTTTGAAACTGACTTTTTAATTATCAATGAAAATACGTCTGAGAAGGAGCTTATCAATGAAATTGCCAATAATATTGAGTGGACGAATGACAAATAAGATTGAACTAAAAGCCCGAACCGCTAACAGCACCTACCCAAAAGTGGCGGTTCAGTGGTTAAATCAAGCTTTGTGCTTCTATCAAAGTTTCTGCTTGGTTGACAGTGAAGTGCTTCGAAATCGCCACCTTCGGGTAGCTGCAAAACGTTACAGGCAAGCGTAAGAACAACCGTACTACTATCAACATTCACGACAAAACAGACAGTTTCGCTACAACTTGACACAGACAGACCCGAAAGGTTTTAAAAAATTTTCCCGCCGCACATTTTAAAAAATAATTTCAGCTGACACACATTGGCACATTTGCAAACCGCACCAAGCCCACCCACCACCCAAAGTTTGAAAAGAGCCAATTTTACCTGCCCTAACAACAAATTCATTTTTTTTGTAAAAAACTTGTTGAATTAAAAAGTTTACTTACTTTTGCGAGTGAATACTAACTAACTTTTTTAATTTAAAAAGTATGCAAGAATTTACAGACAGACAAATTGAGATAATGGAAGCAGCAACAAACAGGATTTCAAAATTTGGAATTCAGAATTTGACCATTAAAGCACTTGCCGAAGACATTGGTTTATCTGAACCCGCATTATATCGACATTTCAAAAGTAAAAATGAAATTTTGTTGAGCTTATTGTCGTATTTCAAAAGCGAAATGAAAAACCGCATTCAGTCTCTTCCCTTCAAACCAAACGATACGGAAGGTGATAAATTGAGAGCCATTTTCAATTCACAACTACAAACATTTACCAATAAACCGGCGATTGTCAGTGTGATTTTTGCAGAAAGTATTTTTCATTATGATGAAGGATTAAGTTATAAGGTTTCCGAGATAATGGACTTAATGCATCAATACGTCAATAAGAACATCGAAAAAGGACAAAAAGGCGGAACATACAACAAATTAATAGGTGCATCTACGCTTACCACCATTATACTTGGAGGAATGAGAATGACGGTTTTGAAATGGAAACTTTCGGGGCATAAGTCTAACCTGATAAAAGACGGTACAGCAGTTTTAGAGGGAATTTTAAAAATGATTGAAAAAAAATAATCAGATTATGAAAAAAGTAATTGTACTGGGAATGAGTGTTGTGCTTTTGTGGAGTTGTAATAATTCTGCTGAAAAATCAACAGCACATCAGGAAACCGAAAACCACGCAGAACATCATCACGATGAAAATTCAGAATCTATTGAACTCAACAATGGAGAAAAATGGCTTGTTAATGAAGAAATGAAACCCTTTGTGTTGAAAGGCGAAGAATTGGTTAATGCCTATATTCAGGGCGGAAAGACGGATTATAAAACTCTTGCTGAACAACTAAAAAACCAAAACAGCCAACTCATAAAAAGTTGTACAATGGACGGGAAAAGCCACGATGAACTGCACAAATGGCTGCACCCGCACCTTGAAATAGTTAAGGCGTTAGAAAATGAAACAGATGTAACAAAAGTAAATGGATTTGTTTTGCAACTGCAATATTCTTATCAGCACTATCATCAGTATTTTAATTAGTCTAAATATATATTTGTATAAAATAAACAGAACATAATGGTTGCTAATCAACACGTTTAAATAAATACATACCTTTGTAGTATGAAAAGATTATTGGCAATATTTTTTCTTTTTACCTTTCTGAGTGCAAATACGGCATTCGGAGAGCTACTGAAATTGCCAATGCTTGTACAACATTATTTGGAACATACCAATGAAGATAAAGACGTTACCATCTTCAATTTTTTAGTGCAGCATTATACGGGAGGGATCAATCACGACCATCGGGAAAACCACAACCACCACGACCAACTGCCGTTTAAGGCTATTGATGGCCACTTCTCGTCGGTTGTTTCCATTGTTGCGCCGCCTTTTGTGATTTCTCACAACACTTTAGTTGTGACAGTTGTAAAATTACCTGCTTACAGCCAGCAAAACTATTCAAACACATATCTGAACAGCATCTGGCAACCGCCACGCTTTAGTTAATCATTTTTTGAATGAACGATAGGCTTTTTACTATGCCTATCGCAATTGTACATTTCTCAAAACGATTAATTAAATGAATTATGCTGAATAAAATCATTGAGTTTTCAATAAAGAACAAACTCATCATTGGGCTGTTTGTACTTACCCTTATTGGTTACGGAATTTATGAAGTTAGAAAGCTTCCAATTGATGCCGTCCCCGATATAACAAACAACCAGGTGCAGGTAATTACGGTAGCTCCTGCATTGGGTGCTCCCGATGTGGAACGCCTCATTACCTTCCCTATCGAACAGGTCAACAACAACATTCCCGGACTGATAGAACTCCGCAGTTTTTCACGCTTTGGATTGTCCGTGGTAACGATTGTTTTTGAAGATGATATCGACATTTACTGGGCAAGACAACAGGTTTCTGAACGATTGCAACAGGCTCAGGAGCAAATCCCCAAAGGTGTTGGGACACCTGTCTTAGCACCCGTTACCACAGGATTGGGCGAAATTTATCAATACACCATTCGCCCGAAAAAAGGTTACGAAGACCAATACAATGTGATGGAATTACGAACCATTCAGGACTGGATTGTCCGGAGGCAATTGTTGGATGTAAAAGGCGTAGCCGAAGTGAGCAGTTTTGGCGGGTACCTCAAGCAATACGAAGTAGCGGTCATTCCCGAAAAACTGATGGCATACAATATTACCATTGGCGATGTATTCACTGCTTTGGAAACCAACAACCAAAATACGGGTGGCTCTTATATAGAAAAAGGTCCTACCATTTTATTTATCCGCAGCGAAGGATTAGTCGGCGGTATGGAAGATATTCGGAATATCGTCGTTAAAAATCTGCCCAACGGAATGCCATTATTAATTCGTGATGTAGGCGAAGTCCGTCTGGGAAGTGCTCCACGATACGGAGCAATGACGTATAATGGCGAGCAGGAAGTATCTGGAGCGGTAGTGATGATGCTGAAAGGCGAAAACAGCAACGAAGTCATCAAAAACATCAAAGAACGCATTACCCAGATCGAGAAAACGCTGCCCGAAGGTGTTATGATTGATGCTTTTCTGGACCGTACCAAAATGGTAAACAATTCCATCAGTACCGTAACCACTAACCTGCTGGAGGGGGCTTTGATCGTGGTTTTTGTGTTGGTGTTGTTTCTGGGCAATTTTAGGGCAGGATTGCTCGTAGCTTCGGTCATTCCGTTGTCTATGTTGTTTGCGATAATCCTGATGAACACCTTTGGCGTGAGTGGTAACCTGATGAGCTTGGGAGCCTTGGATTTCGGATTGATTGTGGATGGAGCTGTGATTATCGTGGAAGCGGTTTTACACAAGCTATCCCACAGTAAAGTATTTAAAAATGTCAATAAACTTACACAGTCCGAAATGGACGAAGAGGTGAAAACTTCTGCATCGGGAATGATGAACGCAGCTGTTTTTGGACAGATTATCATCCTGATCGTTTATCTGCCCATTTTTACCCTGCGGGGCATTGAAGGAAAAATGTTTATGCCGATGGCACAGACCGTAGTTTTTGCTTTGCTCGGTGCTTTCCTGCTTTCACTCACTTATATTCCGATGATGAGTTCCCTGGTTTTGAGCAAAAAAATCTCGCACAAAACCACATTTTCGGATAGGATGATGAACCATTTGGAACGTTTTTATCAAAAATACCTGACCAAAATATTACGTCGTCAAAAAATGGTTTTGGCAACTGTTTTAGGATTGTTTGCGGTTGCCGTTTTCATATTCACAAGATTAGGCGGAGAATTTATACCGGCATTGCCCGAGGGCGATTTTGCAGTGGACACCCGGGTTTTGCCGGGTAGTAATCTGAATACTTCGGTTGAAGCGGTCTCAAAAGCATCTGAAATTATCCTCGAAAAATTCCCGGAAGTGGAAAAAGTAGTCGGAAAAACAGGAAGCAGTGAAGTGCCAACCGATCCGATGGCGGTGGACGCATCAGATATGATGATTATTTTGAAACCACGCAAAGAATGGACTTCCGCTAAAACCTATACCGAACTGGAAGCTAAAATGTCCGCAGCCTTGGAAGCCTTGCCGGGCGTTTCTTTCGGTTTTCAATATCCTGTGAATATGCGTTTTAACGAACTGATGTCCGGAGCGAGGCAGGATGTGGTGGTGAAAATCTTTGGTGAGGATTTGGATACACTGGCAACTTATGCAGCTCAATTGGGGAGATTAAGTAATTCAGTAGAAGGCAGTGAGGCGGTTTATGTAGAATCCATAACCGGAATGCCCCAAATAGTGATTGATTACAATCGTTCTGCTATTGCACAATACGGTTTGAACATCAGCGATATTAACCGGGTGGTTAATGCCGCTTTTGCCGGAGAAAGCAGCGGAATGGTTTACGAAGGCGAAAGACGTTTTGATTTGGTGGTGCGTCTGGCGGGTGAGAAACGGAAAAATTTAGAAGATGTCCGGCAACTATTGATTACTACACCACAAGGGGTACAAATTCCGTTGAGTACTGTTGCCAACGTGGATATTGTGGAGGGACCCAATCAAATCCAACGGGATAATTCGCAACGCAGAATTATTGTAGGGTTTAATGTTCGGGGCAGAGATATTCAAAGCACAGTAAGTGAATTGCAGCAAAAGGTGGAAGAACAGATAAAACTGCCTCCGGGGTATTACATCACCTATGGCGGAGCTTTTGAGAATTTAGAAGCGGCAAAAGACCGGCTATATGTTGCCGTTCCGCTTGCTTTGGCACTTATTTTCCTGCTGCTGTACTTTGCCTTTGGTTCGGTGAAACAAGGCTTGCTTATATACAGCACAATTCCACTTTCGACCATCGGGGGAATTTTCGCACTGGCAATCAGAGATATTTCATTCAGTGTCAGTGCCGGCATTGGTTTTATCGCTTTGTTTGGTGTGGCGGTGCTCAACGGAATTGTTTTGATGGCAGAGTTTAACCGGTTGACAAAGCAAGGTTATACAAACCTGAAACGCATCGTGATGATGGGAACCAAAACCCGTTTGCGTCCCGTATTAATGACCGCATCGGTTGCTTCACTTGGATTTTTGCCTATGGCACTCAGCACAGGCGAAGGTGCTGAGGTGCAAAGACCATTAGCGACTGTAGTGATTGGCGGTTTATTGATTGCCACTTTTTTAACTTTATTTGTTTTACCCATTTTGTATATGCTTACGCACAGAAAAATAGCTGTCAATAAAAAACTGGTTGCGATGCTTGTGGTACTTTTTGCTTTTTCTTTTCAGGAAATGAACGCTCAAACACCCATCACGCTACAACAAGCGATTGACACGGCTTTGGCCAATAATCTTTCGGTCAAAACAGAACGCTTGAGAAATGAATACCATCAAAAATTGATAAAATCGGGAACAGCCATTCCTGTAACGGATGTTTTTGGTGAATACGGACAAATCAATGGTATTTATAACGATACCCGGTTTGGGATTTCCCAAACGATCAACTTTCCGACTGTTTATAAACGACAAAAAGAATTGCTGACCGAAGAGTGGAAAAGCAGCCTGTTGAATACCGACGTTCGAGAGGCACAGCTCAAAAAGCAGGTTTCTCAGGTTTTTTATACGCTGGTTTACCTGCAACACAAAAGAGAGCTGTTGCAAAAAACCGATACGCTGTTTGCAGAATTTTTGAACAAAGCTACCCTCCGTTTTAAAGCTGGAGAAAGTAATGTTCTGGAAAAAACAACTGCCGAAAACCAGTGTGGACAAATGGCCTTGCAACTGTTGCAGTTGGAAAAAGACTGGGAGATTGTGCAGTTGCAGTTTCAACTTTTGCTGAATACGGAAAAGGATTTTGTTCCAATGGAAGATGCTGATTTAGGTATTCCATTTTTAGAAAATGACAGTTCTTTATTGACTTCGCATCCTGAAATACAGTTTTTGAAACAGCAACAACAAATAGCCAATGCTGTTACCAAATCAGAGCAATCAAAATTATTGCCTGACCTTACTTTTGGATACAATCTGATGGGAATGCGTGGAACGGGACCCGACGATAAATTATACAACAGCACCCCGCAGTTCCATTCGGTGCAACTTGGCTTGGGTATTCCAGTATTTACGGGTAGTCAAAAAGCAAAAATCAATGCAGCAAAAATCAATGAAAATATCGCTGCCAATGAATACGAATGGAAGTTGAAAAACTTTGAAAATGCGTATCATTCTGCTTTTATGGAATATCAAAAGTTTGAAGAAATGGTTCGTTATTTTGAAAACACAGCCTTGAAAAACGCAGCAACCATCACTGAAACAGCCGAAAAGCAATTTCTGAACGGTGACATCAATTATTTGGAATGGGTGCTTTTAATCAATCAGGCGATCGGCATTCAAAGTGATTATATCGAAGCGGTAAAAAATCTGAATAATGCTCTTGCCGAACTTAATTTTTACAACAATCAATAAAATCCCGGAAAAATGAAAAATATAATTTTAATCATAAATATAGCACTGTTACTCACTTCCTGCGGAAATGACAACAAACAGAGCGATGCAGAAAATGAGCAGCCAACGCAGGAAAACACCCTTACGCTTACGGATGAACAGTACAAAAATGCGGCAATTGAAACAGCTAAGATTTTCACGTCCAATATTTCTTCAGTACTCAGATTAAACGGAAAGATTGATGTACCGCCACAAAGTTTGGTTTCGGTAAGTGTTCCGTTGGGTGGTTATCTGAAATCAACAAAATTACTGCCCGGAATGCACATCCGCAAAGGGGACCCATTGGCAGTAATGGAAGACATACAGTATATACAGTTGCAACAGGATTATTTAACCACAAAAGCCCAGTTGAGTTTAACCGAAAGCGAGTACAACCGCCAGAAAGAGCTGAACCAAAGCAAAGCCACGAGCGATAAAGTGTTTGAGCAAGTAAGAACGAACTATCAAACGCAGTTGGTTTTACTGAAATCGCTGGAAGAAAAACTGAAATTGATAGGCTTAAATCCCCAAAGAATAAGTGCCGGTACCATTTCAAAAAGCATTAATATCTATTCACCTATATCGGGTTTTGTATCGGCAGTAAACGTTAATATTGGGAAATATGTAACCCCAAGTGATATACTCTTTGAGTTGGTAAACCCTAATGACATTCATTTGAACTTGACCGTTTTTGAAAAAGACATCAATAAACTTGCTGTGGGTCAAAAATTATTGGCATACTCCAACAGCCATCCGCAGACGAAATATCCTTTGGAAGTCATTCTCATCAGCAAAAACATCTCCGGTCAGAATGCTGCTGAAGTGCATTGCCACTTTGAGCAGTATGACAACGGCTTGCTTCCCGGAATGTTTATGAATGCCGAAATAGAGGTTTCTACCCATAACGCTAATGTGCTTCCTGAAGAGGCGATTGTTCGATTTGAAAACAAACACTATGTTTTTGTGGAGAAAGGAAAACAAACTTTTGAAATGAAAGACGTACAAATCGGAAATGCTGAAAATGATCTTGTCGAAATCATCAATGCCGAGCAGTTTGACAATGAAAACATCGTTGTCAAAAATGCTTACACACTCTTAATGGCACTGAAAAATGAAAGTGAAGAATAAATTATTTCAAAGAAAGAACTAAAATTTTTCAATTATGAAAACAGATATTAAAATTCATTTTACGCTTATCCATCGCATTTTGCATTGGATAATGGCATTCGCAATGCCCGTGCTATTTATCACCGGTTTTCTTCGTATGTACTGGATGAATAAAAAACATATAATCGGAATCATCGAAAGTAAAACAGATTTATTAGCCAAAGAACAGTCAATGGAAATTGCTAAAAGCATTCTTGAACCTATGTGGCAATGGCACGAAGTATTTGCCCACATTATGATATTTTCATTCCTTGTTAGAATAATTTATATGTTGGTAAAAGGTATTCGCTTTCCTAACCCTTTTAAAAGCAATCAACCGCTTAAAGAACGGTTACAGGGTTTTACTTACATATATTTTTATCTTTTTGTTTTTATTTCAGCCGTTACAGGTATTTGTATTGAAAAAGGATTTTTTCCGCAATGGAAAGAAGGTATTGAAACCGTTCACAAATGGGGCATTTATTGGTTCCCGATTTTTATTCTTTTGCATTTGACAGGAATAATAATCGCTGAATTATCCAATAAAAAAGGAGTCACTTCAAAAATGATTAGTGGAGATTAAGAAAACACTATAGAAAAAATGCAATACAATATTCCTCAAAACCTGACCGGACTTTCGGAAAAAGAGCTGCAAACCTCTCGAAACGATTTCGGCTTCAATCGGGCAGATAACTTGCAGAAAAGTACCTGGTACACGATGCTATTGGAGATACTGAAAGAGCCGATGCTACTTTTGCTCATTGCCGTGGCGATTATTTATGTGATTGTGGGCAATTATTCCGAAGCAATTTTTATGTTGGGAGCGATTATAGCCGTTTCAGGAATTTCGTTCTATCAGGATAATCGTAGTAAAAAGGCATTGGAAACATTGGAAAAGCTTAACGAACCGCTCAGTACCGTTATCCGAAACGCAAAAGTAATACAAATCCCTACTCACGAAATTGCCGTGGGAGATTTGTGCATTACCGAAGAAGGAAAGATGATCAATGCCGATGGTGAGATTGTGCATAGCAATGATTTTTCGGTCAATGAAGCATCGCTAACAGGAGAAAGCTTTTCGGTGTTCAAAAGTCAGGAAACCGATGACAGAAAAGTATATAGCGGTTCGTTGACGGTTTCTGGACTGGCGGTTTTTAAAGTGGAAAAAATCGGTGCGGAAACCAAGCTGGGAAAAATCGGACAATCCATTCAGAAGATCAAAGGAGAGCAATCACCCTTGCAAATCCAGATTACAAAATTTGTCAAATGGATGGCAATCATCGGCATTGTTGTTTTTTTATTAGTTTGGGCATACAGTTTTTGGCAATCAAGAGATATTATTGAAAGTTTGTTGGTCGGACTGACTTTGGCAATGTCCATTTTACCCGAAGAAATTCCTGTGGCTTTTACCACATTTATGGCATTGGGAGCGTGGAAATTAATGCGAGAAGGGATTATCATCAAACGAAGCAGTGTGGTAGAAACATTGGGTAGTACCACGGTGATTTGCGCCGATAAAACAGGCACCATTACCGAAAACTCGATGCACTTGAAAGCCCTTTTTGATTATAAATCCAACAAGGTTTTTGACGAAGCTGATTTTAACTCACCCGAACTGTCCGAACTCATTGCGTTTGCGATGTGGAGTAGTGAACCTGTTCCGTTTGATCCGATGGAGAAAACGCTGCATCAGGTTTATGAACAAACTCAAGCTGATGACCAACGGAAGAACTTCCAAATGATACACGAATATCCCTTGGAAGGAAAACCGCCAATGATGACACATCTTTTTGAAAATGAACAGGATGAAAGAATTATTGCCACCAAAGGTGCTCCCGAAGCCATTCTTGCGTCATCAAATTTGTCGGAAATTGAAAAAGAAAAACTTCGCCGGCATATCAGCGATTTTGGCAAACAGGGCTATCGATTATTGGGTGTAGCCAAGTCAAATTTTGAAGGAACTGATTATCCCGAAAAACAACAGGATTTCAACTTTGAATTCTTAGGATTTACCGTGTTTTACGACCCACCAAAGAAAAATATTCAGCAAGTTTTTAAAAAGATTTACGATGCCGGAATTAAGGTAAAAGTCATTACGGGTGACAATGCCGACACCACCCTTGCCATTGCCCGACAAGCGGGAATTATCAATGAAACTCCTACCGTAAATGGAGCAGAAATTATCCACCATACAGAACCAGAATTGATTGAACTGACAAGAAAAACGACCTTGTTTACCCGAATGTTTCCAGAAGCTAAATTAAAAATAGTCAATGCTTTCAAAAAAGATGAAGAAGTTGTTGCTATGTTGGGCGATGGCGTAAACGATGCTCCTGCACTGAAAGCCGCTCATATTGGTGTTGCAATGGGAAGCAAAGGCACGGAAATAGCCAAAGCAGCAGCTTCATTAGTGATTACCAATGATGATTTGGACAAACTCATCACAGGAATTGCAGCAGGGAGACGAATTTATGCCAATATCAAAAAAGCCATTCAGTATATTATCTCCATTCATATTCCTATTATTCTGACCGTTTCGCTGCCTTTGTTTTTGGGTTGGATTTATCCTCATATTTTTACGCCGGTACATGTTATTTTTCTGGAGTTGATTATGGGACCCACCTGTTCCATTGTCTATGAAAATGAACCGATGGAAAAAGACACGATGCAACGAAAACCACGGAAAATGTCCGAAACTTTCTTGAATTGGAAAGAATTAAGCATCAGCATTATTCAAGGTTTGATAATTACAGCAGCTGTATTGTTCTCTTATCAATTTTCCGTTCAAAAAGGAAGTAACGAAGAAACTACAAGAGCAATGGTTTTTACTACCTTGATTTTTGCCAATGTGTTTTTGAGCCTGGTCAATCGCTCATTCGTTTACAGTATGTTTGAGAGTTTCAAATACAAAAACCGTTTGTTTCCAGTTATCATCGGAACAACATTGATATTACTTTTCGCCATATTGTACATACCGATATTTGCCGGTTTCTTTCACGTAACCGGATTGAACATCCCAGAATTAGGAATGACATTTTTAATCGCAGCAACTTCAGTTTTGTGGTTTGAGATGTACAAATGGATAAAAAGAAGAAAGTAAATCAGTGATTTTTCAGAGAAAGGTATTGTTCTCTCTGAAAATATTTATACTTTTGCGAGTGAACACTAACTAACAAGTTTTAAAAATGAAAAGGTATGGCAGCATTTGAAAAAGAAACCGTATTCTCTTTAGAAGAGGCGATTGAATACACAGATGGCGGTGTAATTAGCAAACAGCTTACAAAAAGTAAAGCAGGAAATCTAACGCTTTTCTCGTTTGATAAAGAACAAGGTCTTTCGGAGCATAAAACTTCTTATGATGCGATTGTCCAAATTTTGGACGGTGAAGCAGAAATAACCATCAATGGAAAATCCTTTTATTTGAGCAAAGGACAGTCTATCATTATGCCCGCAAACATTCCACATTCCTTGAAAGCTATCGAACGTTTTAAAATGTTGTTGACGATGATACGACAGGAATAATTAAAATAATTAAAAACGAAACAAAAAAATTTGCTCAATTATGTTAGTGAACGCTCGCAAACTATTTATTATTCCTCTGATATTTATCGGGTGGAATACCGTTCAGGCACAGGAAGTCTGGACACTGAAACAATGTATTGATACAGCACAGGTCTATAACAAAACCCTGCAAATCAACAGAAACCATATCAGCATTAGCGAACAAAGGGAAAAAGAAGCAAAGGCCAATCTTATTCCGAAAGTTACAGCCAATGCCGATTACAAATATTTTATGGAATTGCCTACGCAATTAATGCCAATGAATGCACTTAATCCGCAAGCACCGGAAGGGCAATTTAGGGACATACAGTTAGAGAAAGCAAAAATTGTAAACGGTAAATCCGAAATCACTTTTAAAAACCTGCCCAAAGGAAAATATGCCGTGAACATTTTACACGATGAAAATAACAACAGTAAGATTGACAAAGGTTTAATCTTACCCAAAGAGGGAATTGGATTTTCCAATTATCAGACAATAGGATTAAGAAACAGACCCAATTTTTCTAAAGCAAGTTTTGAATTAAATGCAGACAAAACGGTTGAGGTAAAGGTAATTTATATGTAAGCCTTAAAGATAAGCGTAAGTACATTTGCAATTCCCACGAGCAAACGCACAGGCCAAAAATTACAAAAGAACTTACGCTTTACCCAACAGAAAATTATTTTTTAAAATTCCTTCCCTTCTAAAATTTTTTAAAACCGCAGACACACAACCGACACGGAAATGACAGCGAAACTCACGATAGAAAACGACTTGACAACACGAATGACAGAACGCCAGCCTGTAACATCGGTTTTGCAAGATAGCGGGCAAAAGTCTTCGATTGAAACTTTTGTGCTATATTTGAAGTTTTGGCTTCGTTTCAAAGTTAGTAATATAGATCCGCTACCTCGCAAAGCCGTTTCCCGTTATGGGCAACCTTAGACGACACCCCCACAGACCAACGAACACAGGACAATGAGCGACTTTAAAATATTTAAAAATTGGCTGACACAAGTTTCCTTTCTGACAGAAAAGGACTGTTCGCTTTTTGAACCCTTTTTAAAGACAAAACAACTTAAAGCGAAAGACTACTTTTTGACCGAAGGAAAAATTTGTCACGAAATCGGCTTTATCAATCAAGGCTGTTTCAGAACTTATTACCTTGCAGACGGAAAGGAAATCAACACGCATTTTGCATTTGAAAATGAATTTGTAACGGACTATGACAGCTTTTTACAAAGTAAACCCAGCCGCTACTTCATTCAGGCATTGGAAGACGCTGAAATTGTAACATTCAATTTATCCGCTTTACAAAATGCCTACAACCAATCGCAAAATTGGGAACGCTTTGGCAGAATGATAGCCGAACAATCTTACAAGCTGACAACCCAACGTGTTGAGAGCTTTTTGTTTTTAGACGGAGAGCAACGTTACCTTGACTTACTTGAAAACCAACCTCACATTCTTGACAGAATACCGTTATATCATATTGCTTCCTACTTAGGTCTTGAACGGGAAAGCTTGAGCCGACTACGGAAAAAAATTGCTTACAAGTAGCGATTGTAACATTTGTCAATTTCTTCTTCATTCACCTTTGAGACTTTTGCAGTGTAAAATTTAATGTTTCACTAAAAAAAATTCAGAATGAAAAAGGTGATTTTTTCCGCTACTGCAATAGCTTTTATGATTTTGGCGAGTTGCAGCACTTCAAAACAAGTAACAGTTCCGCTTAACCGTTCCGTTGAGTTGGACGACACCTACACAATTATTTGGAACGGTGTCAGCAAAGCATACCGATACGAAAACGGACAATGGTTGCGAGCAGAAAGTTATGATTACCAATTTGACGTTGTTCAAAAACGTTATGACAATCATTGGAAATCCGTTAAATCATTGCACCGTATTCACCCCGACTATGACGGCAAAGCGGGTAACAGAGACCAGACAATGTATTTTGAAGTTGCTTACCAAAATCTGATTGACGGAAAAGTGCAAGCAACTATCAATTCATCGCTTGGCAACGGAACGGGAACAACAGACGCAGAATTTCGTAAATCCGTTTTGATAATGTATGTTCCAAATGCAAGTAAGTTTATGCCGTATAACAAGTTTAGAATTACGCAAAACTACAACTACGAAGAAGGTGTGCTGACCGAAACTGTTGAACTCATCAAAGAAAAAGACGGCAAAGAAATTCCGTTTATGAAGAACGAAGAAACCGCTTTGATTTTTATTAAAAGTAAATTGGACAAAGCACCAACAACCTTTAAACACTAACAGCTATGACAAACGAAGCAAGAAAAATAAGCGGTTACATTTTGCTTTCCGTTCCGACAATCATTTACGGTGGGTATTTTTTGCTCACCGTTTTAAGCGGACAACAGGAACATTTGCAATTAACGGACTTCCAAAAATCAATGTTCCGTGCAGGACACGCCCACGCAGGTGTTTTGGTCATTCTTGCGTTAGTTGCTCAACTCTTCGCAGACCACGCTTCTTTGTCCAATCGTTGGAAATGGTTTGCCCGACTTTCATTCCCGATTTCAGCCATTACAATTAGCTTAGGCTTCTTTGCGGCAGCTATCGGCAGACAAATTACCGAACCGACAGGACTAATTTTCATTTTGTATGTTGGTATTGCAATACTGACTTTTGGACTTTTGACATTGGGAATTGGACTAATCCGACAGAAGAAAGGCAGCCCATAACAGCGGTTTGGCACAAGCGGGGGTTTAGTGCTTCGTATGACAGTTTTTCGTAAATTTGAACTTTCGGCTTCGTATCAAGTGTTGTGCTAAAAAGCCCCCACTACGCCAAGCCCCGAACCGTTATAGGCAACCCGTAGGACGACCGTGCAAAAATTCAACAACAACTTTTGACGGACTATTTACCAATGACTTTTTTGCGGTGTAACAACCCCCAAAAATGTAGTTCGTCTAACACCTTTTCAAGCGACAAACCGTGTGGCGTAATGGAATACTCAACTGTTGGCGGAAACGTATCATAAACATCTCTTCGGACAAGTTTATTCATTTCCAGACTTTTCAACTCTTTGGACAGCGTTTTATCAGTAATTCCGTTGACCTCTTTGGCTATTTGCTTAAACCGCTTCGGCTTTTCGGACAACGCAAACAAAATAAGGACTTTCCATCTTCCTTCAATCGCTTCAACAGCATCTTTTATTGACAGCATTGTTTTGGGACAACCAGCTTTGGACAGCATAATTTTTAAATTTTACATTACTTTCCATTTGGATAGTGCTTTCCAAACAGGAAGTAATATCATTTGGATAGCAAAGGTAATTAAATTTGCAACATCAAAAGAAAATTAAGTTATGACAGTAGAACGTAAAACACCAAAAACATTCAACATTATCCTTTGGATTGCACAAGGACTTTTAGCTCTGACTTTTGTTTGGGCAGGCTTTATGAAAATATTTAAACCAGAAGATTTACCATTCGCTTGGGTAAAAGGCAATGCTAACCTTGTTTTATTTACAGGTGTTTTTGACTTGTTAGCAGGAATTGGAATTATGTTTCCGACATTACTGCGTATCAAAACCAAGCTGACAATTTTTGCAGCTTACGGAATAATTGTTTTGATGATTGCTGCAAGTATCTTTCATATTTCAAGAGGCGAAGCAAAAGACATCGGCTTCAATATTTTTATGCTTCTTATTGCTATCTTTGTTGCGTGGGGCAGACAGAAAAAAGCACCAATAACAAATAAATAAACTGGCTGACAATCGGGTATGCCTATAACATCAGGTTGGCGTTATGTGCAATGCTACCAAACCACCGCAGACAAGCGACCACAGAACGATTTGACAATTACTCAACCCCTTGAACAATTTTTTTCCTGTGCAGATAACCCCATTTTTCCATTGCCAATAAAACCTCGTTCAGCGTTTGGCTGTAATCAGTTAATTCATACTGAACCGTAACAGGTTTTGTATTACAAACTTCACGACTAACCAATCCGTTCATTTCCAATTCTTGCAATTCTTTCGACAAAATACGAGGGGAAATTCCCGCTTCTCTCGACAATTCATTAAACCCTTTTTTACCGCTTCGTAGCACCGAAATCAGGATTAACTTCCATTTACCGCCTACTATATCTAACGTATCTCTGATAGCCATTTTGGCTTTTGAGCAACTTTCTACCGTGTGTTTTGCCATATACTATTCTTTTTGTAAGTACTATCCTTTTTGTAACAGATAACAAAGGTATAGTATTTATTCTGAATTTTGCATCAGAATTTAAAAATTAAAATTATGTCACAAAAAACAATCAAAATCACAGGATGGACATTGACCATCATTTTAGGACTTGTGTTTACAATGAGTGCTTTTATGAAACTCACACAAAACGAAACGGCCTTGGAACAAGCTTCTTCTATTGGCCTTGATGCCTCCACGTATCAGTTTATTGGGATTATTGAAATAATATCACTGATACTATTCATTATTCCAAGAACAGGAGTTTTGGGTGCAATGCTGTTAGTAGCTTATTTGGGCGGTGCAATCGCCACACATTTACAACATCAACAACCGATAGCAATGGCGGTTATTTTTCAGACACTGCTTTGGATTACGGCGTTTATTCGTTTCCCCGAACTGAAGCAAAGGATTTTTTTAACTAAAAAAGTACAACAATGATGATACGCAGAAATATTTCAAAAATAACCCAAAATCATTGGCATAATGGTTTTTTGGGAACAGGACATCGTGCAATGGCGGTATTGGACGGTGTACCTTACAAAGACAGCGACCCTTTTATTTTATTTATGGACGACAGTCTGAATCTTCCTGGTGGAGAACCCGTAGGAGGAGCACATCCACACGCTGGGTTTGAAACCTTGAGCTTGGTTTTGGAAGGCAATGAAAAAGATTGGAAAACGGGAAGTTTTGAACTAATGACCGCCGGAAAAGGCATTATCCACACCGAAGAAATCACTTCCAAACAAAAACTTCGTATGCTGCAAGTGTGGTTGGTACTACCGCCCGAAAAGCGATACGCTCAACCTTTCTTACAAAGAATGCTATTGGAAGACGTACCCAAAATTAAAACCGATACATACGAAATTCGTGTTTATAGCGGAAGCAGTAACGGATTGATTTCGCCATTAAAAAACCATACGCCATTTACTTTGGTGGACTTCAGGTTAGACAACCGAGCTGTGGTATCACAGGAAATTCCATCGCACTATAATGGTTTGGTATATGTATTAAAAGGCAGTGTGAAAGCAGGCGACAAAATCATCAATGCCGAACAAGCGGGTTGGCTTGATAAAGCGACTGCAGACGGCGAGACCGAAATACAATTTGAAGCATTGGAAAACGATACGCATTTTGTATTGTATGCCGGACAGCCTCATAATGTTCCTGTGGTTCATCACGGACCTTTTGTAGCAGATACCATGGAAGACATCGCACAGATGTATCGAGATTTTCGTCAGGGAAAATTTCCACATTTGAACGATTTGCCAAGTGAACAAAAAATCACTTCCTTTTCAGAATCGAGGAAATCTATTATCAATTAAAAACAAAAATAAAATGAATTTCAAACAATATGACGATGGCAAAGAAGGGAGATTCTTTGTTATCTTAGACAACGGAATGGAAGCAGGGTGGATTCAATACAAATGGTTGGACAACGGCAACCTGCTTGCCAACGGTACAAGGGTTTACGAAGAATTTAAAGACCAAAAATTGGGTATTCCGCTTTTCAACAGATTGGTGGAGTTTGCGGAAGAAAGTAAAACAAAAATTTATCCGCTATGTCCGTTTGTGGTCAAAACCTTTGCCCGGCATCCCGAACTAAAACATCTTTTGGCTGACGATTATTTGCAAGACCTAGTAAGAGTAACAGAATCAACGGTTTTACTGGACTAAAGCACTTGCACATAACAAGGGTTTGGCGTAATGGGGGCGGACGTGCTTCGTACCAACATTATTGCTAAATTGGAGCGTTCGTGCTTCGTATCAAGTGCAGTGCTAAATGCCCCCACTACGCCAAGCCCCGAGCCGTAATATTCCATCATTCTTACATCACAGAAATTCTGTATCTTAGCAGCATAGCAATTGCAGCTAAAACGTATGTCAAACCAGTGAGTGATTCGGTGAGTTGGGAAAAGGGGTGGTTGTAAAACATTGACAAAGAGATTAATGTCCGATAGGTTCGATTCCCCTACGGGCTACTGAAAATAAGAAAAGTTGGTTTAAGGCGATACCGCTGAACACCAACTTTTTTTCGTTTGGGGGTATCGTTTGGTATCGTCCAAATTAGAGGTTTTGTTTCCCCTATAGCTTCCCCTTTTTTATATTCCATCATATCAATAATAGTAATGCTCATTGCATTTCTTTCTATGCGGGCTACCCCATTCTGCCTTAGTATTCGATGGGTATTCTGAAAACATTTATTTATATTATGCCATCTATAACAGAATGGGCAAAACACGCTGTTAAACAAAATCCTAAAATGGCAATACTTTTTATCTATTGATTAGAATACAGATGTGTATCTTTGAAAGTCACCTACATTGATTTTATGGACATACAAACGATAAATGACTATGTTGAGAAAATTGCACCGCCAACAATTGCCTTGTTAGTTACTGCATTAGTTAGCGTAGTAATAGGTATATACTTAGAAAAATTTAAGACTCGGCTAGTCCAACTTAAATATCAACTTTTCTTCAATCCTATTGCTACAACAATCCAAAATGAGTTTTGGGGAAACATCGAAGTCAAATATAAAGGTAGACAAGCCAATCACTTGAGTTTTGTAACGGTACACTTATCCAACGATAGTAACATAGACTTGGAGAACGTAAATATTGATATATGGGTTGACCAAGATAGCCAGATTTTAGGGCACGATGGCTTTTATAATGATGGTGGTAATAGCATACTTCTGGAACAGGGTTATTATTCTCATTTCTTGGACGTCATTCAAAGAAACCAAGCGGATATAGAACAGGCCCAGCTAGACCCACAACACATTACACCTACTCAACTGTCAAATGAAATAAAATGGGTGTTAGCCAATAAGAAATTCAATCTACCTATTCTTAACAGACATACATCAATAAGGCTCAATTTACTGACAGAAAATTTCAACGGCAATGTTCCTCAAGTAAGGGTTAGCGTTTTACATAAATCTGTAAGGCTGGTCACAGAAGAAGACAAAGCTGCCGAAGACAAAAGACTCGGTATAAATATGATAGTTTGGGGACTGATAATATTTATTTTAGGAACATGGGTTGTACAACGAAATTACTCTGAAGCTACTATTCCAATCATCATAATCGGTACATTAGGTGTATTATACCTTTTAATAGGGTTGGTTGTGTACCGATTAATAAAATTCATTAAATATCTCTTAGCATAAAATGGAAACCATTTTTGATTTTTTTAACGGAAATTATCTTTTTAATGCAATATCACTTTTAATTGGTTTCGTTGGAGTTATACTGGCAATTGTTTTTTACTTTAAGGCACTAAAAGAAAAAAGGCCCACCTTTAATATCAAGAGCTTTGGCTTAATAGATAGCAAATTATCAACAATAAACAAATTAGAAATAAGATATAACAACTCATCCATAAATAACCTATCTGTTTCCAAGATTGCCATTTGGAATGCGGGAATGGAGCCCATTACAAAAGCAGATTTTGCCCCAAGCGACCACTTGAGAATAATGTCTCGCAACAGTGTTGTGATATATGATTATGAGTTGTCTTACCAGAAAGAGGTTAATAATATATCTGTCACCTTACAAAGAGAGAATCAAGTGTATATAAATTTCGATTTTCTTAATAAAAACGATGGCCTAATATTATCAATTTATCATAGTGGTCACTCAAGTGATGACATTTTGGTAACAGGTACGTTTATAGGAGCGAAAAAAATAAGCAAGCCTACGAAAGAACCGTTCCTAATAGAGAAAATAAGTCATTTTTCAACAACGGTTATGAGTCCCTATGACAAGTTGAGTAAACCTCTAAAATTTATTTTCTACCCAATTACTATCATATTTTTCTTCCTAATCTTACCATTCATGATTATGGCTTTATTTTTCGATGCTATTCGCTATAGGTTTGTTCAAAGGCCTCCCGAAACTTTTAGTCTTAATAACGCTTATGAATAACCACCACCCAAGAGATTAAAAGACTTCAAAATCGATCAGCTCAACAAGCATTTATATTGTCCATCATTTTGTCACATCAAGCCATGAAATAACCAGAAAATGTATAGTTCAGGAAACATAGTTTGGATAAAGAATGTCAAGAGAAATCAAGGTGATGGATGGGCATATGATGACATAAACTGCGGAACGACTTTTTGGTTAAATTGGCCAATAACTAAAGGCGGAAGTGCTTCAACTCCAAGTGTTGGGGATATTATTGTGTTATTCCAAAAACCAAACACAATTAATAGCAGGAAAAATTATAAGGTTCATATAGTCTCCTATTTCAGACGACGTTCATATAGACAATGAACACCCCTATCACAAATGGTGCATAGAAGTTAGACTTATAGCGAAAGCAAACCCAATATCTTCAATTCCAACCTAGGTTATTACAATTTTTTCAAACTAAATCGTGGACTAACAAACCCGATAATAAATCTGACAAACAATATTGGACTGACAGAAGCGGAAACACAAGAAGATATTTGGCAGCTATTCAATAATTTTCTTTGCTCCGAAATTGAAAACGAAATATTTAGACCTGAGGAACCAATTCGGGTCTTTGGTAAATTAGAAGGCGATAAGATAATTAGGAAGCACATAAAACAAGAACTAAAAAGGAGAAATTCAAAAACCGTTCAACTTGCAAAAACTCTTGCGTTAAAAAATAATAACGGTAGACTAAAGTGTGAATGTTGCAATTTTGATTTTGTAGATTTCTATGGGCAACTTGGAATGAATTTCATAGAATGCCACCACAAAATTCACATTTCGACAGGAGAAAGAATTACAAAAATTGAAGATTTGGCATTAGTATGCTCAAACTGCCACAGAATGCTTCATAGGAGGCTAGAAGACGGGAATTATCACGAAATTGAAACACTAAAAAAAATAATTATGGATAATAAAGGACAATGAGTTGATTGATGAAAAATGAAGCCTGAACCGGTAACAAGCCGTTTGACAGAAAGCAAAAAAATGATAAAAATGGTTTCTCCAAAGCTGAAAGTTTCCCTGTTGTTTTCCATCGTTTCCCGTATAAATCAAAATAAGCATCGAAATCGTTTGAGAGACGAACGAAAGGCCGAAATCCAGGGCTAACCCTGCCTTGCCCCCCGTTCGTCTTTCTAAGTCCTTAAAAAGCGTTAAAAACGAACTAATTCTGCGCGAGCAACCATGCGTCTACCGTCTTCGAGTCAAACCTTAACTGGTTGCCCAATTTGATGAAAGGTATCCCCTCAGCCAACCGTCTGCGCAAAGCTAATTACACGTTAACCAAAAAATAAAAAACCTCAATAAGCAGCTTAAGTATATCTTACAACCTATCTTTTCCATGCGTCTTGCCTTTTGGCCGATGTTGTTTTATCAGGTGGCTTACGTGTTATTTTGTAATGCGAATTAAAGTGTATAGTTTTGTATACACTCCAGAATTAAACAAATGGTAAACGATATGCTGAAAGTAAACATTAGAGGTGTCGAGTATTTGATAGCCGAAACCTCCGAACCCAATATTTTTCGGATATATTATCCGAATGGCAGCCATTACTTGAATTTGGGGTACAGGAAAACAGACTCAAGATGGGTTTTGAGTGAGCCAGATTTTATTGATGCAAGTGCCGACGAACTTGGTATTGCCATATCTTCAATGTGAAATTCATCAAGAGCAAGGAAAGACTATGACGCCTTTACCTAAAGACACCGTAATCGATGTACTGGATTTTCTGCTACGAATGAAGGAAGAGAATTCGAATAGGTCTTATTCAGCAATAAAAAATGCCCTACACCTATTCAGCATCTCTATTCCTACGATTACAATTCCGGCTGGCACAGAGGTCTATAGAATGAGACGTCATGATAGTAATTTAATGTTTTCGCGTATTCAAGACTTGGGCCATCGCATTGACAGAAACGGCATTTTGGACTTTGGTCGTGCAAACGAACCTCTTCAAAGCCTGTTCTACTGTGCAACGACTCCAAAGGTTGCTTTTTGTGAAACCTCCCAACTGATAAGGTGTGATGAGAAGAAGAATTCGGAAGCCCATACTATGGGTATATGGCGATTGCAAAAGGACATCGTTGTCGCTAACATTCCAAATTTTGATAATAATGCTGGGAATCTCACAGTTGGCCGACTTAACGAGGACTTCGAAAACTATGTTTCAAAAAACAGGAATGACGATTTACTAAACCTGCAATACTTCTTAAAAAACGTTGGGAACGAATTCGCTACGAAGTGGACACCAGAAAATAATTGCTATTTAATCACGGCTGCAATGACAAACTATAGGGCATCTCTAAAAACTAGGTATTCCCTAAAAGTCGCAGCCTATATAAAAAAACAGGGCTTAATGATTTGAAATAAAATCAGTTAAGCCCTTGTTTTAATGC
>NZ_JBHEUZ010000027.1:0-34559 GCF_041925275.1 Parapedobacter sp. 2B3 | reverse complement strand
CGAATCAAAGTTAAGTAAGCCTAAAAAGAGGCAACGCGCTGCCCTGGATGACGATTTCCGAAGCAGCCTGCTCGCCGTGTATTTTTAAAAGCGATTTCCCTGCCATTTTGGTAATTTAAGCACTTAAACAAATCTTTCCTATATTAGTGCCAAAATAACGATGCGCATCGACCCATACATCAACGACGGTCAGGACCCCCTAGCGGTGGAAAAGCTACTCCTGAAGTTGCAGGATATGCTAGCGGTTACGGGTGAGGAGATTACGTATATCGCCGTGCAGAAAAAGCCAGCAGTCACGTTATTCCCCAACAGCATCGCACTCACCAACAAGCGGTTATTCATCTGCAAATCAACGAAACTAGGTTTGGCGACCGATTTTGACATCGTGCCTTGGCAAGCCATCGAAAACCTCTCCTTCAAGGAAGGTATCCTTGGAAGCCAAGTGACTTTCACCAAACACGGCGGTGAAAGTCTCGCTATGGCCTACATCCCCAAAAGCCAGGCCCGCAAGCTGTACCAAGCGGGTATGGAAGCACTGGGTGCGCAGCCAACCAACAACAGCGCCGATGACGCGGATACGGTGGCCCAACCAGATGCGGCCGAACCCCAGGACGAACTCACCGCAAAACTCAAAAAACTGAAAGCCTTGTTTGAGCGCGAATTGATTACCGAGGCCGAATACGAAAACAAGAAAAACGAACTGTTATCCCAACTATAACCGTGAAGAAAAACTACTTATTGGCCTTGTTGAGTGCGTTCTTGCTGTGGTTGGCTTGGCCACCATTCTCCTATACGTCTCCCCTGCTTTGGGTGGCCTTCGTGCCGCTCCTCTTGGCGCTGGAAACCATCATGCGCGGCGATTACCGCCGCAAAGGTGCAAAAGTATTCTTACTCAGCGGACTTACCACCCTCCTATGGAACACGGCCTCCATTTATTGGGTTTTCAATGCCATGAATGCCGTGATGCCCGTGTATGCGGCGGCATTCGTGTCGCTGATTCCCTTCGGGCTCGCTGCTTTACTGATGGCCTTCGCTTTTCGCCTGTACTACCAATTGCGTAAACGCTATGCCATCGGGTGGTCGTTAGCCGGATTGGTTTCCTTCTGGATGGCCTACGAATACCTGCACCAAAGCTGGGACCTCGCCTTTCCGTGGATGACCCTCGGCAATGGGTTTGCCGGCACGCACCAACTGGTGCAGTGGTATGAATATACGGGGGTATACGGCGGTACTATGTGGATTTGGACGAGCAACATCCTGCTATTCCTCCTGATCCTATCGGCTAGGGACGGCTTCCGGCCAGCACTCCGCTATAAGCTGCTGGGCGGGCTCATACTCCTCCTTGCGGCACCTGCTGCATGGTCGCTCTACCGCTATTCCACCTACGAGGAACACCTAAACCCTTCAGACGTGGTGGTAGTGCAACCGAACGTAGATCCCTATGGCAAGTTCAGCTTCATTACGCCCGAAATGCAAATCGACAACCTCATCCGGCTATCGGATTCGGTAGCCCAGCCGAACACCGAGTTTTTCATCTGGCCGGAAACGGCCATTGCCCGGCAGGGAGGGTTTGATGAAGACCGCTTTTACGAGCATCCCGCCTTCCTCCGCATCCAGCAATTCCTACAGCGTTATAAAAACGGGAATGTCCTCTCGGGAATAGAGGGATACCGGATATATAACGACCAGCGGACACCTACCGCCCGCGAATATGACGGCCTCTATTACGATGCCTTCAACTCAGCCGTGCTGATAGAAAATTCAGCCAAACTCCAGTTCTACCACAAATCCAAGCTGGTGGCGGGTGCCGAACAATTCCCGTTTGCCGGTGCACTCGGATTCCTCAAACCATTGTTCGCCGGATTCGGCGGCACCACGGGTGGCTATGGCAGCCAGGATAAACCATCGGTTTTTTATTCGCAGAGCGGTATCGGTGCTGCACCCGTTATTTGCTATGAATCCATTTGGGGAAATTACGTGGCAGCCTATGTGCGGGACGGCGCGCAGTTCATCGCCATCATTACCAACGACGGCTGGTGGGGCGATACTGCTGGCAAAGACCAGCACCTGGCCTACGCCAAACTACGCGCCATCGAAACGCGGCGTTGGGTGGCGCGATCGGCCAACACAGGCATCTCCGGCTTCATTAACCAACGTGGTGATGTGGTGCAACAGACCGCATGGTGGGTACCCACCGCCTTGAAACAAGACATCAACCTCAACGAAGAAATCACTTTTTATGTATCAGCGGGCGACTACCTCGCCTACGCTGGAATGGCCGGCAGCGCCGGATTCACCCTACTCCTTTTGCTCGGTTTGGCGAAACGGAAATTTAGACAAGAGACAACGGACGACAGACAACAATAGACTGGCGACTTACGACTAAAAACTTACGACTAAAACGATTAGAAACATGTTTACTGGCATCATCGAAACCCTTGGCAGCGTAACCCATCTCCAACGGGAGGCGGGCAACCTCCATATCACCGTTGCCTCTACCCTTTCGGACGAGCTGAAAATCGACCAAAGCATTTCGCACAACGGCGTTTGCCTTACCGTCGTAGCGCTATCGCCCGGTGAGCATACGGTCACGGCCATTGCCGAAACACTCCAGAAAAGCAATTTGGGTACGTTGCAGGTGGGGAATCTCGTTAACCTTGAGCGTTGCACCAAAGTAGGCGACCGCTTGGATGGCCATATCGTGCAGGGGCATGTGGACCAAACGGCGCGATGCGTATCGGTAGCCGATCAGGAAGGCAGCTGGCTATTTACCTTCCAATACGATCGGGCACAGGGCAACATCACCGTAGAGAAGGGATCCATCACGGTCAATGGCATCAGCCTCACGGTCGTGGATTCGCAGGCCGACAGGTTTTCCGTGGCCATCATCCCCTACACCTTCGAACATACCAACCTCCACCAAGTAGGCGCCGGCGATACGGTAAATCTCGAGTTCGACATCATCGGCAAATACGTGGCCCGCATCATGGAGCACCAATCCCACCCGAGCCGGGGGCATTGACGATACGCATTTCCTGCTGCGGATAGGGTATGGTGATATTATTGGCATCGAGCGCAAGTTTGATACGCTCAAAATTATCGTAGTAGGCTTCCCAAAACTGGTCTTTCGGTGCCCAGGCCCTAATAACCAGGTTGACGGCGCTATCGGCCAACTCCGCAACGCGCACTTCGGGTTTCGGGGTGTTCAGTACGCGGTGATCTTCCGCCAATACCTTGAGAATCACATCGCGCGCCTCCTTGATATTCGATTCATAAGCGATGCCGATATTATATTCTATCCGCCGTTTGGTTATGCTGGAGTAGTTCGTAATGACCGAGTTGGCCAGCGGCCCATTTGGTGCAAACACGGCAATCCCTTCGGCAGTGCGCATCGTGGTATAGAGGATGTCTATTTTTTCTACCGTTCCTGACGCACCGGAACCGCTGCTTACATAATCGCCAACGCGGAAAGGCCGGAACAGCAGGATCAGGACACCGCCAGCAAAATTGGACAAACTGCCCTGCAGGGCCAAGCCGATGGAAAGACTGGCGGCACCAAGCACCGCTACGAACGACGTGGTCTGGATGCCCACCATCGACGCCACGCTGAGGATGAGCATAGTGTACATTATGAACTTGACAATACTCGCGACGAAATCACGCAGGGACAAATCGACGCTACGCCGCTCGAACCGCTTGCGAATAATGCGCAAGATCAGCCGGATAAGCCAGCTTCCTGCCAGCAATATCAATATACCCAACACAAGGCTGGGCACACGCGATAAAACCGCTTCAATGATACGGTCCAGTGCAAGCTCTACCTTTTCCATAGGCTGTAAAGTTAATGAATATTGTATATTTGCCCATACCCCGTATATTTTTTATGCGGGTACGCAACAATGAATTGGAAATCCGCTATCGGCGACTTCAAAAACTACCTCCAGTTGGAACGGGCAATGGCGGCCAACACCGTAGAAGCATACCTTAGCGATCTCATCAAACTCCAGCGGTTTGCCGAACCGCAGGGTATCGCACCCAAGGAAATCAGTCCCAAGCATATACAGGATTTTTTGGGTTGGATAAATGGCTTCGGGCTATCTCCGATGAGCCAGGCACGCATCCTTTCGGGCATCAAAACGTTTTACCTATTCATGAGCTTAGAACACGGGCTGCTCGAAAATCCCACGGCATTGATCGAGGCCCCACGCCTCGCCCGCAAAATACCAGATGTGCTGAACATCCGGGAAATAGAACAGCTCATTGACGCGATAGACCTATCTGCGCCCGAGGGCATGCGCAACAAGACCATGCTGGAGGTGCTGTACGGCTGTGGCCTACGGGTGAGCGAGCTGGTTGGCCTCAAAATATCCAACCTGTTCCTCGACGTGGAATTTATCAAGGTAGAAGGCAAGGGAAGCAAGGAGCGGTTGGTGCCCATCGGGAGCCAGGCTATCAAATTCCTCCGCATTTACCTCACTGAAGTAAGGGTGCACCAGAAGATCAAGCTGGGGAACGAGGATTTCGTGTTTCTCAACCGCCGGGGGGCATCCCTCACACGGGTAATGGTATTCATCATCATCCGCGACCTGGCAACAAAAATCGGTCTCAAAAAGAAAATCAGCCCCCATACGTTCCGTCATTCGTTTGCCAGCCACCTGGTAGAAGGCGGTGCCGACTTACGTGCGGTACAGGATATGTTAGGCCATGAGAGCATTACAACCACCGAAATATATACCCATGTTGATCGTGACTACCTGCATTCGGTCATCACGCAATACCACCCCCGATCATAAAAAAAACCGCCTCGCTTAGGGCGAGACGGCCGTGGTTATCGCTAACCCTGTTCTTCTTTGTTAATGATCATGGTCGTGATCGTCATGATCACCCTCACCGGCTACAATATGCAGGTGCGATTCAGCCTCCGCGGTTTGGCCGGTTTGGTCGGTTACCGTCAAATGCAGGTGATATTCGCCTTCCGCGGCGTCGGCGGGCACATCGATGTGCTCATGGAAATCCGCATTTTTCAACCCTTCGTAACCATCGGTAAACACCTGTTCAAACGTCCAGCCGTCGCCACTTTCGGGATGGATCTCCAAGGTGATGCTGGCGATGCCGCCGGGGGCCAAAATAGGTGCGTCGAGGTGGAGGTCCGACCCCGGGTGGGCGGTGCGGTCATTGTCGTGCCCCACTTCCAACGACTCGATCAGCGGCTTATCGACCGCAGGAGTTTCGTCTTTATCGCACGCTGCCACCACAAAAAAGATGAAACCAAATAGGATATAAATGAAATGTTTATTTTGCTTGTTCATGATAATATTGTTCAATAATTTAAAAATACGGTTGACCCACCCCTATTGGATCTTCACGCTCAGTCCACGCAGGGTCTGCCATCCTGTTGCGTCCGTCACCTTAATCATAAAATGATAATCTCCGGGATCGATATCGGCAGGGATGGCAATCTCAACCTCGGCTTCGTATGTTTTCGGCGCACCGGGAATATTGATATCTTTGATGTATTCAAAATCGTTCTCCGGTGTCTTCACCGGTTCCATGTCACACGCTTCAACCTCCGTACTGTGACTGTGATGATTAAAATTGTTGTGTATATCGAGGCTGAAGGCGCCCAGCGCCACATTGTCGCTGAATCTGGCCCTGAAAATAAACGTTTCCCCTCGTTGAATGGTGCCGCACTGTTGCGGGGACGCTTCTGCGAAATTGCCATCGATGACCGGGTATTCGGTATCGACCGTGTCGGCATCTTTACTGCATGCCAGCGCCAATGAAATGATTCCAAAGGCAATGATTATTCGCTTTATCTGTAATTTTTCCATGATTTCCATGTTATTATTTAATCGTTTTGTGTACTGACCACCGGAATCCGCAGGGAAAAGACAATATTCCTGCCCATTTCCGGAAGTTCTATTAACCGGTAAAAGCTGGTATGTTCCATATACTTCGTGTCGAGCAGATTCTGCACCTGAACATTCAGTTGTACCGGAATGCGCATCAACACCGCATCAACCCCTGCCCGCATAGCCACGATGCCATAGCCCGGGGTCTTCTTTTCGGGAGGCACAATCCGATCCTGCCTGGCTACGCGCCGGTAGTCGATCGCAACAAATGGACTGCCTGGTCGTTCGGGCGACCACGAAAGGCTCATCAACAGGGATGGCGGCGGTGCAAACGGCAGCGAAAATCCTTTCTTATCGCCCGATAACTGCTGGGAATACAGGTATTCGCCCAATACTTCCGCTGTCAGCGAACGGCCTATTTTACGCGACACCTGCACTTCTCCCCCATACCTGACCACCCGGCTTTCCGCATACTCGAACACCTGGTTGCCCGCGCCATAGAAGCGGTCGAATGCTGCCGTAGGATTCAGGTAAATGTAGTTGGGGAAGTAGTTGTAAAACGGGCTCACCTGGATATGCCAGCCATTGGCTTGCCATTCGGCAGACACATCGGCCTGGTACGACTGCTCCGCAGAAAGTGACGGATTGCCCCGCTCATAGCTGAAATAGTGGTAGTTCACACCATTGGCCGACAGCTCCTTGGCAATGGGCATCCGGAAGCTCTTGCCGATATTGGCTTTCAGCGAAAGGTGCTCAAGCGGCTCGTAATTGAGTCCGGCGGACCAAACGAAACTATTGAAACGCCTGTGCAGGTCGGCCGCACGGACAAGATATACCTGTCCGCCCTCGGGCACATCGGAGGGAAACCAATCCCGATATTCGTGCATACGCAGGTTGCCATGATCAAATCGCACCGCGCCGTGTAACAGTACCCGTTCGTTTAGCCGGTAGCGATCGTACCCGAATACACCTGCCGTTGACTGCTCAAATGACGGCACAAGGAAAGTCCACCCGCTTATGCCGTTACGCTGGTGTTCCCCGTTGAAGCCAAACGTCAGCTGGTGCTTACCGAGTTCCACGTAATCCTTCACATTCAGTGAGTACACCTGCTTGTCAAACTCCCGTTCCAGCGTGGCCGGGATTCCAAGGGTATCGGGCAAGAGAGATGGCATGTAACCGTGACGCACATACGGGCTGTGTTCCTGACGGAAATTGCGTTGGAACCCCACCTCTGCTTCGATATGGTGTTTGCCCAAATGGAGCGCGTTCCTGCTGATAATCTTGAAATGGTTGACTTGCTGGCTCGGCAACAAGATATCCCGCGCCGATCGATCATGCAGCTCCATATCCACGCGGCGCGGCTCAAGACCATGCGCATTGGCGAAGAAACCTGCTTTATGAAACGTGTTACTTAGGTATAGGATCGAATTGAAACGATCACCCAGGTAACCGGTAGTGAGGTGCAGGTCCGTTTCGCGTCCTGCTGTATTGCGCAGCTGCCGGCGACGAAGGGACACTGCATAATCATAGACATAAACGGTATCCGCAGGGACCCGGTAGTCACCATAACGCAGGTAGGTAGCACGCGCATCGGCAAACCACTTTTCACCACGTCCGCCCAGACGCACAGAGGTGCCGTAGCTGCGGTTGTTACTCCGCCCCACCAAGTCTACCGATACGGACCGCGTGTGGGGAGCGGGCAGCGGTTCGGGTTTCACGTCGATCGCACCGCCAATGGCGTCTGATCCATAAATAAACGATGCAGCTCCCTTAATAAGCTCCACTTCGCCAACGGCAAACTGGTCCAGTTCGAGGCCGTGGTCGCTCCCCCACTGTTGGCCCTCGTGCTTGATGCCCCGGTCGACCACCACTACCCGGTTGAAGCCCAACCCACGGATAAGCGGCTTGGATTGCCCCGAGCCGATACCGACGGTTTGGACACCGGGCAGCCTTTCGAGTGTTTTCATCAAGCTACCCCCGAGATGGCGGTAAACGAAATCCTTGCCAACCACTTCCAGGTTGAGCGACTCCTCCTGCTTTCTCCGTTCCACGTGATTGTCTACCACGAGTACTTCGTCAAGCAGGTGCACCCTGCCTTCCAATACGATGGTAACGTCATCCCTATCGCCCCTCAAGGAAACCGTTGCGTGCCGATCGGCATAGCCGACCTTGTAAACGGTAAGCCGGTAATTATCCGGCGGCAGTCCCGAAAAGGAAAACGCACCTGCCGTGTCTGCATACCGTATCTTACCCATTTCCTGCAGGGTAATGCGGGCATCAACAACGGGATTGCCGATCCCATCGGTAACCTGCCCCGCCAACCGGAATCCTTGCCCGTGGGCGCCCCCCATGGCCAACAGACCGATAAGGGTAATGATGACGAATTTTATCGAATGCACAGACCGCATTGATTGAAATAACTATAAAAAAAAGGGAAATGTCCGGATACCGGATTGACATCATGTTGATCCGGAATACTCAATTAGGCGAAAATGGAGGGGGGACCTCTCGTCGTGTAACCGTGCGCCACGCCCTCACACAACACTTTTGACCGTGGTTGGGCAACTATTGCCCGTAACGGCGTTACGGGCGTACGGAAAGAAAACATGGACACCGACAATGCTTCCCGCGGCGTAAACTGGCCATATAGTGCACAGAAATCACAGTTAGACGCACCGTCGGTACCGGCATCGCCGCCGTGCCCCTCATCGCAACCATCTACGTGCTGAATGTGGGTGTGCAAAGTGGCTATCAGCGGGATGCTGACCACCGTAACGACTACACCCAGTGTAACCACACACAGCAACCATCGAGATATTTGGAAGTAACGACCCATAAAACTTGCAGCAAAGTTGCATTAATAAATCAACACCACCAAAAATCTATTCAGTTTTTTTACAGGGCAAGTCGGCGGCAGCTATTCGTTTTGCCTACGGGCTTTGTCCAATCGGATCATCGCACCGAAATCAAGGCCGAGAACCATCGCCTCTACGGTCATCGCAATGCGTTTGGCCCGGGTGGGCTCGGTTTTCGCGTCAGTGACGTATTTGATGAAATAATTCCTGTGCGACTTGGCGAGGGCCATAAATTTTGCCATTAAATCGTCCTCATCGTCCAACAGGCAAATTTCCAGGTCTTCAGGCATGGTTATCTTAAAATCCGTATCTTCCTCCAAACAGATGGCCAGCACGTCGCCCACCCCTTTTTGTAGTACCTTGCGCATGGAGCTGTTGATAGCTAGATAGTAGTTGCCCTCCCCCATGGGCATCAGCGCCAGGCCAGCGAAGATGTGACCATCGATCTGCCCGCGCACGCGGTAAACCTGCTTGTAGTCGGCTTTGATTCGGTTGGCAATCGCGTAGGGAACTTCCACATATACCCACCCTGCCATGGCAGCGCCCATCGTTTCGGCTCGCTGAATCTCAGCTTGGAAGGTGACCCTATTCGTCATTGGCTAAATCAATCAAGATAAAACACCGTATATTCGGGAGCGAGCCCATGCAATGACACTTCCTTCTCAAACAGGCCGAACACACTCGATCCGCTGCCGCTCATGGCTGCAAATACGGCGCCCTGCTCATACAACAGTTCCTTGATGGATGCAATCTCAGGGTACCTCGCAAATATACCCGCTTCGAAATCGTTCACGATCGCATCGCGCCATGTCGCCACCGGCGTTTTTACGGCCGCTGCCAACTGCCTGCCCGCCGGATTGGGCGTTACCATCCCGTACGCTGACACGGTGGAAATATGGATATCGGGTTTGACCAATACCATGTGGTACGATGACAGGTCGAGGTCTATATCCTCGAATACATCACCGATGCCACTGGCCAATACCGCGGTATTGCGGATAAAAAAGGCACAGTCGGCACCCAACCGGCGGGCATAACCCATCAGTTGCGTTTCGTCAAGCCCGAGTTGGAACCGCGCATTGGCCAACTTCAGCAAAAACGCCGCATCTGCCGATCCTCCACCTAAGCCGGCACCGATGGGAATCACCTTATGCAAATGGATATGGATAGGCGGTAAGTCGTAATCACGCTGGAGCAACCGATAGGCGTTTATGCACAGGTTATCTTCGCTGTCACCGGGAATGGTGAGTCCGGATCCCATGAACCGGGTTTCATCGGCTTCCACCACTTCCAGCACGTCATGCAGCTTGATGGGGTAAAAGACGGTTTCCAGGTTATGGTAACCATCTGCACGGCGGCCGAGCACCTGCAATCCGATATTTATCTTGGCGTTGGGAAACGTGACCATATGTCTTGCGTACAAACTTAGATAAGTTGCTTGTTATATACAAGAAATCGACAACCGTATGAACAATACCCGTCATACATTGTTGCCTTTTTAATTAGATCCATAGCTTATGAATACGCATACACTTGCAATTATTGCTTACGTGCTCTCAGTGACGGCTTGCCAAAGTGGCAATCGACAGGAGGAACGTTCCGCGAACCACGAGCAAAAATACTGCTTCCTCCGACTGGAAGGCAACCAACTGCAGGATTCATCCTTTATCCAACTGGAGGCGCGGAAGGGAACGGTCAGTGGCATTTACAACGTTGTACCGCACGAAAAAGACGCTAGAAGGGGTACCGTATTGGGAAAATCGGAAGATGATGTTTTTGATTTGGTGTGGACATTCTCCCAAGAAGGCAACCAAGACACCCTTCGGGTGGTATTCAAATTAAAGGATGGGAAGTTACTGCGGAAACCGCTCGCTGTCGATACATTGACCGGGCGACAGATCACCTTGGACACCAGTGCTTTTTCGGAAGTTTATGAACCGATGGATTGCGTCGTTACACACGCAGGAGACTATGCTGGCTCGCTGTAAAGATATCGCGCCACACACGGTTCATCTCCGATGAGGCATCGGCACCGGCCATCCCCACATGCGGATAGATCGCCATTACCTGCTTGCGGCATACCCTGACCATCGTGCGGCTCCATTTACTTACGGCCGCCAGCGTGTGGGGAGTCAGTTCGCCCGTACGCAGCAATTCATCCCAAGAAGCATCAAGTGCGCTATAGAACGATTCGCGGGCGCCGTTCAGTTTCCATTCGGCGGCGCGAACAAGCTGCTGTAATCCGCGCGCTCCCAGGTTTGCCGTACACGCCAGAAAATGGCGCGCCATGCCCAACGTATTGGCCGCTAACGTAGCTTCGGCAAATTGCAGGAACGGATATTGGTAAATGGGATGGTCCCACGTGGCCGTCCGGGGGCTTATCACAAACGTCTGCGATCGGTCTACCGGTAAATGGTTAACTTCAAATGAACGGCTGGCGGTAGCCTTTAGTCCCAGTGCATTCCAGTCGTCAATTACCCGCACATCGGCTTTCGGAAAGAAAAAAGACCGAATAACCAGATTGCCATTGTTGTCCAAGAGTTCCTTCCCATCTTGTTCAATTACACAATTTGCGGTGAAATGCGTCAGGTGGGGTGCACCGGTTGCATAACGCCACCTGCCCGACACGCGGTACCCATCTCCCTCAACAACGGCTTTCCCTGTCGCGTGTCCACTGCCGCCCAAGCAGACGCTGGGGTCTGTGAAGACGGTTCCGGCGACTGACCGGTCCATATAACCCACAAACAGGTTGGCACCAGCACACAGGGTAACGGTCCAACCCAGGCTCCCATCGATCTGTGCGAGCTCCTCTTCCAACCGTACCCCGTCGGGCAGCGGCAATTCCAATCCACCGAGATTGCCCGGAACGAACAGTTTAAACCATCGATGATTGTAAATAATAGCCAGTTGATCTGCCGTTAGTGTACCTTCGGTCTCGGCGGGACCGGCCAGGCGGCGAAGCTGCTCAACCAACGCAGCCGGCACCATTTGTTCGTTGTATTTCTTTTGTGTACGGCTCATGTTTCTACAATAGCGTCCGCGGTCCGTTGGCGGCGGATGATACGTTTCCAGTCCAAATAACCAAAAATAGCTACGACGAAAAGAAACAGGGTCAAGAGCGCATACAGGTGCAGATCTTTATAGGCCAGCAGCGGAATAGCAAAAGCATTGCTGATATTCAGCCATATCCAGTTTTCGATTTTGCGCCGGGCCAGCAACCACATCCCTGCCCATGCCGTGGCACTCACCCAGGCATCCCATGCAGGCACGGTGGAATCCGTAAAATGGAGCAGCGCGAAATACAGTGCGGGAAAACCGATTGCCACGATCAGCAAGGTCACATACCAATCGTACCGTTTCGAATAGGCAGCCACCACCTGCGGTTGGTCGCGCCGCGTCACCCAATGCGCCCACCCGTAAATACTCATTACGAGGTAATAGCCATTCAGCAATATTTCGGCGTACAGCCCTGCCTCATACAATACGTAGACGGTAACCAGTATACTGGCAATGCCAAAGGGATAAAGCAATACCTTGTTGGATTTGGCCAGCAGCACCTGGACAACGCCACAACCTACACCGATCCAGTGGAGTAAGGGCGTTTGCTTCAGTTGCACAGCCAATTCGTGGAACCAGTTTGCCGCGTCCGCCACGCCTAAACAGATTCGAGCGTGCGTTCGAGCTTCAGTATGGCAGCGGACCGCTCGCGGGTTTCCCGGCACAGTTGCGCATCGTCAGCGATGGAATGGCTGAACGACGGCATCATCTCGCGTAGCTTGCTCAGGTACTGGGCGGTCTTGGCGCGCTCGGGGAAACACCGCGCCAATAGATCGACCATGATCGACACCGACGTGGAAGCGCCCGGCGACGCTCCGAGGAGTGCCGATATGGAACCGTCAGCGCTACTAACCACTTCCGTTCCAAATTCGAGGATGCCGCCGTGCTCTTTGTCTTTCTTAATTACCTGTACCCGTTGCCCGGCAATCTCTAGTTCCCAATCTTCCTTGCGTGCCGTGGGCACGTATGCCTTCAACGCCGCCAGCCGGTCGTCTGGGCTCTGCCGTACCTGATTGATCAGGTATTTGGTGAGCGGAATATTATCCATCCCCGCAGCCAGCATGGGGCGGATGTTGCTCAGTTTGATCGACGCCGGAAGGTCAAGCCACGAACCGTTTTTTAAAAACTTGGTCGAAAAACCCGCGTAAGGCCCAAAAAGGAGTGCGGTCTTCCCATCGATCACCCGGGTATCCAAGTGGGGAACCGACATGGGCGGCGAGCCTACGGCAGCCTTGCCATATACCTTGGCGTGGTGCTTCGATATCACGTCGGGGTTGGTGCATTTCAACCATTGGCCGCTCACGGGGAACCCGCCGAAGCCATCGGCTTCGGGTATGCCCGACTTTTCGAGTAACAGCAGTGAGCCACCACCCGCTCCGATAAATACGAATTTGGCAACCACGGTCTTCTTTTTGTCAGTGGTCAGGTTTTTCACCGTTATTTTCCAGCGGCCGTCGTCAGCCCGCTCGATGTCGCGGACCTCATTGGCCAACCGGAGTTTGACGCCTTCTTTCTGTGTTAGGTGAAGAAACAGGGAACGCGTCAGTGCACCGAAGTTGACGTCCGTACCAATGTCGATGCGTGTGGCTGCCAACCGTTCGTCGGGCTTGCGCCCCTCCATGATCAAGGGTATCCAATCACGGAGCACATTGTGGTCTTCGGTATAGCTCATGCCATGGAAAAGATGGTGCTCCCGCATGGTTTCATAGCGCTTACGGAGGAAAGCGACGTTTTCGTCGCCGAACACGAAGCTCATGTGGGGTACGCTCCGGATGAAGTGCTCCGGGCGGTCGATGATACCATGGACAACCAAGTAGGACCAAAATTCTTTGGAGAGCTCAAAAGCCTCTGCGATTTTGATGGCTTTGCCGATAGCTACGGACCCATCAGCCCGCTGCGGTGTATAATTCAGCTCACACAAGGCAGAATGGCCCGTACCGGCGTTGTTCCATGCATCGGAGCTTTCAGCTGCCACCTCATCCAACCGCTCGAATATAGCGATGCTTGCACGGGGGTGCAGCTCATTGATCAATGTACCCAAGGTGGCGCTCATGATTCCCGCGCCGATAAGAACAACATCCACCTCTTCGGCGGTCTTTTTCTTTTTCTTCGCCATTATATTACAATTGTGGCAAAATTACGGACAGAAATCAAGAAATTCTCCATATAGTCCTTATTAATTACAAAATTTAAACAAACCGGCAACTAGCCGGACAACCCGGCACACAACACAAATAGTTCATTCATAGCGCGTTCCGGGACGCGAACTCAAAAAATTAAAAAAAACCTTGCTAAAACGATTTTTGTTCGTACATTAGCTGCCACAAACCAGTTCGATGACTACCCTAAAGGTATCCGAATAGTAGAAATTAGCTTATTAAAACAAAACCAACAGATTATGAAAATCTCATTTACTTTCATTACGTAACTTCCGTGTCATAGCGTATGCTCAGGCATCCGCCACGTGTATTCCCACCTGATTGTTGTGTCGGTTAGCGGCGTGATGCGCCTGTCGACCTGATTAATTTGCGTGTTTTTTTCGCGGAGTGGGGACCGCGCTTGCCGATTATTGCCGGAATTAACCCTATTAGATACATATCTGAAAACCAATATATATGCATAATATGAGAATTTTGGTCACCTGTTTGATACTGGCGGTGTTCGCCTACCCGATAGACGCGTCTCCCATCCCGCGGAGCGGCACATCCTCTCCGGTAGCGCAGGATACCGCGTTGAATACGCCGCGAGGGCAAGATAGCCTCGCCGCGGACGTGGCAGTTGTTGATCTGGGCAGGCAATCCACCACCCTCGGGCTTGACGAGATTGCCCGATTCCCCGCGGTTGCGCTCCAGCAGTATATAAAAGACCAAGTACCCGGTTTATACGTGCAGGAAAATTCGGGCGAGCCCGGAGCCACACAAGCGATGTACATGCGCGGGACTCCGATGCCCATCCTAACGCAGAAGGATATCTACCAATCGCAACCGCTCGTGGTACTCGATGGCATTCCCCTCATCGGCGAACACCCTTTTGCGTTCGACATCCAGCAGTACCAGTTTGACCGCATCGGGACAGCCACCAACCTACTGAGCAACATTGACTTGAACAACGTCGAATCGATCCGTGTGCTCAAGGACGTGGCCAGTACGGCCATATATGGGCCCATGGCTGCCAACGGTGTGATTGCTATCACCACCAAACAACCCGATGCTACACGGAAAATCAGTTTCAATTCGTACGTCGGCGTTGCCCAGCGCCCCACCATCACCGCCATCAATGGCGATTACGAAAATGCCTTCCGGCGGCAATTCTACGATCGCTATACGGCCATCGGTCGGTATTCAGCCGACGATAGCTATCCCTTGTATTTGAGTGATTCGCTGAATGTCTCGTACTACGGACCCTCCAATTGGACGGATAGCTATTACCAAAACGGGCTGATCTATTCGGCCGACGCCGACATTGCCGGCGGGGGCGACCGCGCCAACTTCCGCTTTGCTGTGGGCCACATGCAAAACCAGGGGGTTGCCGACCAAACGGGCATGAAACGTTACAGCGCTTTGTTCAACATCAACATGAAGCCCGTGGAATGGCTGCTGTTTTCTGCCATGATAAACGGAAACCGCGTCCTGCGCGACCGTAACCGGTCCTTGCGCGACCGGTTCGCCACCATGTCATATGTCCCCGACCTCTCCTCCCCATTGTCGCCAAACAATACGGTTTACAGCCAATATCTTGCCCAGTTTGATAACAGTTTCGACAACAACGCAACCAATATTGTGGAAGGGCATGCCAAGCTGGTCTTCGACTTGGACCGCCTGAAGATTACCTCCCGGCTCGCCGTAGATTACAACGAAGGCACGCGGGACGTGTTCTATCCGCGCACATTGATGGAGGAAAACAGCTTCGCTTCCAACTACTACGGTTATAACCAACGCCTTATTTTCGACAACCATGCCACCTACCAAGCCCACGTTGGTGAGAAACACGGCCTTTTGCTTGAAGCGGGCAGTATCTTGCAGTGGGATGCATTCAAATACAACTACGCATATGCATACAAAGGCATCAACGACTTTATCAAGATCAACCTGCTGGAATCGGACCCCGACAAAAGTGAATACCTGAACCCTTTGGCATTCCCCAAGGAACTGGTCTTTAAATTCCTCGATTACACCAATCAAAATATCATTTCCTTTTATGGTCGTGGTACATACAATTTTGACGACCGGTATACCGTATCGCTCCTGCTGCGCTCGGACGGTTCGTCCAATGCGCAACCTACAAGCCGGTGGTTGGTTACCCCTACGCTATCGTTCGGCTGGAATATCAAGAACGACCTGCTGGCCAACGAACCTGCCTTTTCGAGCTTCAACTTCCGCGCCAGCGCTGGGCGGTTGGGACGCCTGAATGCGTTCGACAATTTCTCCCAGGGACCTTCCTACTCCACGTTTGTAGGCTATATGGGCAACGTAATAACGCCCGGTTACAACGGCTTTGGCGTGCTAACCCGCCCCTACGACTTCGGCTGGTCCGGCTACGGCATCCCCTGGGCCTATACGGATCAGTTGAATATCGGTCTCGACCTCGGATTGGCCGAAGAGCGCTTCCGGATTAATTTGGATTGGTATACCAAATACGACCGCAATCAGTTGCTGGGCATCCCTTCCTATGCGGAATTTGGCTATCGCCAGTCTTATGATGCCGGCATGGACGTAAACAATACCGGGATTGAGCTATTATTGAGTGCGGATGTGGTACCGAAGGGCAATGGGAAATTTAGCTGGACGCCTTCACTGAACCTGAACTACAATACCAATAAACTGCTGGCGTTGCCCGGAGGGCTTGATGAAATCGTCATCAACAACCGTCTTTTCCGGGTGGGCGAACGCATCGACCGCTTCTGGGTGCTGGAAAACGAAGGCATTTACCTCACCGACGATGAAATCCCCGTGGTTGATGGTACGGCCATGAACTTTAATGGTATTCCATTACGGGCCGGCGATCCCCGATGGGCCGATATCAATGGCGACAACGCCATAAGCGATGCCGACCGGGTGCTGAAAGGCACGATCTTTCCGAAAGTGGTTGGCGGTTTCATGAATCAATTTAGCTACGGCGACTGGAGCTTGGACGCACACTTCTACTTTAACATAGGACGCAACGTGCTGAATGCCGATATGGCCAACCGATTCGATTTCATCAACCGCGAAGGGGTCACCGAAATGAACTCCGTAAAGGAAATCACCTTTTGGGAGAAACGTGGCGACTATAGCCGCTATCCCCTTTACAACCCCTGGAGCAATGCCATTCCTTACCGCAAGGAGCAGGATCTCTTTTTGGAAAATGGCTCCTTTGTCAAGTTACGGACCCTTTCATTGGGCTATGATCTGACTAAGCTGTTGAACAAAGGATCGAAGGTGGAGCGGATGTTTATCTATTGCACGGCCCACAACCTGTTTACGCTTACACCGTACACCGGCCGGGATCCGGAGTTAACCGACTTCATGGGATATGACACCGGATATGGGCTCCCGCTATCGCGTACATACACGTTGGGTGTCCGAATGAGTTTATAACAAGACTACTGGTAAAGAGAAAAAAGAAATGATGGATAAAATGAAGATGCTTATTTCCTGCGTGGCGCTGCTGGCGGGGTTGAGCGGATGCCAAAAGATGCTTGACGTCGATTCGTCGCGGATCGTTGGCGAAAAAAACATGTGGAATTCATTAGAAGACAGCAGGGCAGCGATTATGGGCACCTATGGGTTGGTCCGGGCGGCCTTGGCCGACCACAATGCACACTGGTTGTACGGCGATGTGCGGGCGGGTGAGTTTACCGTCCCTACACGCCAGGACCTCCGCGCGATTGTAACCCACGACCTTACGGCCTCGTATCCTGCCATTGAGGCGGCATCCAGCTGGCGGCGCTGGTACGCGGTCATCAATTCGGCCAATATATTCCTCGAACGCATCCACGAGGTACGCGAGAAGGACCTCCGCTACACGGAAAACAACATGGTGGTGGATATCGCCCAGATCCGTTTCCTGCGGGCTTTTGCCTACTTCTATATGGTACGTATCTGGGGGGATGTACCCCTTATTATATCGTCTTACGACGGCAACTTCGAAAATAAGCCCCGCGAAAACCAAGCAAAGGTGCTGGCATGGGCAGAACAGGAAATGCTCGCGGCCGCGGCGGACCTACCCTACCGCTACAGCGACGGTGATGAACAGCAACAGGGCAACTATTACAATGAGGCCCCGAGCCGCTGGGATGGGGCGCTGGCCCGCAAGCTCTCCGCCTACGCTGTACTGGCCCATTTGGCGGCATGGCAGGGCAACTACCCCGATGCGGCTATCTACAGTAAATTCGTGATGGACAACTACCAGCGCGGCGGCAACGATTTCATTTCAACCGGTCACCTCACCGATGCGAACGGCTTCTTCTATGACAAACGCACCAACCAACTTTTTGGCTTCTCGTTCGTATGGGGGCACGTAGACGGGTCATTTACCGGGCATATCGAAGAGCTTACGCTTGCCGAGCCCGTGGTAAACAAACGTATTCCGGATATCTACCTGCCGAAAGATTCCATCATCAGCATCTTCAACGAAGGCGGCGACGAACGCTTCAGCCTCGACACGTTGGGCACGCCTGTATCCGAGCGGTACTTTACGAATTACAACGGTCGCTACCCCATTTTCAGCAAGATCAAATGTATCATGGGCGGCGTTTCCGACCCTACTTTCCGCTTCTTCTCCAGCGCCATTGTGTTTACCCGACTGGAAGATGTGGCCCTGCTCCGCGCCGAAGCGCTGGCGGTGCTGGGCGAGCGGCAGGGCGCGATTGACATGCTCAATGCCATCCGCACCCGGCGGGGGCTCGACCCTTACAACGAAGATGTGAACGGCGACCTGCTTCATTCCATCTTCCGCGAACGGCAACGGGAGTTGATGGGCGAAGGGCATCGATGGTATGACCTGGTGCGCTACAACCGCATCCGGCCAAACCACCCCATCATTGCACCGCTACTGGCAGACAATGGCCACATATGGCCCATAGCGCAAACGTTGCTGGCGCAAAACAAGCAATTGACCCAAAACGAATACTGGAAATAACGAATATTATGAAACACGTTATTAAATCATACGGATATCCACTGCTGCTGGCACTCCTTGTCATCGCCTGCGCCAAAGATGGCGGCTATTACCAGCCCAATGAGATCGACAAGCATTTCCATGGAGATACCTATGCGTACCTGCAGAGCAAGCACGGTGTTTACGATTCGTTGCTACAGGCAATAGATCGGCTGGGGCTGGAAACCACCCTCCGCGATAGCAACATCACCTTGTTTGCGCTCACCAACGAGAGTTTCCAGTTGGCCATCACCAACCTCAACAACATCCGTTACCTCGCGGACCGCCCTTCGGAATACCTGGCCACCATCAATCAGCGGCACCTGGACACCATGCTCACGCAATACATCATCCGCGGTAAATACCCTACAGACTCCATGTTGCTCCAAGACGGCATCAGCCTGCACGGCATACGCCACGGCTATCCGATGCACGCGAAACTCGCCCATACCACCTCTTCCGGATTCCGTGACGGTGGCCCTGAAACGGTCAATTTCAGCGATACGAAGCGTAGCCAATTCCGCCGAAACTGGATTACCACCAACACCGGATCGGTTAACATCGAAACAGACAATGCGTTCGTTCACGTAATAAACAGTGACCACGTTTTTGGCTTCGGCGATTTCATCAGCCGGCTTACGTTCATCCCGCCGCCACCCAATCTCTTCCATCTCATTGGTGGCGAGTGGTCCACCTCGCGCGAAAACTCGGGCGGTCCGAACCATATCGAAGCCGCCAAATTTGCCTTCGACGGAAACCGCGAAACCAAGTTCCTACTGGGGGGCTTCAGCGGGGCTTGGCTGCAATTCAAACTGAATGAGCCAACCGTTGCTGGTGCGTATACCGTTACTTCTGCCAATGACTTCCCCGAGCGCGACCCGATCGATTGGAACCTTGAGGCTTCGCACGACGGGGAAACGTGGGTTACCCTGGATTCACGGGCAGGCGAGATCTTCGAAGAACGTTTCCAGATGAAAGTTTACCGCATCAAGAACCGCGAAGCGTACCAATACTACCGGCTCAACATCCTCCGTAACCGGAGCGGGGATACCATGCAAATGGCCGATTGGTCGGTAAACGCACCCGATGAGACGGAAGACGAGATACAAGATTAGCAAGTTAACGGCACAACACGAGCGTATATGACAAGCAATAAAATCATACGGAGATTAACAATGGGCATGGGCACGCTGGCTGTCGGCCTGTTTCTCCAGGGGTGCGAAAAAGTATTCGACCTCCCCGAAGAAAAGGAATTCATCAGCGAGAACATCAACTACGGCAGCAAAGTACTGGAACCTATCCTGGGGCGTACCAACCTCATGGGGCAGTTCAATGCCGACGCCTCCACGATGCCACTCAAGTTTGAGATCGTGAACGCACGCTATGGCGATGGCCGGCCCGTAACCGACCTTTTCCAAACGCGGCAAACGTACGTTTGGACGGCGGCCTACGATGGCAAAGAGACCTCACTCGAACAGATCGAGGCAAAGCGTAAGCTGGAAGACCGGCCACTTTTCGAAGTGCGCGAATCGGGACAGTTTATCCTGTGGGCCTCGTCTGACGACGACCTCATCGAACCGCGCCCGATCGACACCAGCAACCTGGTGCAGGATATCCGCTTCTTCGATCTCAAAGTGTCCAACACCGGCGGAACGGTGTATATCCCCGATTTCCAATTGATACCTTGGCGGGAACGCCCCTACTTTCCGTCCACCGACATCAACCCATACTCCGGCGAAGTCGCACCGGACCCGACCGACCCGGAAAACCCCAATAAGCGGGATTACATCCGCCCACGGCTGGATAATGTTTTTGGTGGAACGTCCAACCGCCATCTGCAAAGCAACGACCAGATCAAGGATGTGGTGGTGTACATCCGCCCGTTCGAGGGCGGCAATGGGCACAACCTTCGGTTTAAGTTCATGGCACCGGATAGCTCGTTCATGAATCCCGACTTATTCAACGAAACCAAGTGGAGCACATTGGTACACGGCTTCAACGTGGAAAAGACCGAAGAATATGTCCAATACGACGTGGCCTACCCCATCCCGCTGGTCAACCTACAGACACCGTATACCACCAGCGGCGGCAACAACGCCACGGTCAACTTCCAATACTCGCGCAAAGGCTTCGGGGGCAATCTCACCTATGCCACATTTGGCCTGGATTTCAGCATCTTCCGGCCCGGTGACTGGGAGATCGTATTCCATTTTAGAAACGAATTACCAAAGTTTGAAGATGAATAACATGAAGGCATTGTTTACCATATTCGCAGCGGCGGCCATGTTGGTCTACAGCCATGCCGTTGCACAAACCAACGTGACGGTTACCGGTAACGTGATCGACGAAAACAGGCAGCCTTTTGGCGGTGTCACCGTATTCACGGGCAAACCCTTACGTGCCTTGACATCCACTGACGACAACGGCAATTTCCGGGTGTCGGTACCCCCCAACACCGTGCTGGTCTTCCGCGTGGTGGGTTATAATGAAACTTCCCAAAACGTCGGCTCCGGGCGCACCGTGCTGCGCGTGCAGCTCGCACCGCTCGACAACAAACTGGAGGAAGTGGTCATCCGCGGGTACCAGAAACGCTCGAAAGAACTGAGCACGGGATCATCTTTCACGTTGAGCGGTAGCGACGTCCAAGACATTCCCACCCCGAATATCGAGCAGCTGCTTCAGGGACGGGTACCGGGCATGAACATCCAGGTAAACACGGGGGCCCCCGGATTCCGCGGTTCCACACAAATCCGCGGGCTCTCCACGGTATCGATGACCGGCTCAGGGAACCAATCGTTCCTCCAACCTACCTCACCACTGTATGTGATAGACGGTATACCGATGGACGCTGACCGGGCCACCGAATATGGCTTCCAGCAACAAGGACCGGGTATCAGCCCGCTTTCGCTCATCCCTCAGGAAGACATTGCCAGCATCGAAATCCTCAAAGATGCGCAGGCCACCTCACTTTACGGGTCGATGGCCGCCTACGGCGTGATCATCATCACTACCAAACGCGGCAACTCACCGATACCACGCGTGCGCTATACGCACAATTCATTTGTACGCACGCCGCCGAAACTTAGAGAAACGTTGGGTGGCAACCTGGAGCGGCAACTCAAGCTGCAACAGATATATGGCAATGCGCAGAGCGTAAACGATATCTGGCAAATTTCGGAAACAGCGTTCCTGTCAGACAGCCTCAATGCCTATTGGAATAACTCAACCAACTGGCAAGACTATTACTATCGCACGCGGTACAACCAAAGCCACAACCTCCACATCGATGGCGGTGACCAGCTTTTCAATTACAAGGCCAACCTCGGTTACTTCACGGACCAGGGTATCATCCGCAACACCGGATTCACCCGGTACAATGCCAACCTACGCATGGAGTACCAGCCGGCCGACAGGCGGTTCCAGGTGATCGGCGCCGTAACCGGACAGCTGGGCAAACAAAGCGTGGGCGACGGTATCGGCATGCTGCAGACCGGCGTGGCCAACAATGGCCTTTCATCCACCCTATTGCCGCCACCTTCCTTTTACCAGGCCGGGGGCAGCCATGCATCTGCGATCGGAACGGATAACGACAATGCCACGCGGCTGATCCGCGCCAACCTCGAGGGCAGTTACATGTTTATCGAAGGGCTTCGGGCCAGCACCAGCGTGAGTTACGAATACGAATCGAAAACGGAAGATACCTTTACCCCCGCGGTCGCCAACAACCAATTCGCCCGGGTATACTCGTACAACGGGCGTACCACCCAACTGTACAACCGCAACAGTTTGAACTACTCGGCCACCTTCAACGATAAACACAACCTGTTTATCAACTTCTTCAATGAGTTCCGCATCGCCGGGCGGCAGAGCTCGGTAACGCGCAACGAGCGGAGCCCCAACGACCAGTTGCAGGGCCCCATCGGTTTCGATGGCTATTTCTCGCGGGGTGGCGGACTATTGGACGACTACACCGACGAGCGGGCCGCTTCGTTTGCGCTGGCGGCTTCTTACGACTTTGACAAGCGCTACGTGCTGGATCTCTCCTACCGGCTCGACGGTTCATCGGCCAATGGCTTCGAAAACCTGTACGCACGGAACCCAGCCGTCGGCTTCCGCTGGAATTTCGATAAAGAGCCGTTCATCGAAGGAGCAGAATGGCTCGACTACGGTGCGGTGCGGTTGAGTTGGGGTGTCAACATTATCCCCACCGGGACCCTCGAACGGATTTACGGGAAATTCAACATCACCGGCAATTACAACGGCCAGCAGGGCATCGGACTGGATTTCGACCAGATACCCAACCCCGCCCTCCAACCGAAAACGAACACCCAATACAACGCCGGCTTGGATTTCTCCCTGTTCAATGGCCGTGTAGAAGTGATTTACGACACCTACTTCAAAAAGGTGGAGAACGAACTGTTTGAGCAGTTCCTGCCCAATACAACGGGCTTCAACAAGATTTTCAGCAACGGTGCCGGCATTGCCAACTACGGCCACGAACTGTTCTTGATGTTCCGACCACTGAACCTGAGTAGCGACTTCAACCTTACGGTATCGCTCAATGGCGCCTACAACAAGGACGTGCTGCTAGCCCTTCCCGACCACTATTCGGGGCAGTTCATCCGCTGGGATTTCGATCCGGCTCAATTGAACCAGCACGTTATCCTGCGTGTGGGCGGGGCTACCCTGGCCAACTACCTTTACGTCAACGAAGGCGTATTTGCCACCGATGCCGATGTGCCGGTAGACCCGGTTACGGGCTTGCGCTACCAGACCAACGGGCAGTTTTTCCAGGGCGGCGACCCGATGATACAGGATGCCAACAATGACTATTACCTCACCATTGAGGACTACCAGCGCACGGGCAACTCCCAGCCGCTGTTTACGGGCGGCGCATCCATCATGCTCAATTACAAAAACTTCGGGTTCAACCTCAACGGCTCGTTCACCGGAAAACGGACCATCCTCAACAACGCCCTGGCGCAGCGCCTCGGCTTGATGGGCAACCCGTTTGGCAACCGGGTGGTTGTACCCTTGAACGATGTGGATATGTGGCGGCAGCCGGGCGATGTGGCTACCTATCCGTACGTCTATGACTACCGCAGATTCGGTTCCATCCGGCCGGTCCGTTTTGACCAGACACTCTGGGCCGAAGACGGTACGTATTTCAAAATCAACAGCATCGTCCTCTCCTATATGTTCGAGCGCGATTTTATTCGCCGGTGGGGACTGGATAACCTCCGGGTGTATATCTCGGGAGAAAACCTGCATACGTTCTCGGGTTTCACCGGCCCCAATCCTGAAAACGTGACGACCATGGGCCGCGATATCTCGGAGGGCTATCCCGTCCCCCGTACCTACAACATCGGTTTAACCATTGGATTCTAAGCGCGATATGATGAAGAAAACAGCAAAATGGATAACAGTGCTCATCGTGGCACTAACCACTTCTTCCTGTAAGGAGTTCCTTACGGTACAACCCGTAGACCGCCTTACGGGGAATAACTTCTATCTTTCAAAAGATGACGTGGAGGCCAACGTGGCCAACATGTACAGCATGTTTTTCGAAAAGATCAACGAGAGTTGGGTCATCGGTGCCATCGGCGAAACACGTTCGGGTGAAGTGTTCGCCTCGCCGGGGGCCAACAGCTACAGTTCACGCAGGGTAGTTGAATTTCTCGGCACCAACGACATGCTTACCGTCATATCCGCAGGTACCGCCTGGGATTGGTACAACTACGTCAGGGTTACAGACTGGACACGGTACTACCAGGTCATCCAAACCGCCAACATCCTGATAAGTAAGTTGGAAGAAGGTATACCCGGACTCAGCGACACGGACAAAGCCCGGTATATTGCCGAGGCGACCTTTATGCGCTGCTTCACCTACTTCTGGATGGTCCGGCTGTATGGCGACGTGGTCTACTACACCGAGCCCTATCATGCGGACGGGCTGGCCCGGGAGGCGATGGTATCCGTATTGAACAAGTGCCTCGAAGACTTGCGCCCCCACAAGAACAACCTGCCCTGGCAGTTTCCCGACCCTGCCCTGAAGGGTGCACGCGCATCCCGCGGCAGCATCATCGCCCTGTTGATGCACATGAACATGTGGAATGCAGGCTTTGATCGCAACAGGCGCGAACAGTATTACGCAGAAACCGCCGCTTTGGGCACGGAACTCATCCAGCAGGGGCCTTATCGGCTGTATCCACTTACGGAAGATGGCTGGGCCACGGTGATGAAAGGCCGCTCGGACGAAAGCCTCTTCGAATTTTACCGGAGCATCAACTACCAGGATGCCAACGCGGCATTGTCGCCGTTCGGCGACCACTTCCTGCGCTGGCCATACAAGTTCCCACGCTTCAACAACCAGATCAGCCACTGCTATTTCATCGATACGTATATGGCAAAACTATATCCCGCCGGGCTGGCCGACAAGCGCGCGGATTTCTGGTTCGATGACATGCTGTCCAATAGTGGCCAGTTCACCGCCGTCAAGTTCGGCTTCAACGTCTATGCATCGGGCAACGAAGACCGCAACCCCGACAACACGTTCATGATCTTCCGCTATGCCGATGCCATCCTGCTGCATGCCGAGGCGCTGGCCGAATTGTCGCGGGATACCGAAGCCATCGCTTCGCTCAACCTCATCCGCAACCGCGCCGAAGCTACACCCTATAGCGGTACAGGCGGACAGGAATTGAAAGATTTCATCTTTTGGGAGCGTTGCCGCGAACTGTTCGGTGAGGGCCACCGGTATTTCGATCTCGTGCGTACACAGCGTATCATGAACCCTACGTTCGCCCGAAACCCGATGAATTCGGACCAATACAACCGACGGGCATGGACATGGCCGCTCAGCCCTGCCGCGCGGGTAAACAATCCGAACATCGTACTCAATGAATATTGGCTCAATTTCAGGTAAACTTTACCGGAACAGCTTGGAAAAAGATATAATGATGGAGAACATACTAAAAATATTGTTAGCAGGACTGATTTTCCTGTCTTCATGCAAACGCGATGACTATTATGTGGATGGTGGCGTGGCCAATCCGGTATTCAACGGAACGGTACTGGAATACCTCGACTCGCATCCCCAACTGGACACCATTGGCCAACTGGTACGGCTGGCCGGCCTGGAAGACAACTTTACCGCCGATGAGTTGACTTTCTTTTCGCCCAGCGATGTCAATATCAAGATGCTGATCGGCCGGGTCAACTACCAAGGCACCGACCCGGGATGGATGGGTAACCGCGCCAACCAGCAACTTTATAACCTGGGACTGGACACCATACAGACCTTGGCTGATGTGGACTCGGCCATCTGGCGGAAATACCTGGAACGGTACATGTTCCATGGCAAGCATACGCTTAGCGACTATCCGCAGATTGACTTCAGCGTGCTCAACACCTTTGGCGGGCAGAACTATTATGCATATAACAACACCGTGAGCAACATCGGGGTCGTATTCCACGATGCGGTGACCGATGAAGGCAAACCCACTGAATCCCGATTGAAGTACATGGGCTACCGGCAGTTGTACATTTCGTACATCCCCAACGTATCCATTCCTGAAAACTGGATCGATACACCGGTTGCCTCGTCCGATATCCAACCCAGCAATGGCGTGGTGCACGTATTGGACTTTACCAAACGCGGGTTTGGTTTCGATCCGCAGGAGGTCATCGACGACATCATTCAAAGCAAGCGATAAGACGTAAACGAAGATAACTATGCAATCAATAATAAAAACAATCGTTGTACTGGGTGTCCTGGGATGGTGCTGCTGGTCGTGCAGCAAGGAAATGATACCGGAAGAACCCTACGGACCATCGAAAGAGCCGCTGGGAATCACCATGAACCGAAACCAAACGCCCACCCCGGCGGCAGGCCTGCCGGGCATTGAGGTAACCATCAACGCATCCGGACTGCTTCCGTTCCGCGATGAGCTGGTTTTCAGGTTCAATGGCGAAATCGCCCAGATTACGGACGTGACGGAAACCCAGATCAAGGTCGTGGTGCCCGACTTCGCAAGCACGGGCGTAACTACCATTTCCGTCGGCGATGTCGTGGTTTTCGGTCCCGAGTTTTCAGTGACCGGCAAGATCAACCTCGACCCCACGTTTAATGCGCCACGCGGTACCAACGGCGAAGTGGACAAGGTCATCTGGACCGACGACGGGCGGTTGCTGCTCGTCGGCAGTTTTACCGACTATGACAATAAAGGGGTTATCCGCAGGATCAATCGCATTGCCCGTTCGTTTTCAGACGGCACTTACGACGCCAGCTTGCGCTCGGGACTCGGTGCAAACGGGACACTCAGCGACATCGTCCCCTTCAACAACGGCTACCTGATCGGTGGTTCGTTCAGCGGCTATTCACAGCGGAGCACCGACATCAGCAACCTCACCCGGCTCAATGCAAACGGAACCATCGACACGATGGGAATCCACCCCTTCCGGCGGCCCGACCAGTCCGACACCATCAAATACTACCCTACCTTCAACGGCGGTTTTGACGGATACGTAGGCCGCATCTATCCACAAAACGGCAAGGTGGTGGTGGGCGGTTCGTTCCGCTATCACATCAGCCGCCGGTATGACAAACCCAACCGGCTGGAGACACGCGATTCGGTGATCATGGATAGCGTGGAGGTACGGCAATTGGCCCGGCTACATGCCGACGGCACGCTGGATTCTACCTTCCGGTTTGACGAGGCCGCCGATCGCTTCCGCACCGGAGGCAACGGCGATGTCTATACGATTGTCCATGAGGGTGGCACCCACCAAGGTAAGTTCATGGTCTACGGCAGCTTCAACCAGTTTGACGGCACACCGGCGGGCCGCATCCTACGGCTGAATGCCGATGGCACCGTTGACCCGACCTTCAACGCCGACGGGTCGGGCGCCGACCAGTCCATTACCAAACTCTTTTACAACGCAACGACCCGCAAATACATCATCGCCGGGAACTTCCGGCAATATAACGGGAAAGCGGCCAATCGCGTAGCGGTACTGAACGAAGACGGCACGCTCGACGAGTCGTTTACCGCCAAAACGTTCGACGGCAATGGCCCGAACTTCGCCAAACAGCTTAGTGATGGCAAGATCATCGTCAGCGGCGATTTCCGCACCTACAACGGCGTGGCACGGAATGGCTTCATGGTACTCAATGAATCGGGCGACCTCATACCGGGATACAATGCCACGGGCATTTTCAGCGGTACGATCGAAGACATCGTGGAAACCAAGGCGCAGGATGGCCGCCGTGCGCTCCTGATCTATGGAGCCTTTACCCAATTCAACAGTAAGGATGCAAACAACTACATCCGCGTAATCATCGAATAACCAGCTATACTATGCGTTACTCAATCAATACCAAAATAAGACCTTCATCGGCGCTGTCTGCCGTGATAGCAGTTGCCGTCGCCTGGTCGTGCAACCAGGAATTTGCCAAGGTCCTCCCGGATACCGTTCCCATCGACTCAGTCGACGTGGCCTTCGGTTCACCGCGGGTGCTTTACATCATTGCCGACGGTGCCCGTGGCAAGTCGGTACGCGAAGGCGAGTTCGCCCATATCCATTCGCTACTCCCCAATGCGATATACAGTTGGGAATCATTGGCAGACGAAGAAACGTCGCCTCAGGACGGCACCAACTGGGCCGACCTGCTTACGGGGGTGCAAAAAAACAAGCACGGCATCATCGGAAACGACTACTCCGATGCGAAGCTGGAAAATTTCCCGTTAATCTTTGAACGCATCAAAGAAGCAATGCCAGCGAGTAACCTCCAGGTGTACACCTCATCGACCGCCTTTTATGACCACTTCACGGCGGGTGCCGATACGCGCGGGCTGCTGGATGGCGATGGCGCGGTGCAAGCGGCGGCAGCCGGGGCGCTCGCCGAAGACGATATTACGCTGGTGACCGCCCACTATACGGAAGTGGATGACGCCGGGCGCCAGCATGGCTACGACCTTTCGGTACCGGCATACAAGGCTGCCCTCACCGATTTCGACAATCGTGTAGGCGCCTTGCTGGAAGTGCTCCGCAACCGGCCCAATTACAGTTCTGAAAATTGGCTGGTGGTTATCAAATCGAGCCGGGGTGGCGATTTCGAAGTCCCCGAATGGGAAAACGATAACACCATCTTCAGCGACCCCGAGGTCAATACGTTTACCATCTTCTACTCCAACAGGTACAACACGCGGATCATCAACAAACCGTTCCTGGGCATCCGGTTCCAGGGAGATTTTGTACATTTCCGCGACCAAGTACGTGCCGAGGTAACTGCCGGCGACAACGACTTCTACAACCTAGATAACTCGGCGTTTACCATCGAACTCAAGGTAAAGAAAAATCCCGGGCCCGATAATAACTTCGAGTTCCGGTACCCGGCATTGCTCTCCAAGCGGAACCGTTGGAGTTGGGACGACGTGGGTTGGACGATCTTCCTCGAAGGGCGGGGCTGGCAGTTCAATGCCCGCGGTTTGGGGGGCAATGTGGGCCAGACCAATGGCGGCAACCTCGCCAATGCGACATGGAACAGCATAGCCGTGGTGGGCGTGATCCGTGATGGACAGCGCTTTGCGCGCACCTACACCAACGGGCAGTTCAACAACGAAGTGAACATCACCAATTACGGCAGTATCACGAATGACCTCCCCCTCATCCTTGGCGGACGAAACGAGAACAACCAAGCAGACTGTTACATTGCCGACGTACGCATCTGGAAGGTCGCACTGCCGGAAGACGTATTGCGCCAGTACTCCTGCGAGATTGGCGTTCCGGATGACCACCCTTACCACGATTTCCTGGCGGGGCTGTGGCTCGTAGTGGGGTCGGAAGGCGATGCAATCATGGATGAAGGGCCGTTGGGGGGGCATATGACCCTTTCGGGCGACAACATCACGCGCGACCCCCTTGCCGACTATGTATGTGCACCAAGCTCGGACGACTTGGGTGAAACGGTGCCCCGCAACATAGACGTGGCCGTGCAGGTGATGACCTGGCTCAAGATTCCGCGGCAGGAAAGCTGGCAATTGGATGGCCGGGTGTGGCTCGACCAATAAGTTAAGGTGTTCATTCCAAAATTTAACCGTATATGATTAGGTCAAAAATATATTCCTTGGTCTGTCCGGCCCTCCTAGCCGGCATCCTGCTGGTGGTATCGTGTGAGCAGCCGGAACTCGAATCGTTCGATTTGGACCACAACAACCCGACAACGGTTGCACCGGATGCCCACGTGGGTGAGGTCCGCAAAGAGGGCGAACTCGTCATCGTACCCTTGGCAGTGAACCTGGCACAGCCTGCATCGAAAGCCTTTCAGGTAGAGTTGCAACTCAACCCCGACACGGTGACCCAGTTGATCGGAAACGGCCAATTGGATGGTGTGGTAGCCATACCGACGAGCCAAATATCGATTCCAACGGCCGCCACCTTCTCGTTTGGCGCCAAAAGTAGCGCCTTCGAAATTTCCATCAACCTTGGATTCCTGGAGCGCAATTATGGGAAACGTGTCGCCCTCGCCTACCGGTTAATCAATCCCGGCAAGGGCAACACCATCACGGCCGAATCGTCTTCAGCCGTGGTGGTGCTGAATACGGCCGACATCCTGCAAGCCAATGAAATCCGTTACCTGTCCATCACCAACGGCGGGGGCGGCATCCTCGAAGCGCGCAACCGGCAAAACTACCAGTCGCAATCGGGCGGTATGAACGTTCCACTGGGCATCACACTCGCCGGCGTACCCGGCAAGCCCTTCAGCGTGCGTGCTACGGTAAACCCCGATACGATTGCAACGCTCATCGAAGCAGGGGTGCTGCCGGAGAATACGGTGGCACTGACCATCGACCAAGTGACCATGGATACCGTAAGGCGCATCGGGTCCAATACCAGCTCGGCGCCGCTCGATCTCTTCGTGCAATGGTCTGTCGTAGAGCAGCATCCCGATGAGCTTCTGGCCGTGGCCGTAACGCTCAGCGACCCGTCCATCCATGTGCTGGACGAAGAAAAGAAATCGGTCATTGTACTCATCCATCCGCAGCACGTATTGGAGGTAGACGTTACCAACCAAGGTGTATACAGCGTAAACCGCGACAATGGCGGTGGTGCCGAAGCTGGAGAAGGCTCACTGAAGCTGATAGACAACAACATAAATTCCAAGTTTTTGGTAGGCGATTTCCGGGGCGATCTCTGGGCCCAGCTGGTATTTGAGGAGGCTACGAAGATCGGTGCCTATACCCTCACCTCGGCCAACGATGCCCAGGGACGCGACCCGAAAAGCTGGCGCATACTCGCCTCAAATAACGGAACCGACTGGGTAGAAGTAGACAAACGTACGGAACAGGAGTTCCCGCAACGCTTCCAGACACGGCGGTTTGAGTTTAACAACAACGACAGTTATACACACTACCGCATCCATTTCGATGAGAACCGGGGCGACGGGCTCTGGCAGTTGGCCGAGTGGCGGGTCATCCGTATCCCGTAGCGAGCGACGTACGTGCAACTGAAAAATTAGGAAATAACAAGTAACCAACATCATGACAATGCGAACGAAAAGCATCGTAAAATGGATAACGGCCCGCGGCCCGTGGGCAATATTGATCATATTCTTCTTCGCCTGCAAGGAAGAACCCGCTCCCGTACCCGAGCCGGACGAGCCGAAACCCCAGGCGATGTTTGAATTCGAACAGATCGACCCCAATGACCCGTTCTCCTATTCGTTTACCAACAAGGGGAGCAACTTCTCGCTGGTGCGCTGGGAGTTTGGCGACGACAGCGTGTCATTGGATGATTCGCCTGCGCACACCTTCCTGCGTACCGGCGACTTCCGGGTGACGTTACGGACGGAAAACAGCCAAGGTTTCTGGGCAGAGAGCGAAACGATGATCAACATCAACCCGGATAGCCTCGTTGAAGTGGCCACCGCGCCTCAGCCCGATGGCAGCCTGCAGCTCTCCGTGGCCTCGGATATGGCCATCGATAGCGTATTCTGGTATAAAGGAGCGGGCACCGGAGGGGAGTTCCTGACCAACGACGGTACGATCAACATTTTGGTAGATCAAGGGCAATTCGAGGATTATACGCTGCGCGTGAAGACTCCGAATGGGTCGTATGCGGAAATCAACCGTAGACTCACCGACCTCGGTGTGGTGCGGGATCTGACCCAGGTTCGTAACATCTTTAGGGTATCGCGCGATAACGACGGCGGCCAGTTTGCTGGCGAGGGGTCGTTGAAACTGATTGACAACGATACCCGTACGAAATTCCTCCAGTTCAATTTCTCGAACTTCATTTGGTTCGAGCTGGAGTATTTCGAACCGGTCATCCTCGGCGCCTACACCTTCACCTCCGGCAACGATGCGCCCGAGCGCGACCCGAAGAACTGGCGGTTGGAAGGCTCCATGGACGGCGAAAATTGGACGATGTTGGACGAGCGTACCGATGAGGTGTTTGACGAACGCTTCCAAACCCGAACATTTATTTTTGAAAACAGCACGGCCTATAAGTTTTACCGGGCAACGGTGACCACCCTGAACGGCGCAGGTCTATTCCAACTGGGTGAGTGGCGGGTGCTGGCGCTGCCGCAGGGATGATATTGTAAAGTATTTCATTGAACTAAAATCGATAGGGGCTTGATTCCGATGGTAATCAAGCCCCTATCATAACTGTATTCAAGGAGTAGCATGTTTATCGAAGTCGGGTTGATTTCTGCTGATTGAATCATTGCCCTTCAAAGGCTGATCGAGCCTTCTTACCTAAATGATCGGCGGTTCGCGTATCGATTATTAGTATGACTACCAATCAAAAACGCACTGACTAATGTATTGACATCAAATACAAAAACACTATTCTATGAATATCTCCCTTCAAGGCGTGCTATCTTGGCTTACAACTCGGCAATGTATTTGCGCTGAAGAGATAGAGTTTCACTAGAAATGGCTACATATCATGTGGGCTAATCACTTTCAAATCAGCGATCCGTTTGAAATCGGATAGATTTCTGCTAATCAGTACCAACCCATGAAAAAGTGCGGTCGCAGCTATAACTGCGTCAGGCAATTTTATTTTTTGGTTTTTGCGGAGTTCTATGGTTTTATCAGCAATAGCATCGGTCAAACCGATCACATTAGCAGCATCAACAAAATCCCCCATTAATCGCGCGTCTTGCTTACTCATTTTGAATCCCAGTACCTCTATCTTGGTGACGATGGAAATATTAGGGATGTCATTAATCACATCATCCATGAATGACATCCCAAGTACAGGGAGACTACCTTCTAAATAATAGATTACACTGTTGCTGTCTATTAAATATCGCGTTCCCATTCATTTCGGCTTTTGACAATATGCTCTTGTAATTGTTTAGCCGTCTTGGAAGATAGCTTGCCTGCAAATCGGTCAGACAATTTGGTTGTTTTTGAGGGCGCGGACGCTTTCTTTAACAATGCTTCAACTTCTTTTAAGATGGTATCATTATTAAGCTTAAGTAATTCTTCGATTACATATAGTTTCCTTGCTTCGGTTACCATAGCATGCTCCTTTTTTATTTCTCTTTTATTTTCCTCACATTTCCGTCTGTTGCCGAGGATTCGGGTACGATGGAAATTAAGCGTACATACAAAAATACGAAAAGTATTGGATATAATGCGGTTAGGTGGAATCGCTATTTTCTTTTACTAGATAAAGACTTGATTTCGGCTTTCAAATTTTCGCTTTCTTCTCTTAATGTCTTGTTTTCTTTCAAAACACGACCGTACTCATCACGCCAGAAATCACGGTCTTTTTGCATTCCTTCGAATGTGTTAATTTCAAATTGACTCGCGGGGATTTCTTCAAGCATTTCTGGGAAATCTTTGGAGAAATCATAAGGTATTTTATCGCCATACTGCTTTAGTATACGAAAGGGCAACTCTTTATCTTTAATGTGCTTATAATACATTGTTCTATCATAACCGACTTTCACCAATAATTTGGTGATGTTTTTTCCCCTAAGTCGGACAATCTTGTCTAAAAATTCGCCTCTATGCACAGTAAATAACGATTCAAATATTCACTGTTCAAGGTAGCGCTTATAGTCTACAACTAATGTTGCAAAAATCTACAATTTTATTTGTTATAGTCAACAAAATTGTTGTTATTTGTGGCATATTGAATTTTAAGTCGTCAAATATGGAGAAAACACAATAGCAGTTTTAATCATATTGAACTAATAGTAGCTAACGAAACTTTCTCGTTCCTCCCTAGCAAAAATGAGTGACGTGAGAAAGATGAGTGAAGCCCGCAATTTTTGAATTTATGCTTTTATACGTATAAATTTGTGCGGGCACTCACTCACTATGTCTGAACATGCTAGGGAGGAATAGTGAGCAGAGGCCCGCTTTTTTATCCTCTTCTCGCTGCAACCAGTTGTAACTAATTATGAAAAGAGATGCAGCAAGTTTACCCAGCTAAGAATATTGTCGTTAAGCCAATCCTTTGCGACTGGCATGGGTTGCTCCATGACCTGACCGGTCTACGCTACAAGAACATCATCCGCCGCCCCGTTTGAATTTAGGTAAACCTCCGGAATAGCTATTCCTAAAAGTCGCAGCCTTACTTTACCGGCGAGAAATTCCATACAACCCTTGGCTTGGCAATCCTTTATTGGTCAAAA
>NZ_JBHEUZ010000026.1:0-35841 GCF_041925275.1 Parapedobacter sp. 2B3 | reverse complement strand
AAAAATAATGAGAAAAAACTTGGTATGGCTTATTAGTCGGATTTGAAAAGGGCATTTTTTTTCACCCTAACCATTTCTATAAATATACGGATACTATTCCTAATCCCAAAATCTTAAAAGCGATTTCCCTGGAGGTTATTCTTATGGCGTTTTGCTTTCGCGGAAAAGGTACATCCCTTTGGGTATATGCCGATCCAATGCCCCGTTGCTCCTCTCTGGTCGGATCGCAGTGAGCCGTGCGCGGTTGTTCGATTGGATCGCTTGGTTGTCAGGCGAAAACCTACCATTCCCGGCGTAGTACAACGCCTCCGCAATCATGTCTTCCTGCGAATCACCGAAGTCCCGGGTCAGGTCGTCCAAGACGACCTTATCAACGGGCAGGCCCGAAAAGTAGTCGCCATACCCGGCCGAATTGAACGTCTGGAACGAAACGGCGTACAAATCCACCCCCATTATATTCCAATTGAAAAAACCCACCGGCTTCCCATAAGTGGCATACTCCCCGATGAGTTTCACATCCATATGCGGCCGAAGGTTGTTAATCAATAGTTCACTGGCCGATGCGGTACCTTCCGTAACCAGGAAATAGATCCGGTTGAGGTCGAGGCCATTGGTCTTGTTGAAATGTACGGCCGAGAAATCAACCCGAACCCCGTAGTCGCGCAAAAAATCGTCAATCCCGTTGTTGACCCTGTTGGTGTACATCACACCGTCCCCTACCGTTGCAGGTGCCAAAAGGTTTGAGAGGTACTCTGCGGTGACCACCGCCCCGCCCCCGTTGTACCGAAGGTCTACGATTAACTCCTCGACGCCTTCCGCCTCGAATTGCGCCATCAACTGGTCAAGTTGGTTCTTCATGTACGTTGCGTTGCCACGACTGTTGAGCGTAGATACGAATAGATCGAAGGCAAAATACCCTATTTTCTTGTTTGCGACGTTATATACGCTTTGCGCCAGGATCGGCTGCAACTGGTAGTTACCGCGTTGCATCGCCACGGATACGTCACTACCGTCGGGCTTCCGGAGCACAAGGCTAATCTCGCCGGCATCCAACGCACCGAAGAGGAAAGCAAAGTTATCCCGTTCCATAGACGTCAGCGACAGGTCGCTGGTTCCGTTTACCTGCAGGACCCGCCAGCCGCGCCGTATTCCCTGCTGGTAGGCCGGCGAGCCAGCATCCACTTTTTTCACATAGAGGTCGGTGTCATTGTTGTATCGCACGTCGAGCCCAAAGCTACCCGCATACCCCTGTTGTATTTCCGCATCTACCGTCCCCCATCTATCCAGAAAGCTGAATCGGTCGTACGGATTGCCCTCCTCGTCACGGGCATATCCTTTCAGCGTTTCCAGCACTGCATCCGCCGAGTTGTACTTCCGTGTATGGCCGCGGAGGTCCCCAAACCAATCGGGCAGGTCGGCCTGCCATAAATAGAATCCATAGGTGAAGTGATAAACGGAGTCTTTCAGCAGATCTTCATCCGTGTCCGGCCGGGAAGGCCGCTCCAGCACAGGCACCATGGTTTCCCGGTTACAACCGGCAACGACGCCTAAAATGAGCAATATGATGGCAAAACGCGTTAATGGGGCCCTATTCATATGTTATCGGTTTGAGGGGTGGACGAAATAGTGGGGGGTTCAAAAAAACGACCGGCGGCGAGGCGATCCACCCCATTGGCCGCTGCAAGGTTCGGACTTCCTCCAGCGTGGATATAAAGCACGTCCCCCGTTTGCAGTCCGTTTTCCTGCAATAAATAGTCAAGTGGCTCGTGGCCCTTCGCCCGGAGTTCTGCTTGGAAATACACTTTCACCAAGCGGTCCAGCCCGTTCCATTCCACATGACGGAGTTTATTCAACTGCAGGGTGGGGTCACCATCCGTAAAAATCAACAGCTGCTTCCCGTGCCGGCCTGCTGTGCGCATGAGGTCAAGCATGGCTTGATAGAGCAGCAGCTTCGCAGGAAGCTGCGCGGTGAGGTGTATACGTTCAAACTGTGTCCGGTACTTGGTATCGATGGCGAATGCTTCCGCTGCCCGGTCAAAAAGTCCTGCTTCGCCGTGGTGCTCGTAGGCCGTCTTCAAAAAAACGGTGAGCTCCGCCGCGGGCGGCACGGTTTCCGTATATTCCAACAGGTGGGCAAAGAGGTAATATACCTGTAGCAAATAGTCCTTTTTCGGAAACAGCACATCGTCCACTTCAAAGAGCAGTGCTTTTTTGCCACCGTCTATATCAGCATATGTCAACATATATCGGTTTGATTAAAAATAATCGGATTGGTTTAACGCGGTTTTCATTTCAGCGGAACCACGGAGTACATTTCGCCAAATCAATCGGCCACACAGCACAACGCCAATCCATCGGTGGGGCCCAGCTCCGCAAATACACCCGATAGCGTATCGGGATAGGCATGCTGTTGCCCGCCGGCCACGGCCATACCCCGGTTGAGCACCACCAGCGGACAGCGGCGATCGGGGTGGCTGATCACATCCAGTTCGCCGAACAGTGCAACATCGGGTATCCATATGGCAATGCCATATTCGGCAAAGAGTTCTTGCGTCCGCACGAGCAACCGAATCTCTTTCTCACCCAGCGGTATCAGCGTATCGATACCGTTGTCCATGCAGGTACGGAGCAACTCGTGTTCAAAAGCCGGTGCATTTATGGCCGGAAGTTGGAAGTAGTTCCCGGTATGCAGCAACACAGCGGGCACCTCGTCTGCCGAGCCGAATTGCACCGTATAGGATGCCTGCAACAACCTACCCACGCGCTGGGCGAATGGCCGCGTACCCTGTGTAATTAATACCCTGCTTGCCATACGATCACTGTGATTGCTGGTTCGGTTCGATTATCCCATCCTTGATATGCACCACCCGGTCTGCAATCCCGGCCAATTCCTCATTGTGGGTAACCACCACGAACGTTTGGTTGAGTTGATTACGGAGGTCTACGAACAGCTGGTGCAACGCAGCGGCATTTTCCGAGTCGAGGTTACCGGAGGGTTCGTCGGCAAGCACAACTGCCGGTCGGTTCATGAGTGCGCGAGCCACGGCTACCCGCTGTTGCTCGCCGCCAGACAGCTGGCCGGGCTTGTGGTCCTTCCGGTGGGCAACACCCAGCAGCGCCAATAGTTCGGATGCCCGCTGTTCGGCCTCCCTGGGGGCCACCTTCTTGATGTAGGCAGGGATACACACATTTTCCAACGCCGTAAATTCCGGCAGGAGGTGGTGGAACTGGAAAACAAAACCGATGTGCTCGTTGCGGAACGCACTCAATTGTTTGGCGGTAAGGGTCCCGATATCCGTACCATACAGGGACACCGTGCCGCGATCGGGCTTGTCCAACGTGCCGATGATGTGCAACAGGGTGCTTTTACCGGCACCGGACGCGCCCACGAGGCTAATGATCTCACCCTTAGCCACGTGCAGATCTACTCCCTTAAGGATAGGCAGTGCGCCGTACGACTTGAATATGCCCGTTGCTTGCAGCATGCTGCGAAGGTAGGGATTTTTAGCGGTTTGGCTTGACCGTTCCCGATTAAAACGCTACTTTTACGCCAAATTTCACACAAATGAACATTCACGAATATCAAGGTAAGCAAATACTGAAAAGTTTCGGCGTTCGAGTACAGGAAGGTATCGTGGCCGAAACGCCCGAACAAGCTGTAGAAGCAGCCAAGAAGTTGAAGGAAGACTACAACTCGGACTGGGTGGTGGTAAAAGCCCAAATACATGCCGGTGGCCGTGGTAAAGGCGGTGGAGTCAAACTTGCAAAAAACCTTGATGAAGTGAAACAACGCGCTACCGACATCATCGGCATGCAACTGATTACACCACAAACCGGGCCGGAAGGCAAGCGGGTAAACAAGGTATTGGTGGCGCAGGATGTGTACTACCCCGGAGAGAGTGAAACGAAGGAGTTTTACATGAGTGTACTATTGGACCGCGGCCGTGGCAGGAACATCATCATGTACTCTACCGAAGGGGGCATGGATATCGAAGAGGTAGCCGAAAAAACACCCCACCTTATTTTCAAAGAAGAAATCGATCCGAAGGTAGGGCTACAGGGCTTCCAGACGCGCAAGATCGCCTTTAACTTGGGGCTCAGTGGTGGGGCACTCAAAGACATGACCAAGTTTGTGGCCGCGCTGTATAAGGCATACGAAGCCACGGACTCGTCGATGTTTGAAATAAACCCCGTACTGAAAACATCCGATGACAAGATATTGGCCGTGGATGCCAAGGTAAATCTGGACGAAAACGGCTTGTTCCGTCATCCGGACTACGCTGCCATGCGCGACATTACCGAGGAGGACCCTACGGAAGTGGAAGCTGGCGAGTCAAACCTCAATTATGTAAAACTCGATGGTAACGTAGGCTGTATGGTAAACGGCGCAGGACTGGCAATGGCCACCATGGATATCATTAAGCTAGCCGGCGGCGAGCCTGCCAATTTCCTCGATGTGGGTGGTACAGCCAACGCCCAGACGGTCAAAGCTGGCTTTAACATCATTTTGAAAGACCCGAATGTGAAGGCAATCCTGATTAATATATTCGGTGGCATTGTCCGTTGTGACCGTGTGGCGCAGGGTGTTATTGACGCTTACAAGGAAATCGGAGATATTCCGGTTCCTATCATCGTACGGTTGCAGGGCACCAATGCCGAAGAGGCAAAACGGCTGATTGACGAATCCGGATTGGAGGTGTATTCCGCGATTTTGCTGAAAGAAGCCGCCGATTTGGTCACCAAGGTACTGGCGTGATTTACAAATCAAGATTGACGATTTTAGATTTTCTAGCAAAGCCTCCAGTTGATATGGGGGTTTTTGCTTTTGATGAGGGTTCACGCAAAGGGCGCAAAGGCGCTACGCTTATTCGCAAAGGCCACAAAGAAAAATCTTTGCGCCCTTTGCGTGAAACCGACACTATAGCATAGCCCTACGTAGCGAGGAGCAAAGAACGAAGAGCAAACAGCAAGGAGCAATAAATGAAACATACACGTATAAAAGACCTACTGAACGCTACCGAATACGGGCAGCGGATAACGGTAAAAGGATGGGTGCGGACATTCCGCAACAACCAGTTCATCGCCATCAACGACGGGTCAACCCTAGGCAACATCCAAGCTGTTGTCGACTTCCAAAACACAGACGAGGCGTTGCTCAAACGAATCACCACCGGTGCGGCCGTGGCGGTAACCGGCCCGTTGGTAGAATCGTTGGGCAAGGGGCAGCGTGTGGAAATCAAGGTCGAAACACTCGAAATACTAGGCGATAGCGACCCCGAGAAATTCCCCTTGCAACCCAAGAAGCACAGCCTTGAATTTCTACGCGAAATTGCCCACCTGCGTTTCCGCACCAATACGTTCAATGCCATCTTCAAGGTACGTACCGCACTCTCTTTCGCCATACACCAGTTCTTTTACGAGCGCGGCTTTGTATACCTGCACACGCCCATCATCACCGGTTCCGATGCCGAAGGTGCCGGCGAAATGTTTCAGGTAACGACCCTCGATTTTGACAATACACCTCGCAACCCCGATGGGTCAGTGGATTACCGGGAGGATTTCTTCGGAAAGCCCACAAATCTTACCGTATCGGGCCAATTGGAAGGCGAACTCGCCGCCATGGCACTGGGAAACATTTACACCTTCGGTCCTACCTTCCGGGCCGAAAACTCCAATACCACCCGCCACTTGGCCGAGTTTTGGATGATCGAACCCGAAATGGCGTTCTATGAACTGGAAGATAACATGGACCTGGCGGAGGAACTGCTTAAATATGTAATCCGTTTCGCCCTTGACCATTGCCCCGATGAGATCGAGTTCCTACGGGGCCGTCTGCTTGAGGAAGAGAAAAACAAGCCCCAAAACGAACGGTCTGAAATGGACCTCGTAGCCAAGCTCAATTTCTGTTTGGAAAACAGCTTCGAGCGGCTTACCTATACAGAGGCAATCAACATCCTCCACCGCAGTAAGCCCAATCAGAAGAAACAATTCAAATATATCATCGAGGGCTGGGGCGCCGACCTCCAGTCCGAACACGAGCGGTACCTGGTAGAAAAGCATTTTAAGAAACCGGTTATCCTCACGGATTACCCGGCAGACATCAAAGCATTTTACATGCGGCAGAACGAGCCTGACGCCGAAGGGCGCCGTACGGTACGGGCCATGGATATCCTCTTCCCGGGCATCGGCGAGATGGTGGGCGGTTCGCAACGGGAAGAGCGTTTGGACAAATTAATGCAGCGTATGGAAGAGATGGATATACCAGTAAAAGAAATGGACTGGTTCTTGGATACCCGCCGATTCGGCACGGCACCGCATTCGGGATTCGGCGTAGGTTTCGAACGGCTCGTGCTGTTCGTAACGGGGATGACCAACATACGCGACGTCATCCCGTTCCCGCGAACGCCGAACAATGCGGAGTTTTAATGGTTAATGGACAGGTAACACGGATTGGGTGGATTTCCACGGATTTTAATCCGCGAAATTTGTGAAATCCGTGTCATCTGTCTCGGCTCAGACGAGATCCGCGTTTAATAACCCGCGTTCAACTAATTAACGATGTTACTACGTATCTACGAAGAGAACCCCAATCCCAAAGCCATCCAGCAGGTGGCGGCGGTATTGCGGCGTGGTGGACTGATTATCTACCCTACCGATACGGTGTATGGCCTGGGTTGCGACATCAACAACCACAAGGCCATCGAGCGCATTTGTGAGCTGCGGGGCATAAAGCCCGAAAAAGCGAATCTCTCATTCATCTGTTATGACCTCACCGGCATCGCCCAGTATACCAAGCCTTTTGACACCACCACCTTTAGGGTACTGAAAAAGGCACTGCCGGGTCCGTTCACGTTCATCTTCAATGCCAGCGGACAAGTGCCCAAGCTGCTGAGCTCAAAGAAGAAAACGGTAGGTATCCGGGTACCCGATAACCTCATCGCCCGCGAAATCGTACATGAGTTGGGCAATCCCATCGTATCGGCATCTATCCACGACGAGGACGAGATCGTGGAATATTCTACCGACCCCGAGCTCATCCACGAGAAGTTCGGCGATCTGGTCGATATCGTCATCGACGGCGGATACGGCGGGAACATTGCCTCAACAGTTGTAGATACTACTTCGGGCGATTTCGAAATCATCCGTGAAGGCAAAGGGGATATCAACCTCTTTATGTAACGGTACGGAAATTATATTTAAACGATAACTACTACTCCAAGATGCGCAAACAAATCAAGCAGTTTTTTGAAGCCGACTCAGCAAGCGGAATCGCCTTACTGGTCTTTTTGATCATCTCGCTCATCATTGCCAATTCTGCATGGGGGCCGGGGTTTGAATCACTCCTTGAACAGCCAATCGGATTTGAAACACCGCAGGTTCAGCTCAAATACCCCGTACTCCTCTGGATCAACGATGGGTTGATGGCAATCTTCTTTCTGATGGTGGGCATCGAAATCAAACAAGAACTGGCCCACGGCCAACTTTCGTCGGCCAAGAAAGCATCCTTACCTATATTCGCTGCCCTAGGGGGCATGTTGGTTCCGGCAGGTATCTACGCACTATTGAATGCAGGTACGGAGACCGCCCATGGTTGGGGTATCCCGATGGCAACAGACATTGCCTTCGCTATCGGTATCTTATCCATCTTGGGCAAACGGGTACCGATCGCCCTGAAGGTGTTCTTAACGGCGTTGGCTATCGTAGACGACCTGGGCGCTATCCTGGTCATCGCCATCTTCTACACCGCGGAGCTCCACGGCACCTACCTACTGTATGCGCTCGGTATATTCACGGTCATGATGTTCCTGAACCGCCTTGGCGTCAAATCAATCTGGCTATACCTCATCCCCGGCGTTTTTATGTGGTATTTCATCCACCATTCGGGCATCCATGCCACCATCGCTGGGGTACTTACGGCTATGGCCCTCCCCATCAAGGGCCGCAAGGCGGGCCACTCCCCCATCCAAACCGTGGAACATGCCATCAGCACGCCGGTAAACTTCATCATCATGCCACTGTTCGCACTGGCCAATACCAACATCCGGTTTGAGAGCAGCATGATGGACGGCCTTGCCAGTCCACTAGGTATGGGCATCATCGCCGGCTTGTTTATCGGCAAACCCATTGGAATCACGTTCTTTTCTTGGATTTCGGTCAAATTAAGGTTGAGCGAACTGCCCCGGGGCACCAAATGGCTCCAGATACTCGCCATGGGTCTTATGGGCGGCATCGGGTTTACCATGTCGATATTTATCGCCCTGTTATCATTTGACGACGCCTATCACCAAATCGAAGCAAAGTTTGCCATTCTCATCGCGTCGGCGATCTCGGGTATCATCGGCTATGTTATCCTTCGGAACCTGGGACGTAAGTATATGCAGGGCTAGCGCTTTTTATTGGGCTTATCGGCCATCGTGAACACCAGCTGGCCTCCATTGACAATATCACTGTGCGTCAACTGGTAACCTGCCAAGGGCTTCCCGTTGAGTGTCACCTGCTCCACATACACATTTTTATCGCTTTGGTTAATGGCTTCCACAGTGAATGTTTTCCCGTTTTCGAGGTTGATGGTGGCCGATTCTACCAGCGGACTGCCCAGCCAGTACACGTCCGACCCCGGCGATACCGGGTAGAAGCCCAAGCTGCTGAACAGATACCAAGCACTCATCTGCCCGCAATCATCATTGCCCCCCAGTCCATCGGGACCATTGTGGTATTGGTTTTCGAGTATCATGCGCACCCGCTCCTGCGTTTTCGATGCCTCGCCGGTGATGTTGTACAGGTAAGCTACGTGGTGCGCCGGCTCATTGCCGTGCACATAGTTACCGATGATACCCTCGCGGGTGATGTCTTCCGTATGGGCAAAGAACTTGTCGGGCAGGTGCATGGTAAACAGCGAATCGAGGTAGCGCGAGAGCCGGCCTTTGCCCCCCATCACCTCCATCAGCCCTGCGGGATTGTGGGGTACATAGAGGCTATAATTCCACGTATTGCCCTCGATGAATCCCTGCCCATGGGTTTCAAGCACGTCAAACGCCTTTCTGAAGGTCCCATCGGCATGCCGCGGCCGCATGAAGCCGATGGAGGCATCGTATAGGTTACGCCAATTTTCAGACCGCCGGATGAACGTATCGTACACGTCGTGCCGTCCAAGGTGCTTCGCCAGCTGGGCGATGCACCAATCGTCGTACGCATATTCCAAGGTATTGGAAACGGATGTACCGTTGGTTTCGTCGGCGATATACCCCTTATCGATGTATTCGCCAATACCCTCGTAGCGGCGCTGGTTTGCCGTCGCTACGCACGCATCCAACGCTGCCTCCGGATCGCCTTGATATACGCCCTTGATGATAGCATCGGCAACGACAGACACACTGTGGTAGCCACTCATGCACCAATTGTCATTGGCATAATGGGACCAGATGGGCAGCATGTTCAATACACTTTGTTCGTAATGCGCCATCATGGAAGCCACGATATCAGCATTGCGCGACGGGTTAACGATGTTGAGGTAAGGATGGAAGGCCCGGAACGTATCCCACAACGACAATGAGGTGTAATTGGTAAACCCATCGGCAGTGTGCACCTCGTAGTCCAGGCCTTTATACTGGCCGTTTACATCCATGTATACCGTAGGCATCAGCGCCGCATGGTACATCGCCGTATAGAAATTGACGTAATCGGCCTCCGTGGGTAACGTGGCCTCAATGCGCCGCAGCTCCTTTTCCCACAATCCCTGTCCCTCGCGTTTGGCGCGGTCGAAATCCCAATGCGGGATTTCGGCCTCCATATTGGCCACCGCATTGGTCATGCTTACCGGCGACAGCGAAAACTTTACCTGGATTTGCTCGTCGGCTTCCACGTCAAAGTCGAAATGCATGCGCAACTTCTTGCCCGCGATATCCGGGAAATTGTCGTTCTGGTCAAATTTACGCCAAAACCCGCGGTATACCGGGGTGGCTTCGAAATTCCGGCTGCCGTATGATTTGAACGGTTTGGAAAAAGACATGGCAAAATACACGGTTCGCGTACGGGCCCACCCGTTGGTTTGGCGATAACCCACCACCGTACTGTCATTCAGCACCCGGGCCACGGTCCATACGGTCTTGTCGCCGTAATCATAGATGCCATGCATCAAATCAAGGATGATGTGTGCCTCTTCTTCCGCCGGGAAAGTATACCGGTGGAAACCCGTCCGCATGGCGGTGGTCAGTTCCGCGGTAATCTGGTGATCATCCAACTTTACCCGGTAATAATTTGCACCGGCGGTTTCATTGTCATGGCTGTATGCCGACCGGAATCCGGTCTGCGGATCCCCCGCCGTACCCGGGTTGAGCTGCAAGGCACCTGCCGTCGGCATGATCAGGAAGTCGCCCAAATCGGAGTGTCCGGTTCCACTGAAGTGGGTATGGCTGAAACCGACGATGGTGGGATCGTCGTATTGGTACCCCGCGCAGTAGGTATAGACATCGGGATTATATCTGCCATCCACCGCATAGGGAATCGTATCTGTATCGGGGCTGAGTTGCACCGCACCGAAGGGCACCGTAGCACCGGGAAACGTGTGCCCCATTTTGGCCGTACCGATGAGTGGCCGCACATAGCGAATCAAGCTGTCGGCAGACTGTGTACGGGCATCTTTGGTCGCCGCGGCATACGCAGCCCAAAGCCCATCCAGGTCCAGTCCGGTCTGTGCTTTCCAGATACCATCCGTATAAGTTCGGTTGCGCAAAGCCCCGTCGAGCACCTTCACGAACCCGGGCTTCCGTACGGTTTCAATCCAATCCAAGAAGCGTGCGGTAATCCGGTAGCTGTTTGTATAATGATGGTCGTCTCGCAAGTCGGGCAAAGACCACCCTGCGCTGGCGTTATCTATCCCATATTTATGGCGCACATAATCCGCTATCCCCTCCACCAGCCAGCCCGGCCCGCTGTGCGATGGATATGCCTGCACGATATGCATCACTTCGTGGGTCACCACATCCACATCGTCCGGCTTCTCTTCCAACCAGGCTTGGCTGATCACGACCTGGCCATCGTGCGCATAGGCCACGCCGTCATAAGCCGTATCGATGGTCAGCGTTACCCGATGTACCGCTTCGGGATTAAATGCTGCCACCAACGGCGGATACACGCTGAAAAAAACTTCCTGCAGCTTTCTGGATATGTTGGTGTCAAACTTTGCGTCCTGTTGGATAAACACCAATTCAAACCCATCTCGAATCAAGGTATCAGCCAGGGGGCCACCACTCCGGTCGACTGGGATCGTACGTGTAGACATATTGCCTGAAATCAAACCAAGCTGGAAAACCAGGGATAGCAAGCCAACAATGAAAGGGCGCGTCGTTACCATGTTGTTTAGCATCGAATTTGTTTATAAATCGAAATGGGCAACTTTTATTATGAAAAAGTCGCCCATCCCGGCACTTGGATATATTTTGTTTTAATAGGGTACAATTACATCTACCGCAACAAAAATAATACATTAGCCCTTTGTCGTCTGTTAACGAATACCCAACGAAATGTTAATGAAATTCAAACAAGCCGTCGTGCAACGCTTATTCTTGTGATTTCATTGCTATATTCGCTCATATTAACACAACGGTCAATCTGGTAAACGCATGCGGTATTCGTTGAAGGCACATAAAGGTGTTTCATTACTGGGGCTCATCCTATTGATTTCGGTGGTGTTCTACCTTACCTTCAATACATTCAAACTGAACGATAAGCAATACCAGGCGGTCGAAAAAAACCTCATTGACGAACGCTACACCCAGCGTATCCGCAACGACAAGGTGTTTCCGGGCGGCGTAACCATCATCAACCGCTACCTGATGAACAACATCCATGCGCTGGAAGCAGCTTACCACCGCGGGCCCGATATCTTTGAACACGAAAAGAACCTTATACTAGACAGCATGTTCGTTGCGCTCCGCAAGGGCAACACCATGGATAGCCTTTTTGCAGCCATCAAAGCAGAATATCAAATTGACGAGGACTTCGAATATTTGCTTACCATCAATGCCATCCAGCTGGTTTTTAAGAACATGATGCTCGTAAATGTCTATCACGCCAGCGACCCGCCGCCCTTTCTGCCGGATTCCCTGAATACCCGTGCGGGTGTCCGTATTGGCGGCTATCTCCATACCCCTTTACCGCAAAATGAAATAACCAGCATCACGGTCAGCAACGCGGAAGACTATAACTACTGGATGTCGTTCTCGCTGCATGCGGACCACCGTAACCGTACATGGCGCATCGTGAAATTGATGATGCCCACATTCCTGCTCGCACTGTTCGCTATCGGCTGTGTAGTATCTATATACTACGTTACATACCGCAACTGGCTTCGCCAAAAAAAACTGGCAGAGATGAAGTCCGATTTCGTCAATAGCATTACACACGAGTTCAACACGCCCCTCTCTACCATCATCGTTGCGAACAAGAATATGCAGAATAACAGTATCCTCGCCAACGCGGAAAACATCAAGCCACTCACAAAGATCATCGAGCGGCAATCGCTCCGCCTGCAGAAGCTGTTCGACCAGGTGATGGATATCACCACCATGGACAACTCCACCCTACAGAAGGAGCCACATGAGCTCAACCAGTTGCTGGCCGAGCTCGTTACCGACTACAATGTAAAGCTATCCGTGCAAAATACCGCGGTGGGCCTGCACACCGTTTCGGCACCGCTCCATGTAGAACTCAACAAGTTTTTTTTCACCACGATGCTGTTCAACCTGTTTGACAATGCCATCAAATACAACCACAGCGAACAGAAACGGATCACCGTGGATACCACACTGGATGAAAACACCATCAAACTACGGATAGCCGACAATGGCACGGGCATCCCCGACAAGGAGATAGCGCATGTGTTCGAAAAGTTCTACCGTTTCCAGAAACAAGGGGCCCAGCACATCCCCGGGCTCGGGTTGGGGCTTTATTACACCTACCAATGCATCAAAAGCCACGGGTGGAAACTTTCCGTGGAGAGCAAAGGGGACGTAGGCAGCCAGTTCACCATTCACATCCCCCACTAACGCAAGCGCACGCAATGAACCCGAAATTACTATACATAGAAGACGAAGTGGATCTGGGCAATGTAACCAAACAGTACCTGGAGGCGATGAATTTCGACGTCACCTGGTGCTTGGACGGCAAAAGCGCCTACCAAGAATACCTGCGGCAGGAAATGGCGTACAGCTTGGTCATCATTGACATCCAATTGCCCGATTTCAACGGCTTTGACCTAGCCCAACGCATCCTGACCCACGACAGGAATGCTTATTTCCTATTCCTTACCGCACGCAAGGAAAAGCAGGACAGGTTGCTGGGATTGGATATGGGGGCCATGGACTATATTACCAAACCCTTCGATATCGACGAGTTGGTATTGCGTATCCGCAACATTGTACGGCGCAAGAGCGTGGTAATGGAAGCCGAACCAGTCACCGATACGATCGAAATAGGCAATATCACGCTCAATAAAGAGTCGCTGAGCCTTTCGGTGGATGGCCGCGTTAAAACTACGGTAACGCTCCGGGAGGCCGAACTGCTGGAGTACCTATATACCCATCGCAACACCATTGTGAAACGGGAGGATTTACTGATCAGGTTTTGGGGGGAAAACGATTACTTTATGGGCCGCAGCCTCGACGTGTTCATATCGCGGCTACGCAAACTGTTACGGTATTCATCTTCGGGCATACGGATCGAGAATAGTTACGGTGTGGGGTTCATCCTTTCCGTGCCGTCGTCAGAGTAAAACGAGGTCTTCGATGACCACCTGCCCCACATGTTCATTTAGACGACCGATAATCTGCGACCGCATCAGCACCAATTCATTTTTGATGACCGCCGATTCCACTTTAACGAACAGCTTCTTATCACGGATATAAAGTTGCTTGGTACGGTTCGCAATCGCTTTACCCATCAGTTGCGGCCAGGCAGCTACCAAAGCGGTTTCATCAAACTTACGGCGCAGTTTGTATACCTCGAGCATCTTCTCGATGGCTTCCTTGATGGTCATATCGTCACCCCTGCTCATCCTGTCCCAGTTGCTGTGCCGTGCCGTTGCTGATATCAAAAATACGCACACGCCGGTTTATCTCCTCAAAGATACGGTTTATCCGCGCGGAATCCGTATCGGTTAGGAATATCTGGCCAAAATCATCGGCCGAAACCATCTGCATCAGCTTGCGCGTGCGCTGGTCGTCCAGCTTGTCAAAGATGTCATCCAGCAGCAGCAGCGGCTTGAACCCTTTCTTACGGTACAGGAAACTGTACTGGGCCAGCTTTAGCGCGATCAGGAACGACTTCTGCTGCCCCTGCGAACCGAATTTCTTTAGCGGCATATCGCCATGGATGGCAAAAAGCAGGTCGTCTTTATGGATACCCACGGTGGTCCGCTCTAGCAGGCGGTCGCGCCCCAAGCGCTGCTCCAGTAGCACGGCAAACGACCCGTGCAATAACTGCGATTCATATACGAGCGACACCGTTTCGGCCGTTTCGGTAAGGAACCGGTAGTGACTATCGAACTCGGGGATAAATTCGGCCATGAACGCTTGCCGCTTCTCAAAAACAGGCACGCCCAGTTCGACCAGCTGCATATCGAGCACCTCGAGCAGGCTGCTATCCAATAGACCGCCTTTTGCCGCCTGTTTCAGCAGGCTGTTGCGCTGGGCCAGGCATTTATTGTAGGCAATCAGGCCGTCGAGGTAAGCAAGATCGGTCTGCGAGATCACATTGTCTACAAAACGACGGCGCTCCTCGCTCCCATCGGTCACGATGGCCGAGTCGCTGGGCGACACCATCACCAGCGGGAACAGACCGATATGGTCCGCTAAGCGGGTGTATGCTTTCTTATTCTTCTTGAACTGTTTCTTTTGGTTACGTTTAAGGCTGCATGCCACGGTATCCGGTTGCCCCTCTTTGTCAAATTCGCCCTGCACCATAAACCACTCGGCGTCCCGTCGAATCTGTTGTGAGTCGATCGGATTGAAGAAGCTTTTGCAGAGCGACAGGTAATGGATGGCGTCTAAGAGATTGGTCTTGCCCGCCCCGTTGGCACCGGTAAAAGCATTCACGTCGGGCGCAAAATGCAGGGTGGCCTCGGCGTAATTCTTGAAATTAAGGACAGCGAGTTGTTTCAGCCACATATTGGCAGCTATTCAGCAGACGACTTGATTTCTTCAAAATCCACAAACTCACCGGCATTTTTGGCTCCGTTTTTCGGCTTGTCTTGCGGTGGCATGTAATCTATACGTACCTTGCCATCGGGCTGGCGCCGCTCGCTGGGGTTGGCCCCGCGGTAGGTTGTATTCCGTTGTTGGTATTGTTGTTGGGCGTTGCCCATCACCTTTTCTGCCATCTTGCGCATCGCCCATGGGAAAAGCAGCCGTGCTACCAAACGTACCAACCACATAACGGCTATTGCGATGACCAAAAACTTCAGTAATCCCATATTGATACAAACCTACGTAAAAATGGATTTACATGCAAGTTTGTCACTATCGATTTACGCGGTAGCTTTTGCTTTCAGGATGGCTTGTTCGAGTTCCACCTGCCGTTGCGTACCGATGATATACAACAACCCGTCACGGTCGGTGAGCCATATCGCATCCTTGCCCCCCGCATAGAATTTTATCCGGCCTTTTTGATGTAGGTTATAGACCGGGTTGTTGATGAAAAACTTGCTGTACGGCTTGCGTTCCACCTTCACGATGCTGTTTAGATCGATCTTCACCAACCGGGTGGTCCACAGCCCGCTCAGCTTCACGTTCCCCCCTTCCACCGTAATGCGGTACTGGAGCATATACATCATCACAATCGAAACGAACAGGATGGCAATGCCCACCAAGAGGAACAGTTGGCTCTCGCTCTCTCGTTCAATGTTGATGTAATAGGCGGTGAAACAGAACAGTGCAAGTACCAACCGTACGCTGAGCCAGCCGCGATCGCGCCCCAGGTACTGGTTTTCCACGTAAATCGGTTTTTCCTCCATGGCATTAAAGACGTGCTAATGTAAACACTTTTTTCGTTTTGGCCGTAATTTTATAGCGATTGTCCATCCGATAAGGGGCTACCCAAAGAATATCGCCGTTGCCATTGACCACCACGGGCACCCGATGCTTGCGGTACACCGGAATTTTCAACGACACAAAGAAGTCGCTCAGCTTCTTGCTGCCCCCCATCCCCAGCGGGTGGAAGGCGTCGGCAGCATGCCATGAGCGGATCGTAAGGGGAAAGACAATCAGGTCGGCATCAAACTGGGCGATGTCGGGGTCGGTGTTCACGACCGTATCGATAGACCAGTCCAACTCGAAGCGGGCCCCACCCCAGCATATGCTCTCGCTGGCTTCATGGATGGTCGTCACCTCGTCAGCAAATGGCTCACGCCGTCGTCTCATGACCACGGTTTGGCGGTCGAGATACAGCACATGCGACGGCGAGAAAAACTGTTTGCCGGGTATGCCGTTCCATGCGTTGGCCAAATCGGCCAGTACCGCCTCGGAAAAGCCGTAGGGTTTGAATAACTCATATAACAGGAACAACTGCGGATGGAGGGTCGTCAGCTCCGCGATGCGGATATGCCACTCCTCCTCCCCATCTATTTGCTTCGGCACAAAAAAACGGTCGCGCAGCTCCGCCACATAGCGATGCAATGCGGTATGGGCGTCGGTGAAATGGACCATATTCGCGGCCATTGTCTGCTCCAGTGCAGGGTTAAGTTCCTTTAACCTGGGGATGACTTCCAGCCGGATTTTATTGCGGGCGTATTTGGTGGAGAAGTTGGACGTATCGTCACGGTAGGCCAATCCCTGCCGCCCCACTTCGGCCGCCACTTCGGCTGCCGTGAGGAACAGCAGCGGACGGATGATACGGTCGCGCTTGGGTTGGATGCCCCGGAGGCCGCTGAGGCCCGTACCGCGCACGAGGTTGAGAAGCAGGGTTTCGAGATGATCATTCTGATGCTGCGCCACCGCGACACAATCGTAACCCTGCGATGCCCGGATGGTTTCCAACCAGTCGTACCGCAGGTCGCGCGCCGCCATTTGGATGGAAATGCCATTGGACTGCGCATGTTCCGCCGTATCGAACGCCGTGATATAAAAAGGCACATCCAATTGCCGTGCAAGGCGGCTTACCAGTGCCTCATCCGCATCGGCTTCTACACCACGTAACCGGAAATTGCAGTGGGCTATACCAATGGTATACCCAGCGCTGGCAAAGAGATGGGTCATCAGCACCGAATCCTTTCCGCCGCTCACGGCGAGCAATATACGGTCGCCCTGTTGGCAGAGGGCCTGCTCACCAAGGTATCGGATAAATAGCTCCTGCACGCTCATACCGCCAAAGGTACGCGATATTGGATAGATGGCAATGCACGCTTTGCTTTTTCGCCATGGGATTGCTATTTTAGCCCACGAACACTACCTCTATTGCCATTTGAAGCCGACGGACCATCATTTCAAGTTATATGTAAACGGGGAAGCCTGTTTGCCGGAGCGCGCTTTTGCCGGTACAACGGTCTTTTATGTAGCGGCAAAGTTGGCGGCCGATGCGGCGGCAACTTTGCACTTATCGGACCGGACCCTCCTGCTGGTGCTAAACGGCCAGTACGCAACCCGATGGGTCTTTGGGGACGGGCAAAACCCGCTCGACATCCCTCCTTTTGCATCTTTCGCGGCTTTGGGACCTGCAGGACCCATTGAGGTACAACCCGGGCAAGGAACATCCACCGTGCATTGCATGGGCTTTTCGCAACAGGCCATCCCGTTGCTGGCAACAGAGTTCAGCCGCTATGCCGAACTCGCGGCAGCGACCGCAGACCCCACTGCCGCCGTATGTACCCTCCCCTACCGATTCCTTCCTTATACCATCTACAAGTATCTGGACCGACTCAACAAAACCGACAAACGGGGGTTTGCACTCAACATACAGCGCAAAGAGGCCCTGTACCAGGCTGCTAAACTCTATCATACCAATTTAATGGCATCGCAGCCCGAGCCGCGCACCACACTGGACGAAGACATGCTGCGCCAAGCCGAAGAACTCATCCAGACGCGTCTAGCCGACCCCACTTTCGACGTAAACGGCCTCGCGCGAGATGTCGGCCTGTCGCGCCGCAACCTCTACCGGCTGTTTGAAAACCAAGGGAAATCTACACCGCAGAAGCTGATACTGCACGCCCGATTGGAAAAGGCACACCAGCTACTGAAAAACACTGACCATCCCGTGGGCGATGTAGCGACCAAAGTAGGCTTCAACCACCCATCCTATTTCGCCACACAGTATAAAGCCCTTTTCGGACACCCCCCGCACAAGAAAAGATAAAAACCTGCTTATCATACTTTTACCACATAAAATATCATTATCGTGCCAAAATTACTGTTGCCTGATTTTCAATTTGGCACGATACTGCTAACACGCTGCCTCAATATTCCCCAATTTTACTATATGTCCCTTTCTCCCAGACGCGGATAGCGGGCATCGTTCTTTGACTTATTTAATAGTATTGCCGTCCGCTTTCACTAAATCGCCCCTCCGTAAGGGGGGAATATTGACGAGCAACATCGCTGTGCACATGAGCCAAAACTTACAGCACATGAGCGAAGCCCGCTAGCTCATGAGTGAAGAAATGGAACACATTAGCGGAATCCTTCCGCTAACGAGTGAAGCCCGTCGGCTCATGAACGAAGAAGTGGAACTCATAAGCGGAATCTTTCTGCTAACGAGCGAAGCCCGCCAGCTCATGGGCAAAGAAATGGACCTCATAAGCAGAACGTTCTCGCTAACGAACGATGCCCGCCAGCTCATGGGCGAAGAAGTGGAACCCATGAGCAGCACGTTCTCGCTAACGAACGATGCCCGCCAGCTCATGGGCGAAGAAGTGGAACTCACGAGCGGAACGTTAACGCTAACGAGCGAAGCCCGCCAGCTCATGAGCGCACTCCCGATGCTCGACAGAAAACACGGCGCCCTCTCCGGAACAACAGTTCCCATCCCAATCAACCAACAACCGCTGCATTCTCAGCAAACCAACCTAAATGTGCACCCCCGTGGACACGATCAACCCAAACTGAGAGTTAATAAACAAATTATTCATTTTTAAAACATTAGACAATGTATTACAAAGCAAAAGTAAATTTCGCAAAGATGAGTGTTGAGATGCTCGACCAAGTGGCCGAGAACGTACTCCTCAAGATGACGGGGAATGAACTTTTCCCCACTCCGGTACCCGAACTAACGGTATTGGAAACAAACCTGACAAATTACCGTGCCGCCGTGGCCGACGCGGTGCGCGGGGGCAAGCATGCCACCACCGTGCGCGACCAGGTACGCAGCCAATTGGAGAACACGCTTCACTCGCTCGCACTTTCGGTACAACAAGTGGCGATGGGCGACCCGGCGACAATCCTCGCAGCCGGGTTCAATCATACGAAGGCGCGCCAACCGCGGGGCCGGTGCCCGCAACCAGTCGACTTCGTTGCAAAGAGCGGCTCACTCGGTTCATGTAGCGTGGCACTGAAAATGAAACGACACCCCTGGGCACGGTCTTACCGTTATGGTTACCGCCTGGCCGGGAGCAGCGACGCGTGGACCGAAGTGACCGCCCACGCGTCCCAAACGGTCATATCCGGCTTGCAGCAGTTTGCCGAATATGAATTCCGGGGCGCCTACATAGACAACGACCCCAATTCGGTGAATTACGGCGAAAAGGTAACAGCCATTGTAATCTGACGCTGAGCGATGCGGGCCGCCCACCCGCAAGCCAACATCAGCGGAATTTCTTGAACTAACAATTTAACGGCACTTCAGAAATGGGGTGCCGTCTTTTTTTCTGTACTTTTGCTGCAATTGATGAACCCATGGAAAAAACCATCACCCACCATCCGCTCCGTACCATCGAGCTGCGGTATCATCCCGATAGGCCACAGCCTGAATGGGAAAAAGAAACGCTAGCGAAATATATCCACCTGCATGACGAGGTGTGGCGGCTGAAAAACATGCGCGAGGAGTATGAGTACCGGTTGGATAAGGCCATCGCGCATACGAATGAAATCATCTACGCAATATCGCCATACCGACAGCGGCTACACCTGCTGCAAGCCGTGGCCGGAATCATCGAATCCGTACATGCCCGCCCATTAGACAACAGTGGCGTGTTCCACATCGATATGGACGATTTCCGGACAAACAAGGAACGTATAGCCGATGATATGGCTGCGCTTGGCAGCGAGATGTCCCGGTGCAAGGAAGAGTACAATGCATTCATAAATACGTCCGAAGAATTTGACGCTTGGTTTGAGGCTTTCGCTGAGGGGCAGTTGCATGAAATCTACCAACGGTATGACGAAGCCAGCGTGGATACAGTTTCCCTCGACCGGGACCATCAAAATCTCCTCGAAGAATGGCAACCCATTACTTTTGCGGAACGGCTATATAACGACAAAGCCCTCTCTGCATTCTTTGACTACACCGAAATAGTAGAAATTACAGATGACTTTTCCCAAGATGTGGATGTGATGGAAAACAGGCTTTACAAGCGACACCCTGAAATCGAAAAATCAGGTATCATCAACATCCGCCTCGGTGATGATGGGGAATACCACCCATTTTAGCTATTTTTACCGCCGTGAAAAAATGGCTATCGCTGATATATGCTGTCACCCTATGTTGCGCTGCACTGCACGCGCAACAGCGGGATGAGCTGCGGCTTTTATCGTCATCGCATAGCCGGCTGAACGCCACCACGGGCCGCATGATCAATTACCGGCCGGTCTACGAGCACCACGGCTCTACCCTCTCCGCCGACAGTGGTTACCTATACAACGACGACGAAGGGCGGCAATTTTTCGACGCCTTCGGCAAAGTGATCATCACACAGCCAAATGGCACGGTAATCTACGCCGATAAGCTGCAGTACGTGGCCGAAACGCAGCTAGCCACCCTCACAAACAATGTACGGATGGTAGACGGCAACTCGGTACTTACCACAAATTACCTCACCTACAACATGAAAAGCAGTGTGGGCACGTATACCGGAGGGGGCCGCATCGTCAATACCACCGATACCATTACCAGCAAGAACGCCTATTACTTCGACAATACGAAAGACGCTTATTTCCGCTACGATGTCATTGTGCGCACGCCCGATGTGAAAATCTATACCGATACGATGCGGTATAACTCGGGCACCAAGGTGACCTACTTCTACGGACCCACCAACATCAAGGGCAACGACGGCGAAAACATGTACACCGAACGCGGTGAGTATAATACGGAAACCGAACAGGCATGGTTTGACCGGAATAACCTGTATACCGAAGGAAGCAGGTTTTTGCGCGGTGATAGTATTTATTACGATGGCATATCCGGCAACGGCCGGGCCGTGCAGAATGTCGTCTTTATCGATACGGCCGACCAGTATTTCAGCTATGGTGGCGAGGGTGTGTATAACCGGGCAGATGAGTCAATCACGATGACCCGCAACCCACTGGTGATGACCGTGACCCGCAATGATAGCACCACGGTGGATAGCCTCCACGCCCGACCAGACAGCCTGATTGCCGATAGTGCTGATCTACGCCCCCTACCCGCGGACAGTTTGGCGGTACCGCAAGCCGCGCCACCGGCCGTGGATACCATCTACCTCACCGCCGACACCCTATTTTCCCGGCTGATCTTTCTCAAAGATTACGTGCCGAGGGTTTTTGAGCTGGATCGAGGGGGTGGTGAACTCGAAGAATATACCGATGAGGAATTTGGCGAAGATTTGGGGGATGGTGGTGATTTCGGCAGTCTGGACGACTTCGCACCGCCGGGCGACGGCGGTACGCGTACGCTGGCCCGCCCTCCACGTACCGATGCGCCATCAGCGGACAGTATCGACGCAACCTTGGCAGATACCGTCGAGGGGGTGCCCATCGATTCGCTCCGTGCAGGGCCCGACAGTATGGTTACGACGCTGAGAGACACGGTAACCCGAAAAGATACCGTAATCGCTCACCAAGAGACCGCAACCGATTCCGCGCTACTGGCTACCCACATTGAACGGGTACAGGCCGTGCCGCTTAGCACGCAGCTCGGCCATGATGCACTGGCACGAAGTCTTGTGGCCGACAGTGTGTTGCGGGAGCGGGCCCTCATTCCTTCAGGGGGTGAAGCAGACAGCCTCCTGGCCGGTGCCATTGCGGCACTTTCGCGTCCGTCCGCGACAGATACGATTCCGTCCGACTCACTGGGCAATGACACTGCCAAAACACGGATTATAAAGGCTTATTACAACGTGCGGTTGTTCAAATCGGATTTACAGGCCGTAGCAGATTCGGTATACTATGGTTACCCCGACTCGATGATGCGCTTTTTCGGTCGACCGATGATCTGGGCCCAAGGGTCGCAGATGACCTCGGACACGATTTTCATGCAAGTGCGCAACGAACAGTTGGACAACATGATTTTGCTGGGCAACGCCTTCATGGTGAATACGCAATTGGATTCGAGCAAGTACAACCAAGTGAAAGGCCGCCGGATTACCGGTTTTTTCACCGGCAATGCACTGGACCGCATGTTTGTGGATGGCAACGCGGAGAGCATCTACTATATGGCCGATGAAAAGGAGCAGGTCTACACAAATATGTACCACAATAGGAGCAGCCGGATCAAGATCGTGGTAGATAGCAACCAGATCGTGGAATTTACGCCGATACACCGGCCGGAAGGAAAGGTATACCCCATATTTCTGGTTCCGCAGGAAGCGGAAATCCTCAACGGGTTTGTGTGGAAGCCCGGCGATCGGCCCACGTCGAAAGAGGACCTGTTGACACGCCGGCGGCCACCCGCGGATGCGGCGTTGGTAGTACCGACCGACTCAACAACTGCCGGAGAGCAGCCCCCTACGGGAGGACGGCCGATTGCCAATGATTCGACGCGCGTGGAACTACCCGTACCACCACCGGATAGCGTAGCGAAGGATCGATCGGTAAAGGATACGGTGATTGCGGACAGTTTAATGACAGACAGCCTGACCACCGACAGCTTACGTGGCAAACCCTTACCGGCAGACACCCCAACGGAAGGCTCATCCGCATATATGCACCCGCAAAACAACCACCCCGACAGGCTACTTATGCACCAAGCATCCGTTACAGCCTCCTATGCACCCACCCGGGCAGCCAGCGGTAGAGCCAGGCGACACCCCGCCACCGCCGTGTGACGTAAACCACGCTGCGCCGCTTTAGCAACCCCCGGTAAATCTGCAAGGCTGCCTTACCGACCGGCGCCACCCAAAACCGCGTGGGCGATTTGGCCATCGGCGTATCCACGAAGCCCGGGCAGATATCCGTCACCACCACATCCAACTGCTCGCTTCGCGCCTTCTGCCGCAGCCCCTGCAGGTAGTTGATTTGGTAGGCCTTGCTGGCACTGTAGCCGGGCGCCTGTCTACTACCCCGCATCCCGGCCACGGAAGTGATGGCCGCCAAATGCCCGTCGCCACGCCCTTTGAAATAGTTGAACGCCCAATCGGCCAATTGGGTAAAGGCACGTACGTTGAGATCAATCATCCGCTGTTCGATCCCGAAATCCAATGCCGCATTGGTATCACCACTTCCGGCACTGATCACGATGGTATCGACACCACCCATGGCCGCAGCAAGTGTTTGCAAATGAGCAATGCTCGTTGCGGTGTCTGTCACGTCGAACGCGGCAGTATGATAGCTGGCAGGCCGGCCGGCCGCTATTTCGCGTAGCAATGCCTCGCGCCGCCCGGTAATGCCCACCATATAACCCCCGGCTGCAAAAACAGCCGCTAACGCCCGGCCAATGCCGGAACTCGCCCCGATGATGATGATTTTCTTACCTGTCATTGCCCTGCAGATTGCTGTATTTACGTCCAGCCGCTAAAGGTAGAAACAATTCGTCAACTCCGCACTCTCCCGTCTTTGGTTATCCAATAGTATTTTGTACCTTTGCGCAAAGGGCCAAGTTATTACCTTTCGTTGTTGCTCCCCACCCCAGCTTGCAAGCCATCGAAATGCGGTATTGACCCCGATAGAATTGTTTAATTTAAAATCATCAATGGGAAGATCACAAGAGACATTCAGTAAAAAAGAAAACGCCAAGAAACGACAACAGAAGAAAAAAGAAAAGGAACTGCGCCGTGAAGAAAAACGGCAGGCTGGCGCATCTAACAAAGGTAAGAGCTTGGATGACATGCTCGCTTACGTAGATGAGTACGGCAACATCACAACCACCCCACCCGACCCAAAGAAACTCAAACCGGTATCGGCAGAAGAGATCATGATCAGCACGCCTAAACTCGAAGACATCGAAGACGCCGACGGTATGCGTACCGGTCGCGTAGCGTATTTCAACGAATCCAAAGGGTATGGCTTCATCAATGACGGAATGACCGGCGAACGTATATTTTTCCACGTAAACGACCTGACCGAGCCCATCGCCGAAGACGACCGCATCGAATTCAACATCGTGAAAGGCCAGCGCGGCCCGCAGGCGGCAAACGTCAAAAAAATCAGCTAGACCGAATACGGGCAGGCACCACAGGTGTGTTCCGGTAATAGCGGTTTTAACCTAAACAATGCTGGAACCATTTGGCGTTTTTTTACTACGTTTGCGTTATGTCTGTAAACAAGGAAATCAAGCGCATCACCACCCATACCATCCGGGAGATGAAAAGCCGTGGTGAAAAGATTGCAATGCTCACTGGCTACGACTATTCCATGGCTAAAGTTTTGGATGATTCGGGCATCGACATCATCCTCGTGGGCGACTCTGCCGCCAATGTGATGGCGGGCTATGAAACCACCGTACCCATCACGCTCGAAGAGATGATGTACCACGCATCGGCCGTAGTACGTGCCGCCAAGCGTGCGCTAGTGATTGTGGATTTGCCCTTTGGCTCCTACCAGGGCGATAGTAGCGATGCTCTGAAAGCTGCCGTGCGCGTGATGAAGGAAACGGGAGCGCACGGACTGAAAGTGGAGGGTGGCATCGAAATACAGGAAACGGTACAGCGCATCGTCAACGCGGGCATCCCCGTGATGGGCCATTTGGGCCTAACCCCACAATCCATCTACAAATTCGGCACCTATACCGTAAGGGCGAAAGAAGAGGCTGAAGCCGACAAACTCAAAGCGGACGCCAGGATATTGGAAGAAGCGGGGTGTTTTGGCCTGGTATTGGAGAAGATACCGGCGGCACTTGCGGCCGAGGTGACACATACACTCGGTATCCCCACCATTGGCATCGGCGCCGGGCCCCGTTGCGACGGGCAGGTGCTCGTAGTACACGATATGCTGGGCATAAACAAAGGGTTTAAACCGCGGTTCCTCAGGCAGTACGCCAATCTCTATGAGGAAATAGGCAATGCTGTGAGCAACTACATCCGCGATGTGAAGTCATCGGATTTTCCGAATGAAAAAGAGCAATATTGAGTTTTAGTCGTAAGTCGCTAGCCGTAAGTCTTTGTGCTAAAGCGGCCATGTAATAATTTCGAGATATTGCAGCGGCTCCACAGCGGATTCATTAATTTAGCCAACCGAAGCAAACTCAATGCTCCGTTCATCATGAAGTACATACTAACCACTTGCATTGTCCTGGCCACGGCCTCCATTTCGGTTGCCCAGCGGCAGATCCCCGCAGACTCGGTTATCATTACCAAGCACGAAACGACCATCAAAGGCCAACGCATGAGTTATGCGGCCTACAAAGGCACCCAACCTGTATGGGACGAAGACGGGAAGGCCATCGCTACCGTAGACTATACGTACTATGAGCGCGATGGTGTAAGCGACCGCGATTCGCGACCGCTGGTTATTTCGTTCAATGGCGGACCTGGATCGGCATCGGTATGGATGCAGATCGCCTACACCGGGCCGGCACTGCTGGAAATCGACGACGAAGGCTACCCCATCCAACCGTATGGCACCAAGAAAAACCCGTACTCCATCTTGGATGTGGCAGACATCGTGTTCATCAACCCCGTCAACACAGGCTATTCGCGCATTCTCGACAAGGAAGCGAAAAAATCGACATTTTTCGGCACCAACGCCGATATCCAGTACCTTGCCGAATGGATAAACACGTTCGTTACCAGACATAACCGCTGGACATCACCCAAATACCTCATCGGCGAGAGCTATGGTACCACACGCGTATCAGGGCTTGCCCTCGAATTGCAGAGCAGCCAATGGATGTACCTCAATGGCGTCATCCTCGTATCGCCCACCGATTTGGGTATCGATCGAGCCGGGCCCGTGGACGTTGCCCTCAGGCTTCCTTATTTTGCCGCCACCGCCTGGTTCCATAAGGCGTTGCCTGCCGATCTCCAACAGAAGGACCTCACCGATATGTTGCCCGAAGTGGAGCAATATGCTGTCAACGAATTGCTGCCGGCACTCGTAAAAGGCGGTACGCTCACCCCATCGGAAAGGGAAGCCGTCGCCGCAAAGGTGGCCCGCTACTCGGGGCTGCCCGAAAAGGTCATCCTGCAAAACAACCTCAACGTCTCTACGTCTCAATTCTGGAAAGAACTGCTACGCGACAGTGGCTATACGGTTGGGCGACTGGATTCGCGCTACCGCGGTATCGACCGACGCGACGCGGGCGAACGCCCCGATTTCAATGCTGAGCTCACCTCGTGGCTGCATTCGTTCACACCGGCCATCAACCATTACATGCGCAATGAGCTTAATTTCAAAACGGATGTGAAGTACAACATGTTTGGCCCCGTACACCCGTGGGACCGCAGCAATGATCAGACCGGCGAAAACCTGCGTGCGGCGATGGCGCAAAACCCTTACCTGCATCTTTTGGTACAATCTGGATATTACGACGGCGCCTGCGATTATTTCAATGCCAAATACAATATGTGGCAGATGGACCCCTCGGGCCGACTGAAAGATCGGATGAGTTTTATAGGATACCGTAGCGGGCACATGATGTATTTACGAAAAGAAGACCTAGAGAAAGGTAACGAAGATATCCGCCGGTTTATCCAAGCAAGCTTGCCCGGCAAAGGCGTACCGGCTAAGTATTGATGGCATCACCTATTGATGGCTTGCCAGATCATATCCTTTAACGATTGGATATTCTTTCCAGCTACCGACGAGATAAATACATGGGGGATACCAGCAGGCACCTCTTCCTTCATCTCAGCTTCCAACTCCGCGTCGAGCATATCCGATTTGGTTACGGCCAAGATACGCGGTTTATCTTTCAGTTCGGGATTGAAGGCAATCAACTCGTCCAGCAGAATGTTATATTCCTCGGCGATGGTTCGGTCCGTATCGGCCGGCACCATAAATAGCAGCACAGCATTGCGCTCGATGTGGCGTAGGAAACGGTGCCCCAGTCCCTTCCCTTCAGATGCGCCTTCAATGATACCCGGAATATCGGCCATCACGAACGACTTATTGTCGCGATAGGAAACAATCCCTAAATTGGGCACCAGGGTGGTAAAGGGATAATCGGCGATTTCGGGCTTCGCGGCAGACACCACCGAAAGCAAGGTAGATTTTCCGGCATTGGGAAAACCCACCAACCCTACATCGGCCAGTACTTTCAGTTCGAGGATAATCCACTCTTCCTTGCCCGACTCGCCCGGCTGCGCATACCGCGGTGTTTGCTGCGTGGGGCTTTTGAAATGCCAATTGCCCAATCCGCCACGGCCACCAGGGGTAAGTACTTTCACCTCGTTGTTTTCGGTAATATCAAACAACACTTCATTGGTTTCCGCATGACGCGCCACCGTACCCAACGGTACTTCCAGCGTTTCGTCCTTACCATCGGCACCGTGCTTCAATGCGCTGCCACCCGGTTGGCCATCATCAGCGATCACGTGCTTGCGGTACTTCAGGTGCAGCAATGTCCACAATTGGGAGCTGCCCTTGAGGATAATATGGCCGCCGCGGCCGCCATCACCCCCGTCCGGGCCGCCTTTGGAGGTAAACTTATCGCGATGTAAATGTGCAGAACCCGCCCCGCCCTTGCCGGAGCGGCAGCATATCTTTACATAGTCGACGAAGTTTGAACCTTGTGCCACTTTTTATAATTGATAATTGACAATGGATAATCGATAGTTGACAATCAGCATATCAACGAACACCGAAGAGTTCATTAATTCCATTGAAAATAAACCACCTAATTAATAATCATCAAATCAACAGGCCATCTACCACACCTTTGATCTCATCAAAGATAGCCTCGATATCGCCAATGCCATTTACCTTCGTAAGTTTCCCTTGCTGTTCGTAATAAGGCAATACGTGGATGGTTTTGTTGAAATACTCCTCAATGCGTTTTTTCAATTTTTCGCTATCGTCATCCGCGCGGTTGCTGATGGCTTTACGTTTGGCAATGCGTGCCGTCAGCTCTTCTTCCGTAACATCTAGTGCAACCACGCCTGTTATGCCGGCGCCTTTTGATTCCAGAAAACGGTCCAACGCCTCAGCTTGCGCTACCGTACGTGGAAAACCATCGAAAATAAAGCCCGGTGCCTGTGGGTTTTTATCGATTTCCTCTTCCAGCATGGCAATGGTAATGGAATCGGGTACCAACTCACCGTCAGCAATCAACTTGCTCACGCGCTGCCCCAATTCCGTTCGGTTACCGATATGCGCCCGGAAAAGGTCGCCCGTGGAAATGTGTACCAATCGGTACTGGTCGATAAGCTTTTGCGATTGAGTACCCTTACCTGCTCCCGGAGGGCCAAATAAAACAAGGTTTAGCATCATATATCCGTGAAAAATAATAGCCTAACCGTTATACTGATTAGGCTATGTGGGTGAAACATGTGCGCTTGAAGGGAGTCGAACCCCTAACCTCCTGATCCGTAGTCAGGTGCTCTATCCAGTTAAGCTACAAGCGCATTCCCGATTCGGTTCGCAAAGATAGGAATCTGATTGATACCTGCGAAATATTTTTGGAAAAAATACCAAGCAACAGTATCAACTTTGCATTAGTTCCTTGATTTTATTACCTTTAAGGCAAAACATATTCATGCCATTAAACGTTACACCTCCATATGGACTACAATAAAAGCCTAATCAAACGGCGACGGATTCGCATCGGAGACATCAGTATAAGTTATCTATTGAAAGACGCTGAACCGGTCGACCAAACGGTGGTATTTGTCCATGGCTTCCCTTTCAATAAAAACATGTGGATACCACAGTTGGAAGGATTACCCCCTTCCATCAGGGGCATCGCGATGGATGTACGGGGCCACGGTAATAGCACCACGGGCCACGGCTTTTTCAGTGTGGACGTATTCGCCAAAGATCTGCTGGTGTTCCTACGGAAAACCGCAATCTCCCGCGCGGTGGTCTGTGGCATCTCCATGGGTGGATACATTGCACTAAGGGCTTACCAAATCCAGCCCGAAGCATTTGTGGGCTTAGTGCTATGCGATACCAACTCCCTCGCCGATAACAATGCAGCGAAGCTAAAGCGTTTCGACACCATTCAATCCGTACTCAAAAACGGCAAGCGTGCATTTTCCATCGGATTTGTAAACAACGTCTTCGGGCAAAAAGCACTGGCAGAAAACCTGGATGCAATCGACCTGATAAAAAGCAGCATCCGCCGCAATACGGAAAGCAGTATCTGTGCAACCTTGCTCGCACTGGCATCACGCACCGATACGACCGAAAGCCTGAAAGACATCACGGCACCCACCTTGGTCATCCGCGGGGCTGAAGATCGCATCACGCCACGCGAACAGTCCGACATACTCGTAGCTGAGATACCCGGTGCCACCTACCTGGAGATACCCAACTGCGGCCACCTGCCCAACCTCGAAGATACGACCCGTTTCAATATGGAACTAATTGCATTCCTCGACCAGATAGCCCCTGCATAAGACGAAGGCGGTCAGACCAATGTAAAAAGTCAACCCGAAGATTGCAGATATGCATGGGGCATGGTTACTTTGCGCCGTATTTCGCCTCTTTACAACGGCATGAAGAAAACCATCATACGTATGTTGTCAAGCTTGCTTATCATCTGTGCGATACTCGTCGCCGGGATAGTTATATTTACCCGGCAACCGCCATTCGGTAGTGCACCGCAGGGCCAGCGGCTGGAGCGGATTGAAAAATCGCCCAACTATAAAAACGGACGCTTCCAGAACCTTGAAGACACCCCCGATTTGGCGGAAGGGGTCAATATGCTCACCGTACTATGGAGTTTTCTCTTCAATAAGACACCCCGGCAAGTGCCGGTAGATTCCATTCCTTCCGTCAAAACTGACCTTCACCAGCTCGACGCACAAGCCGATGTACTCGTCTGGTTTGGCCATTCGTCGTATTTCATGCAGGTAGACGGCAAGAAAGTATTGGTAGACCCGGTGTTCAATGGCTACGCCTCACCGGTGTCGTTTACCACGAAAAGCTTTCCGGGTACGACCGGCTACCATGTGCCAGATATGCCCGGCATCGATTACCTCATCATTACGCACGACCACTGGGATCACCTCGACTACAATACGGTCAAACAGCTCCAGCCGAAAGTGGAGCGCGTAATTTGTCCGTTGGGCGTAGGTGCACACCTCGAATACTGGGGCTATCCCGCCGAAAAAATCGTTGAACTGGACTGGCATGAGTTGACCCAGCTGTCTGATGGCTTTACATTGCGTGCCACGCCTGCTCGCCATTTTTCGGGCCGTGGCTTCAAACGAAACGGCACGTTGTGGGCCTCTTTCGTGCTGAATACGCCCACACAACGCATCTTCATCGGTGGCGACAGTGGTTACGGCACTCATTTTTCGCACATCGGCCAGCAATATGGCCCGTTCGATCTCGCCATCCTGGAAGATGGCCAGTACCACCCCTATTGGATAAATATCCACACCTTACCCGAACAGGTCATCCTCGCCGCACAAAACCTCGGCGCCAAACGTGTACTACCGGTGCATAACTCCAAATTCTCGCTGGCCATGCACGCGTGGGACGATCCGCTTATCGACTTGACAAAAGCCAACGCAAACACCGGAATGCCGCTGCTTACACCCATGATTGGCCAGCCTGTGTACCTGAAAGACACGGCACAGGTCTTCGAAAGGTGGTGGGAACAAGTGGATTGATCCATGGAGGGTTAAATTCATCCCTCGTATAATGAACTTCATCGGAAAACCGGGGCACTTTTCAAGAAATCTTACTTGGAACCTTTACTTTTGAGGAATGGTTCAAGCAAGAAAAGTAAATATAAAAAGACTGGTCATCTTTTTCTCCTCGACACTGATATATGCGCTGTGTCAGATGCTTTTCAGCATTATTTTAATGAAAGAAGATTTATGGAATAATTTCCATATCCAGTTATCCGCTCATTATATCGTCATCATTGCGATGTGTATAGCGGATTACTATTTGTTAGTATTCCTGAGCAAATACCTGCCTTATGCCAAGCACATATTTTTACGCATTGTAGCGGACATCGTGGGTATTACCGTAATAACCTTGACCTTATTATGGTTATTTAATTTTCTCATATATAACGTATTGCACATTCCCCAAGAGGGAATGCCTTCATTCCTTATCAAGTTTGTGTTCGCCATGACTACCAATATCCCTATTCTGTTGGTACTCGAGTTGATCCATTATTTCCAGTCCGAACAAAAAGCCATAGCCGATTCCGAAAAAGCCAAACGTAAGGTGCTGCTCTTTCAGCACGAAACGTTGAGGTCACAGATAAACCCTCATTTCCTGTTTAATTCCCTGAACGTATTGTCTTCTTTGATATATGTCAATCAGGAAAACGCCAACAAGTTCACGAAGGCCCTCTCAAAAACCTATCGGTATGTACTCTCCCTCACCCAACAGCCAGTGGTGGCAGTTGCGGAAGAGTTGGATGCGCTGGATTCGTATCTATTCCTGATGCGGATGCGGTTTGAAAACGCATTTACTTTTACGGTCAATAGAATATCTTCCAGTGAACATCATAAGATTATCCCCCTCACCCTGCAATTACTCATAGAGAACGCATTCAAGCACAATACGGCAACCGAAGAATCAACATTAAATATTACGATTACTATTGATAACGACTATATTACGGTCGAAAACAATATACAGCCGTCAGGCAGTACGGATAAAGGTGGAATCGGGCTAAAATACATTACGCAGCAATATAAATTGTACGGTAAAGATGTTATCGTGGCGCATACCGAACAGCTATTTATGGTGAAAATCCCCTATATACAGTCATGAAGTACCTGATAGTAGAAGATGAGCGGTTCGCATACGAAGAGCTGAAACGTATGATGACGAAATTGCGTCCCGATTATCTGCTGGAGAAGCAAACAAAAACGGTCATCGATACCATTGGATTTCTGAAAGAATCTGCTGTTGATCTGATCCTCATGGATATCCGCCTCGCAGACGGTAACTGCTTCGAAATATTTAACCATGTGGAGGTTACCATACCTGTTATATTTACAACCGCTTACGACGAGCATGCCATCAAGGCGTTTAAGCTGAACAGTGTCGATTACCTGTTAAAACCATTTGATGAGCATGAATTAGAGGTGGCATTGACCAAATTTGAGAACATCTTCCATAATCGTCCTTATAAAGACCATTCCAGGAATTTTGAGCAACTGTTGTCGTTTAAAACCAAAAACCGGTTCCTGATAGCCAAAGGGGAAAACTATCATTATATAGAGACCAAGGATATTGCCCATCTTTATAGTGAGGAGGGGGTTGTCTTCCTCCACACCTTCAACGATAGGCGATATATCATTAATTATACGTTAGACCAATTGGAGCAACAGCTTGACGGCCGTTTGTTTTTCCGTGTATCGCGTAACTGCATGGGGAATGTAAAAGCCATTGAAAATGTGGCAAAATACTTCAACAGCCGCCTGAAGCTTTCCTTTTCGCCGGAATGCCCACATGAGGTGTTGGTGAGCCGCGTACGCGTACCCGACTTCCTGAAATGGATGGACGGTATGGTATAACAGCCGCATGCAGCAAAAAATCCATCCCCTTCATATTGCATTTCATTTAATAGATTCTAAAGCCTATCGCTTACCTATTTCGTAACGGCACCGTTCGTCGTTCTTTTGTTCAGCATTTAAAAACAACATTAAAATTTTAGAACAATGAAAAAGAACGTATTCGCATTTATTTTCGCAGTAGGCACCGTGATTTTCTCCACGCAATTATCCGCACAGGACAATCCGGTATCCGTCGGTTTCAAAGCCGGGGCAAGCCTTTCCAATTATCGGCTAGGCGGCGGCATGAAAGGATTCGACAGTAAAATGAGTATAGGGGGTTCGGTTGGCGGTTTTGTCAAATATGACCTAAGCGAAAATTTTGCCCTCCAATCCGGCGTGGATGTTTATTACAGGACTTCTAAGCTGGCATCCACCACAGATCGGACATCCAATAAAATCAAATCTCTTGGCGTAGAGATACCACTCTATGGAATGCTACAGGGAGAATTGGGTAGCGGAAAAGCCTTTATAGGAGCAGGCCCGTATGTTGGTTATGGCATCCGTACAACGTCCAATGGTACAAACCTATTCAAAAATAACAGCGCAGCAGGTAAACCGGCCATGAACCGTTTTGACTATGGCTTAGGTGGTATCATTGGTTACGATTTCGACAAGAACTGGCAAATAAATGCAAGTTATCAGTTTGGCCTTGCAGACCTGCACAAAGGTAACGGCGGGTCTATGAAAAGCCACGGTGCATCCATCGGGTTAGCCTACAAATTCTAAAAATCACGAAGTTATCAAGAGCAGATTACGTACCGGAGTTTAGGCTCCCGCCAAAAGCGGGATACCTGAATCTCGGTACGTATAGTTTATAGCTTTCCATGAAGTATACATACAATTTTAAAACCGTGAAGTCAACATCATTATTCATAACAACATGGGTTATGCTGTTAGGTCTGGGCGCACAAGCACAGCAAGTGTCCCTAAAAACAGAATACATCGGAAATTCGGGTTACTATTATTTGCCCCCGGGTGAGCAGCCAAGGGAAAAAATCGGCGATGCCAAAGGCTCGGCGATGGTTTACCAGGGAGCGTTCAGTATGCCCTTATCCATGAAGTTAAATGAGAACAATCGTCCTACTGCCTGGGGAATCGGTGTCGGCGGGGCATACGTTTCGTTGAAAAACCAAAACTTTTCGGAACACATGGTGTCCGAAATCATGAACTTACAGCTGGGTCTTTATCATTTACGCCCGTTGAACGACAAATGGTCTATGCGGGCAAGTGTCGGAATAGGGGTTTTCGCGCCCACTACCGATTTTTCCAAAATCAGCTTCAAAAATGTACTTGGAAGCGGGGGGATTGTTTTTATACGTCATCTGAATCCCAATCTTGATATCGGAGGTGGTGTGGCCATCAACAGTTCGCTGGGTTATCCGATGGTATTTCCTGCCGTTTACCTCAACTGGAGGCGTGATGGAAAATACGATGTAAATATCGAACTGGTAGAGGGCTTGGATGTATCGGTAGGTTATGGTTTCAACGAAAGGTTCAAACTATCATACGCGCTTGAAATGAACGGACAGGTTGCCTTATTGGAAAAGGAAGGCAAAGATGTGATATTCTCCCACCAATATATCGTTACGGGATTTCGCCCCGAAATAAAGCTGGGCAAAAAAGGATTAGCTATAACCGGTATGGCGGGGCTGAACCTGTACCGCCCTGCAGCATATAGCGACAGAACCTTGAAAGGGGTATTTGCAGGCGACAATGACTATCATTTTTCTGTCTCTCCGTATGCGTCCGTCGGTTTAAAAATGAAATTTTAATCGATGAACATGAAGCAAGCCTTACAGCGTGTTGCGTATAGCAGCGTTTATATGGCTACCTACGCCATCAGTCTGTTGCCGATGGGTTTTCTCTATGCGATGGCTTCTTTTACTTTTTTCCTTGTTTATCACGTTATCGGGTATAGGAAAGTAATAGTCTTTCAAAATGTTGCACGTTCTTTTCCTGAAAAGCGATACGGGGAAGTCCATGCTATTGTAAAGAAGTTCTACGCTTGCTTTGTCGCCTATTTCGCTGAAATCGTAAAAAGTGTTTCCGCTCCGGCAGAAGTACTCGATAAGAAAATAAGATTTGAGAATCTGGAATTGATAGACCAGTATATAAACTCCGGGCGAAATGTCATTGCCTGTTTAGGGCATTGTGGCAACTGGGAGATGTTAAATTTCATGCCCTACAAAATACGGCACGAGGTGTATGCCGTTTACAAACCCCTTCGGTCTGGAACGATGAACAAGTTGATGATTAAACTAAGGTCGCGTTTTGGCATGAAGCTATTGGCTGATAGTGCCATTGTGCGCCATGTCCTGTCTAAAAGTTCAAGCCCTGCCGTCTATCTTTTTCTTGCTGACCAATGCCCACGCATAAAAGAAGAAAAATATAGTTTTACGTTATTGAATCAGGAAACCTATGTTTTTTCAGGCATGGAGAAATTAGCTCGAACGGCGCGGACGGCGGTTGTTTATCTGCATATTACACAGCTATCAAAAGGAAGTTATAAAATAGCCTGCTTGCCTGTATGTGCTAATGCCGCATTTACGAACGACGGGGAAATAACCCAAAAGTACATCGACCTGTTAACAGAAAATATCAGGGAAGAACCGTACGGTTGGCTATGGACACATAAACGGTGGAAAAAATGACGAAAAAGTTTAAAAGCGAAATCCCTGGGTTGACGATCAGGGAAATCGCTTTTAAGATTTTGGGATTAGGAATAGTATCCGTATATTTATGGAAATGGTTAGGGTGAAAAAAAATGCCCTTTTCAAATCCGACTAATAAGCCATACCAAGTTTTTTCTCATTATTTTT
>NZ_JBHEUZ010000025.1:0-38614 GCF_041925275.1 Parapedobacter sp. 2B3 | reverse complement strand
CCGAGCCGATGGTATTGCCGTAAAAGGCGTGAGAGTAGGTCGGCGCCAAAATCTACAACGCCCCGCTGCATAACGCAGCGGGGCGTTTCTTGTTTAAGCCCAACTGAAAATCGTTAAACCTAAACCAATTAACTCTCAGTAAAATACACCAAAATGGGTATTGACCACATTTTGGAACCTTTCCATATTTGTGTTATCGGTAATGACTATCGATACTAACGACTACGGAAATGCTTTATCCTGCTATTGAGAATATCCAGCGCATCTTAAACGACGACCTCGCCCCCACCGTATCCATTGCCAATATTGCAGTACTCGATACAGAGGATAATGACCAAAACGATGCTGACATTGTCATTTCCCTTGTAAACATTGAGGAGGTAAGACTTGCCCGAGACCAGCAATATGTCGTCAAAGTAAATGGCGACTTGCTGCCCAAAAACCCACCGGTGCACCTCGATCTTTCCCTCTTATTCACAGCATATGGATCGGGCTATGCAAATAACCTCCAAAACCTACAGGAAATCATCGCTTTCTTCCAAAAACGGCCTGTCTTCAAAGCCGCTGATATTCCAGGGCTCGCCGAAGACAACATTGAGCTACTAACGATGGAAATGGTGACCCTAGGGCTTGAGCAACTGCAGCAGCTTTGGTCGATGCTGGGCGGGAAATACCGTCCCTCCATCCTCTACAAAATGCGTATGCTGACCATCGATAGTGTATTGGATGGGCCGATACCACCCGTCAGAGAAATCCATGCCCGCTTTAAAGGAAAAAACAACTAACTGGCTACCGGCGAAAACCGAGCGCGGCCACATATCATTGAACTTAAAAAAGTGTAACTGCAATCCAACTAATAATCACAAAAATTCACAACGATGGAAACAGCAATCAAAACGCCGGGGGTATATGTAAACGAAATACCCCTATTCCCACCATCCGTGGCCCAGGTCGAAACCGCAGTCCCGGCATTTATCGGACATACCCAAAAAGCCGAAAACGAACTGGGCGAGCCGCTGACGAACCAACCTACCAAGATATTCTCGCTGAAGGAGTATGAACAGCTTTTCGGTGGACCCGAAAACCAATCCGACATCAAAGTGACAGTAAACCAAACAACGGAAGGCACCACTGTTACCACGCTTTCCGCGACGGCGGAACTGCCCTCGGACAAGGTATCGAAGTATAAGATGTATTACAGCCTGCGATTGTACTTTGCCAATGGTGGCGGACCATGCTATATCGTATCTGCGGCACCGACTACAGCCAACATTACGACGACCACCTTAGAAGCTGGATTGAATTCGTTGGCCACTGCCGATGAACCAACCATCATCGTTATTCCGGACGGGCTGTCGCTGGCAAAAGACAAATACTACGAACTGGTGGGAAAGGCAATCGACCAATGTGTACTGCTTCAGGACAGATTCACGTTACTGGATGTACATAATGAAGGAACCAATGTGACGAATACCATCAACACCTTCAGGGCGGAGTTCGTTAAAAATGACAGCCTGAATTACGCAGCGGTCTACTATCCCTACCTAAAAACGACTTTTGAATACGCCTATGTAGATACAGCCGTCAATGTGGTAATTGTAACAAACGGTACGCCCGCGGCAGCGGTAAAATTAAATACGTTGAAAACCAACCAAACGGCTATCTATAACCTCTGCACAGATACCATTAGCAACAAATTGAGCCCCACCCTGGCTCCTTCTGCCGCAATGGCTGGCATCTACGCTCGCGTAGATGGATCGAGAGGGGTATGGAAAGCTCCGGCAAATGTATCGATAAACTCGGTATATGGCCTTAGTACCAGCATTTCCGATGCCGAGCAAGGCTCGATGAACATCGATGCCACCACCGGAAAATCGGTGAACGCCATCCGGTCGTTTCAGGGCAAAGGCTTCCTCGTATGGGGAGCGCGCACCTTGGCGGGAAATGACAACGAATGGCGATACGTAAATGTACGTAGGCTCTTCATCACCGTTGAGGAATCGGCCAAAAAAGCAACTATGCAATTTGTGTTTGAGCCGAACGATGCTAATACTTGGGTAAAGCTACGGGCAATGCTCGAAAATTACCTCACCTTACTTTGGCGCCAAGGTGCGTTGGCGGGAAGTAAGCCAGAGCATGCATTTTACGTGCGCTGCGGACTCAACCAAACGATGACCGCTCAGGATATCCTCGAAGGCAAACTGATTGTTGAAATCGGTATGGCAGCCGTACGCCCCGCAGAATTTATTATCCTTCGGTTCTCGCACAAAATGCAAGAATCATAGGACCTTGTCTATTCATTTGATGTTGAATCTATAAATCTGAAATAACATGGCAAATTATCCCCTACCTAAGTTCCATTTCCAAGTAGAATGGGGTGGAGCAAAAATCGGCTTCAGCGAGGTATCTGGTTTGGATGTATCTATCGAGCCAATTGAGTACCGTGACGGGGCAAGTCCGGAATACCACAAAATCAAAATGCCCGGTTTGCAAAGCTTCTCCAACATCATGTTGAAACGAGGCATTTTCAAAGGTGACAACGAATTCTACAATTGGTGGAATACCGTAGCTCTGAACACCATCGAGCGCCGCGACATTGTGATCTCATTGCTGAATGAAAACCACGAACCCGTGGTGGTGTGGAAAATTAAGAATGCCTGGCCGCTAAAGGTGCAATCAACGGACTTGAGTTCCACAGGCAACGACGTGGCAATTGAAACCATCGAGGTTGCGCATGAGGGGTTAACCATTCAAAATGAAGGGTAATGTTTTCCTATCCACCCGTCGGCTTTCACTTTTCAGTGGCATTCGAGCTGTTTCCACAAACGCCCAACGATTTCCGATTTCAGGAAGTGAGCGGATTGGAAATGATGATGGAAATGGAACCCATTGCAGAAGGGGGGCAGAACCGCTTCACTTGGGAACTACCCGTGAAAGCCAAGTACAGCGATTTGGTACTGAAGCGCGGTATGTTTATCGGATCGGGAATCCTGGTGTGGTGTAAAAATGCGTTCGAAAACTTTGTCTTTGAGCCAGTAAACATACTGATTGCACTACTGAACGACCAACATATACCGGTACAGGCTTGGTATGTTGTCAATGCAATTCCTAAGAAATGGTCTGTATCCGCATTCGATGCAGAAAAAAGTACGGTGGTGGTAGAAAGTCTCACGTTGAGCTACCAGTATTTTGATATCATCAGCGTGGATTCATTACTGTCTGCTACGGCAAGCATCGGCGGTTCGGTTAGCTTCTAAGAAAACGATTATGCCCATTGAAATCAAAGAACTCCACATTAAGGCGGTAGTGGTTGCAGAGCAACAACATACTGCCCCACCGATGGCATCGGCCAGTATCACAAAGCTGAAAAGGGAAATTACCGATGAAGTGCTTAGAAAAGTGCTACAGCGACTAAAACAAAAAAATGAACGATAATGTTTGGCGACCTTACATCTGCTGAAAAGCTGTACATCGAACCGTACCTCGATGCCGCATTCTCCCGGAAAGCCCCAGGCGAGAAGTTCCATGCGCTGATCAATCCGTCGACCTATACGTGCAAATACGAATTCGAGTATGATGACACACAGGCTGGAGGGAAGTCATCGGTGAAGATGAAATTCAACAAAATCAAGCCCCAGAAATTTACGTTTGATTTCCTGTTCGACAGCACCGGCGTGGTAAGAAATGCCGCTGCATTGAATATCTCAGTAGCCAATCCATTTGCCAAGCCTGTCTCGGTAGCCGAGCAAATAGAGGACTTCAAAAAGAAAATCATCGAATTTAAAGGCGATACCCACCGCCCCTACTACCTGAAGATCCATTGGGGTACATTGCTTTTCAAAGGTGTGCTGAACCAAATCGACATCGAATATAAGGTTTTCACCGCAGATGGCACCCCCATGCGCGCGGTAGCAAAATGTTCCTTTACGGAAAGCATCGAAGACAATCTCCGCGAGGCCATCGAGAACAAGCAGAGCCCAGACATTACCCATGAGCGTATTTTTACCGGCGCCGAGCGTATGGATCGCATGGCTGCTGAAATTTACGGGCGCGATGCGTACTACATCGCAGTGGCCGCGTTCAATAAATTGGACGGATTTCGAAACATTCAGCCCGGCACAAAACTCTTCTTTCCGCCAATAGAAAAATAAGCAGCTATGTCCACATCCAACAATAGCGACTTGGTGACCCACACCATACTTATCGGAAGCCAACCGGCATTGACGGCGGCAGATGAGTTGCCACACGCGCTGCATGTTGTGGGTATTGAAGTTGATAGTTCGCTCAATAAAGTCCCAACGGCTACACTCACCGTTGCGGATGGGAACCCCTATGAGCAAGATTTCGAGGTAAGTAGCAGCGGATTGTTAGCTCCAGGAAAGTTTGTCGAGATCAAACTAGGTTATAATGGGGATAATACCACCGTGTTCAAAGGACTTGTCACCGCAAACAGTCATCAGATACAGGATACACAGTCGTTATTGCTTGTTACCTGCAAGCATGAAACTGTGAGAATGACCATCGCTAGAAATAGCCGAAACTACACGGAAGTGAAAGACTCGGATGTGGCCGAGCAATTGCTGGCTGACAATGGCCTCTCCGATTACGAGGTGGCTTCTACGGATGTCGTCCACGAGCAATTGCTCCAAAACCAGATCAGTGACTGGGATTTCATGATGACAAGACTGGATGTAAATGGCCTCTATTATTCCACTGACCAGGGGAAAATTGTAATACGGAAACCCAATGAGGATACGTCTTCCGCATTGACCCTCTCCTACGGACATAACATTGTTTCATTTGAAGCTACGGTTGATGCGCGCGTACAAACCCAGGGAATAGCTAGCCACGCATGGGACCCTACAAATCAGGACGTCGTGACGTCCGAAGGCGCAGGTGGCCCGACCGCTTATGCCGGATCGATGTCTACGGACGAGCTGGCAGAGATTATGGACAAACCCCTTGGAATCCGCGTGTCCGGTTCCATGGAAACACAATCGCTCCAGTTGCTTGCAAACGCGAAAAAGACCAAACAGGCCCTTTCAAAAATTAAGGGGAAAGTACAGTTTTCAGGAGAATCCATTGTTATTCCAGGCTCCTTTCTCACGCTATCCGGACTGGGTACCCAATTCAATGGAAAGGTTTTCGTATCGGCCGTACGCCATGCATATGGTGACGGAAACTGGATGACTGAGGCGACGCTGGGTTGGGACGATATATTCTTTTCGGAAACACTGTTTCCTGAGCATCCCGTTTCGTTTACCGGCCAGTTCGTAGCAACGCAAGGATTACAGGTAGGTGTAGTGACCGATATCATCGACCCCGCGGGCCAAGGACGCATCAAGATACGCTTACCGATTATCAATACTGCAGATGATGGCCTTTATGCACGGTTGGCTACGCTGGATGCCGGCGATGGCCGGGGTACGTTTTTCATGCCTGAGGTTGGCGACGAAGTGATCATAGGATTTTTGGGCGATGATCCCAACTACCCGATTGTGCTTGGGATGCTGCACAGCAGTGCGAAACCTGCCCCCCTTACAGCAGAAGACGCGAATGATGAAAAGGGGTATGTGTCTCGGTCGGGTATAGCTATTGTCATCCATGATGGCAACAAACGGATTTCCATCGAGACGCCGGGCGGGCGGAAACTGGTGTTGGATGACGGCAACAGCTTGTGTACAATGGAAGATAGCGCTGGTAACAAGTTGTTGTTTGACGACAGCGGAATCACGTTATCTGCAGCAAAAGACCTGACGCTAAAAGCGACAAGCTCCTTATCGGTATCGGCCCCACAGGTGGATATCAAAGCCGATGCAACGGCCAAATTTTCCGGAGTTGGGTCGCTGAGTATAGAAAGTTCCGGAATTACCGAGGTAAAGGGTTCGATGGTAAAAATTAATTAATCAGTCATGAGTTTAGCCGCAAGAGTAAGTGATATGCACACCTGTCCGATGGCGAGTCCCAACCCGCACGTGGGCGGAGTAATCATGCCCGCAGGTTGCCCGACGGTATTGATAGGTGGATTGCCTGCTGCACGGGTGAGCGATTTGTGTGTATGCCCAGGACCGCCGAACACCATTGTCAAAGGTTCAGCAACCGTATTGATCGGTGGACTGCCGGCAGCGCGGATGGGCGACCCAACTGCCCACGGCGGCGCCATCACCAGCGGCTGTGGGACTGTAATCATAGGAGGATGAGCCATGGAAGCATTACATAAGTCTTTTCTGGGCACGGGTTGGAGCTTTCCGCCACAGTTTGACAACCGGAGCGGAAACGTGGACATGCTCAGCGATGGCGAAGACATTCGTAGCAGCCTGGAAATCCTACTTTCAACCCGCCCCGGCGAACGGGTAATGTTACCCACCTATGGCTGCAACTTAGGTGAGTTGTTGTTTGAACCGTTGACAACAACCATGAAGACCTATATGAAAGATCTGATACAAACGGCCATATTATACCACGAGCCCCGCATCGACGTCAACAACATCGAGTTGGCCGATACGGGTGAACAGGAAGGTCGGATTCTCATCACGGTGGATTACACCATACGTGCCACCAATTCGCGGTTCAATTATGTTTTCCCCTTTTATCTACAGGAAGGTACCGAAGTAAAATGATAAGCCATGGCGTGCTCTGATAAAAACAGCTTGATACGTGAGGGAACGGCTCAATATAGCAGGTCGCTCGCATCACTATCTCCAACTTTTGCTCAGGTGGATGAACGCAACCTCCCCCAACTGTTGCTGTTTGTGAAACGCTATGCAGCCCACGTCACTTACTTTGACCAGGATAATACGGCGGCAGGAACTTGGGAACCGCTCATTCAACGAGATTTGAGCATCGTCCTCGCCTCTTTGGCCACTTTAGAGCCAATGGTGTTCAACAACTACCACAAATCACTTGTGAAACGTATTCGCGTAGCGGTGAAGGGGTCAGACAGCGAAGAGGCGAAACGCTGTTTCAAATTCGTGTTTGACCTTGCGTATACCTTGGCCAAAACTATTGATGAACAATGCACACTCCTAACCGATAACGGAGACTATCAACGTGATATTGCCAATATCATCGCCTCAAAAATGGATAAGGGCATACGGGCACTCTTGACGTTCAAGGATGCCAACCTGTCCTTATTACCTACCTCAAGTGCCACAGATCCATTGGCACCATTGGTGCCGCTCAATTCTTCCTTAGAAACGTATGGATTCCACTATATCGGTGATACCCCGGAGCCGTTCAACCTAACAGTCCCCGATACCGACGAATTGTCTAAAATCAATTTCATAGTTCACCATAACCTCTTCCAACAACAGATAAATACCGTGTTGACGGCTACAACATTGGCTATCCAAAAGGCGGAGGCCCTATTTACCGATTCCCTCAAAAATTATGACAAACATCAGCCACATCTCGCATTGATACAAGCTTTTTTGCGGTTGTTCAGTCACGCACAGTACGAATTGAACCAATATGGAAAAAACCACTTGGAATATTACTATAAGGATGTATTGCAGCTGAAAGCCAGAAAATCCAAGCCGGATAGCGCCCATCTCATCATTGACCTGCATAAGCATGTAAACCGTTACCTATTAAAAGACGGCACCTTGTTTAAAGGGGGAAAGGACAAAAACGGTAAGCCGCTTGTTTATCGACTATCACAAGACGTTTTACTCAACCAAGCGAAGGTAGCCAAGGTCCATTCACTCCATAAGACCCATGGCCAACTATATGCGACCCAAGACGTTGATCAAGCTTCTGTATTCCTCTTTGGAGACGCAACCGCTCCAGTGGCACCGACGGGTTTCGCCATCGCGTCAAAACTATTACTGCTGAAAAGCGGAGAGCGGACTATCACCGTATCCATCCGGTTCAACGAACTGCGGTCCAGAAAGATGAAATCGCTCCTCCATAACATCACTTTTAAGACCCGATTGACCGGGGAAAAGGGTTGGATAGACGATCAAGTACAGGTTGGTTATCAACCACAGAGTGGCGGGTTCAAATTTTCTATCACTGTTGACGGCGGTAAAGGAGCGGTCCAAGCCTATAGCGAAAAAATCCATCAGTACAATATCGATACCGCCCTACCCCTGTTGATGGTCTATTTTGATCAGGACGCTTCCAACGTGAGTTATGACCTATTGGCCCAACACGCTATCAACGAAATAAGGCTTAGCGTGGAAGTACAAGGCTACAAAGATGCCCTTCTCAGCAACGATGTTGGATTGCTTGATGGCAGCAAACCGTTCAAACCATTTGGAGACCTGCCCAGGCAGGGCGCCGGCTTTTACATCGGCAGCGACGAATTATTCCAGAAGCCATTGACCTCATTGAGCATGACCAGCGATCTACCCGCCTCGTTCTCTGCCGACTATCTGTTCCGTGGTCGCTGGCAACGGCTGGCCATTGGTACCGCAAGCGGCGGTTATACACTTGCCATGCCCGGCCATCCTATCCAAGAGGAGGATGCAACCGGTAGGACCAAACTCGCTTATGGTACCGGTGATCGGGACGGCCATATCCGGCTCTCTTTAACCACCAGTCGATATTCGTTGTCGTCATTCATGGACAGTTTGACACAAAGCTTCAACGAAACCAAGTTGATGAAAATCCCACTGCAAACTTCTTCTGCTATTACGGGGTTATTTGACACCATTTCAGGTGTGAGCGAAATCAAAGAAACCGAGATAAAAAAGAGTGCAGTAAAGGTTGAAGACACACATTCGCAGATGTTGAAGACAGTGGTTTCTGCGGCACAGTTTGAAGGGTTCAGGATGATGAGGAACTCGACCCCTACCCCACCGGAACTAGTTTTAGACAAATTCGAGCTGAACTATTCGGCGGCGGAAACGATTCCCTTTGCACACGAAAGCGGGTCCGCATTTTTCCACCTCTTTCCATTTGGTTACAGGCAAATAGGCAATAAGAAGCGCTTGGGGCTTCTGCCCGTCATTTCAAACAATGGTGAACTGTTCATTGGGCTGGCCGGCATCCAGTCACCCAATACCGTCTCACTACTTGTAGAAGTCGTTGAAGGCAGCTCCAACCCACTTAAGTCAATTGAAACAGTACAGTGGTATTACCTCGATGGCGACAACGAATGGCAACTATTTGATAAAGAGGAACTGATTGACGGCACAAGGCACCTCACACGCACGGGGATTGTCACGGTGTCACTTCCAGCGGAAGCAACACTCGGGGGTACTGTGATGCCGACAGGGATGCTTTGGGTAAAAGTGGTCGTACAAGGGTCGCTTGATGCCGTATGTAAACTGACGTCCATTCGTGCGCAGGCTGCGCAGGTAGCATTGATACAAGACGAAGAAAAAGACAATTATTTCCACGATATCCAACCGAAAGGAACGATTTCTAAACTCGTGGTGAGCAATGCAGCAATTAAACGCATCGAGCAACCATCGGAATCATTCGGAGGGCGGCCCCCTGAGCCAGCCGATCAGTTCTATACACGTGTCAGCGAGCGGCTCCGGCACAAACAACGAGCCATTACCATGTGGGACTACGAACACCTGGTACTCGAACAGTTTCCTTCGATTTACAAAGCGAAGTGCATCAATCGAGCGGGATTCATCGAAGAACAGGGAGCGACCATGTTTTGCGAAAATTACCCAGGACATGTAACATTGGTAACGATTCCGGATATAAGCAAATCTGCCCGCACAGATTCTTTGCGTCCGTATACGCCGATAGGAACACTGGTTGATATTGCAGCCTACCTGGAAAATCTTAAAAACCCTTTCATCGAATTGCACGTCCGGAATCCGCAGTTCGAAGAAATCCAGCTCGAATTTAAAGTAACCTTCCACGCCGGAAAAGACGAGGCATATCACGTCAATCTATTGAATGACGATATCGAGCGCTTCCTTTGCCCCTGGGCATTCGATGCTTCGAAACCGGTATCGTTCGGTGGCAAGATACACCGGAGCACCCTTATTGATTTCATTGACGAACGCCCCTATGTACAGGTGCTTACTGCGTTCAAAATGCACCATATCATCCGCAACGAGCAATCGGCTGTTCAAACCGCCAACTACGATGTAGAAGAAGTCGTGGCCACCTCTTCTCGCTCCGTGTTGGTTTCGTACGCAGAGGGGATCACCAAGCACTTGATCCATGTAACATCAAACTGTGAATGTGTATGAAAAGCTTTACCATACCGGAAACGCAGCAGTTGCATCCCGCACTTGACTATGACGTCCTGCGGCAGGAGGGATTGAAGCATATAGAGCAATTAGCCAGCAGCTTATGGACGGATTATAATGCACACGATCCGGGAATCACCCTATTGGAAGCGCTCTGTTATGCGATTACCGAACTGGGCTACAGGTGCTCTTTCGAGATGGAGCACTTATTGTACGACGCCACCGACCAGGTATTGTACCCAGCACGGCAAATACTGTCTAACCATCCGTTTACGCTCGCAGATTACCGGAAATTACTGATTGACCTCGACGGCATCAACAACGCATGGCTCTCTCCTACCAAGCACCAAGAAACGCCGATTTTCCTCAACCGGCAGGAAAAGGTGCTACAAGTTGAACCGACGGATACAACCCTCCAGCTCAATGGTCTGTATGATGTGGTGTTGGACTTTGATAGCGATGAACAATATGGCGACCTGAATACCGGCGACATAGAGCTAACCAGCCCGGCGGGCGATTTCGTGGTAAAATTCGAATTGCCTGTGTATAAGGATGTTCCTTCAGATATCCTGCGCGAGCCGATTGCTTCGGTTACAGCACAACAGGCGGGTGGCACCGAACTGTATGAACTCATATTGACGAGCGAGAATGGAACCAGCTATAACATACCGTTCGGGATGACCGTTACCTTACATCCCCCAACCGGAAAAGTAACAGCAGTACAACTCGGCACCCTGTTGGAAGACGCAGATTATGTACAACAGATAGCAGATACGTTCCTGTTGAAATTGAAGACGATCCATACGATTTTCAAACACGTAGTGAAACAGCTGCATGCCCATCGCAATTTATGTGAGGATTTCGTATCGATTAAACAGGTAGCATACGAAGAAATTGCTTTCTGCATGGATATTGATGTGTCTCCCGATACTGATATTGAGCGTGTCCAGGCAGAACTATTCTTCGCCATTGAACGTTACCTAAGTCCGGCCGTCAATTTCTATTCACTGAAGGAACTGCTCGATAAGGGATGGGAAACACAGGACATCTATAATGGTGTGCCGCTCAATAATGGATTCGTTGATCCGAAGGAGTTGGAGGAAACGCAATTGCGCACCCATCTATACACTTCGGATGTCATCAATCTCTTGATGGATATCGAGGGTGTATTGGCCGTCAGGAACCTATTGATGACCAAATACGGGCACGATGGGGAACCGATGGACGGTTTCGTTGGCCAGGATTGGTGTATGGCAATTAGTGAATACCATAAACCGGTATTAAGCCTTTCGCAATCCAAAATCATACTTTTCAAGAACAACTATCCATTTCGTGCCCGTGTGAGCGAGGTGCGCGATACCCTATCCGTGATGCGGGCCCAATATGTGTTGGGGAAACACAAGGGTCACGATATGGATATAAACCTCGATACAGGCCGACTGCGCGATACACTCAGTTATTGGCCCGTACAATATGATTTGCCTGCTGTTTATGGTGTAGGCCAATCCGGTCTCCCAGCCCATGCGGATACCTTGCGTAAAGCGCAACAACGCCAACTGAAAGGGTACTTGCAATTTTTCGAGCAACTGCTAGCCGATTTCTTCGCACAATTGACAAATGCCAAGCGCTTGTTCTCAGTCGAAGATATCAAACAGACATACTTCGCCCAGTATCTCGGCGACATCAAAGATACGGACGGATTGCTGTCTGACAACTTGAAAACAGCAATAAATACAGGTCCTGCCAGCGCGCAATGGCAAGCGATATATGAGCGCCAAACACAGTATAATGAGCGCCGGAATCGCTTTTTAGACCATCTGCTGGCTCGGTTTGCCGAATCGTTCAACGACTTTGCATTGCTTCGATATCAAATCAACTATAAGGAGCAAACCACGGAGCGCATCAGCAATGAAGAACTGATTGATGCAAAAATACGGACACTAAAGCAGTATCCGGAACTGAGCGCGAACCGGTCAAAGGCCTTCAACTACTTTCCACAAACCGACGAATTTGATTTGGCGACCAACGAGCTTTGGGATACCGACAATGTTTCCGGATTAGAAAAGCGGATGGGTGCACTGACCGGTATACAAGACGTGACCCGTAGGTTCTTATATTGCATCAAACATACCGAAATCGAATGCGAGGAGGAAAATGTAGATGGCGAGATCCGCTGTATGCATCGTTTCGAGATGACATCGCGCAACGGGGTGGTATTGACTTCATCCAAATTTCCAGCCAAGGAAGATGCCGAGGCCGTACTTGCAAAAGTAATCGACACGGCATCAGCAGCTGGGAATTACCATTTCGTTGAAGGGAAAATTGCGCTACTGGCAGGCGACGAAACCGTGCTGGAAACCATGGATACATTTGATGATCCCGAAACGGCGGCTGGGATCATCGAAAAGTTGGCTGCCGAATTCGGGGAAGGATGCGGAGATCCTGAAGGCCTACACCTTATCGAACATACCTTGTTGCGGCCGAGGACAGGGGCATTCAACCTAATGAACCTATGTGAGGTTGATGCAGATTGCCGATGTGAACTCGACCCGTATTCGTTCCGGGCATCGGTCGTACTCCCTTATTGGCCCGACCATTTTGACCAACCATCATTCCGAAACTATTTGGAAAACAAACTACAAGAAGAAGCACCTGCACATATCCAAATAAAGGTTTGCTGGGTTAATAACGAGCAACTCAGGCAGTTTGAAACCCGCCACAAAGCTTGGATAGCAGCACTGGCCAATTATGTTCAAAATGACAAAAAAGACGAGTTGGCACTGCAAGCTGCAAACGACAGCCTGCTAGCGCTGCTACCACAGCTGAAAAATAGCCATCCACAGGCAACCTTGCATAATTGTGCGGAAAGCAATATCGAAAAGAACCCTGTCATGCTGGGCAGAACAATTTTAGGCACTTATTTAAATCAATGACCATGAACAAGATTGCGTCATATCCCATTTTTGAGGCCGATCAGGTACTGACAAACAACCACCTGAACGATACCGTAAACTACCTGGATAGGCAGACTCGTCTATCTAGGGTGAGGCTCATTGGAAACGGCATCGTTTGCGGACTGGAAGTAACGGTTACGGATGAAAGCATCTCCGTCAACGACGGCCATGGCATCACTTCGCAGGGCTACCTCATTGAGCATTGCCAGCAGGTGTATACCCACTACATCGACTATGCGTCTCCTGAGATTCCCAACAGCTTGAACCTAATTGCCTGCTGCGACAGCGAGCCGAAAGCATTGCCCTACTATGGGGTGGAAGGCATCCTTGAATTGCTGCCTTCAGACACTTTGGAAACTGACAAGAAGCTACTCTCATCGTTAAAAACGGACGAATATGTAATCGTTTTGCTGTTGGAAGCCGAGCAAGTACGGCTAAAAAATTGCGACACAAATGACTGCAACGACAAAGGAGGGCGTCTCGACTTCGTGGTAAAGCCCCTTTTGGTACATACCGATTTACTCGATGGTGATGACGAATCAGCATTCAACACCATCCTACTGAAACGATACGGTGTACCGACAAGCGTTCTGTTAGAAAATGGCGAGCAGATACTCCAAGCATTCTACGATATCGTGGATGACGATATGCTTACCAAGCTGGGACAAAATCTAAGCCGCTGCTGGGACCAATACGCCAACATATTGGGACTCCAGGAATCCAACCCGTTCAAGAAACTCGACCTACGAACCCTGCGGGATAAGTTCAGTTACCAGCAAGGCAATTTCCATTACATTCAGTACTTCTATGATTTCATCGATGATTTAATCAAGGCATACCGCGAATTTATCGGAAAAGCGAAAAGTTATTCGGGCTCGTGCTGTGTAGACGAGCACGCTTTCCCTTTACACCTTGCGCTTGGGTTGGCGTCGGAGTCCACGCGCTTCGGTTATTGGGACGACTATCGGCAGTATTTCATTCCTGTGCATTATCTCTATGGCCAACGGCACCTCAAGGAAGAAGTTGCCGTATTGCTACAACGGCTCAAATACATGGTAGCCGAGTTTGATGGTTCGCTACCGTCCAAAAATCAAGTATTGCGCATCAGACCCAGCAACATCGGCAAAGAACCACTGGCCGACCGATGCATCCCCTTTTATTATCGCCATGAAAGTTTAGACAAATGGTGGAGATTTGAGCAAGATCGAAACGAAAAAGACACAGCTGCCCCCGATAAGCTGCTATACGATATAGAGTCGTTCAACGCTTTCCGCATTGAAGGTCATGTTGGCAAGCATTATTCCACGGCGTTGTCTGAAATCGTAGCGGCCAGGGATACGTATAATTTGCCTTTTGAGGTAGTCGCGTTAAGTGCAGTTGATTTGGAGCAGATCGTCAATGGAAACGATGTAACCTGCAACATACTCGATTTGGAATCGAGCTACAATGTACTGATCGCAGGACTGTTATGCCGGGTAGAACGAATCCTGACCTATGTGGGCGGCCTGAGGCCGAAACGGGATGCAGTCATCGGCGACGTACTAAGTCCCGACAGCCACAAGGTAGACAAAGCCACTTCAATACTTACGCTCTCAAAAAGGGTAGCCGCAATAAAAAAAGAAGTTTCTGTGCAAAAGGGCATCTCTGTGCAGCCTAGCAACGAAAAAGTGAACTACATCAGCAAGGTCATCGACCAGGGCAAAGATGATAATGACGTTAAACTGATGGATTTTGTAGCCAAAGACATCAATTCGTTCCTGATTGCCGACCGGAAGCTTTTTGAGTATGTGCTGCCCAAGCCTGATATGCTCCTTGTATTCCTTCAACAACTCAACGCCATCTTCGGATATCTTTTTGAACATAGCCTGAAGGAATTTGAAATAGACGCATACAGCACCTTGTGGAACAAATACGAAGCATCCGTCAATAGCATCATCGAAGCATCCGCAAACTCAGAAAATGAGGCATTAAAAGACTATTTCGCTCCTAAAAACAATCATGTATTATTTAATTGCACAAATGAGGAACTATATGCCATCAAGGAAGAGTATACCAAACGATTAGATCGATACCAGGAAGCAGTTACGTTTGCACGTTATTTTGAGACGCACCGAGGGCTTGAACACAAAGCCGGCGTGCCCAAAGGTGGAACATTTGTATTGGTATATCAGCCTTCCTCAGCCCGCTACTCGCCCATCATCCCCGAAAGGGACCTCCGATTACTTGCCCAACCGATTGAAACAAGCCGATCGGCTACAACGGCCAAACCGGCAACAACCGCCACCAAACTGCTTGCGGCAGACTCCAAAATATACGCCGATGCCGTGAGCCTCATCGAGCGGTTGAACTTGGGTACCGAAGCTTCCAAAGTATTAGACGCGTTAAGAAAGCGAGGGGAAGAAGAGAAGCAGGATAGCCGGTTGCCCGGTGGCGTAGTAATAGCCGATTTCTATGTCCCCTACCTGTGTAAAAGCAATTGCCCTCCCGTCGCCTACGTTTTCCCCCGACCGCAGGATGAACCGTCGGAACCAGGTAAGCCCGATGAAGAAATGCCCGCAGTTGCCATAGAGCCAACCATTTTCTGCATATCGGATAAAAAGAAATATGCGATTAAGGCCAGCCCCGAAGGCGGGAAATTAACGATCAATGGTACTGAAAGTGAGTTGACGGTTGTTCCGGCAAAGTTTGGGGAAGGCATATTCTCGGTCAAATACACTTTGCCTTCCGGTGCCTCTGCCGAGGCCCAATTTACGGTAAAGGAGCAGGTGAATGCAACCTTTGGAATCGATCAGGCCAGCTATTCGGACCGTGATAAAAACTGGCAATTGGCCTTGAAAGCCACGCTACCGGACGGAGCTGTATCGAAATCCGAATGGCTTTTGGACGGCAAGCCCATTGCCGAAAATACACCGGACGCAACGCTGGTACTGACGCCAAATAACCCGAAAGGTACGATCTCCTATGCCATCCGTGAAAGTATCTGTGGCACAGCCGAACAGACCCTTGCATTCGTGCGGGATGAACAGGCCAGAACGATTCCGGTGGAAGAAGATCCGGCGACTATCCCCGTGAAAACGTTGGATTCCATAAAGTTGGTTTCGGCCCCCAAGGGAGTAACGGTCAAGGAAGGCGCATTAGTCGTCTCCCCTACCCGAATGATGAAAGACGGCCTACGGGATGGCATCATTGCTTACCACTATTCCGATGGGGAGCAAATTATATTAGCCGTGCTCAACCTCACGTTGGGCACCGCAGCCTTCGAAGTGGCCATTGGCTTACCGGATAACGACCTCGTTTTAACGAGGCGGAGCACGACCAACACGGCCGTCAATATCGCTCTCAACGCATTGTCCGATGGAGGGACATCCACGTGGACCATCAATGGCAAAGCGGCAAAGGCGAAAACCAGCATCCCGATGAAGGAATTTGAACAGCTTACGGAACTCGTGATTACCCATCAGATCAAATTTGGAGACGACACCCCTACTGCCACCAAGACGTTTAAACAGCCCCTTGCCGCGGTAAAGAAGCAGCTGGAGGCCGGCAAAGGAAAAATCATCGTGGAATAAAAAAGCCATGCGTCGTACCCCCCATATTATCCATCAGCAATCGGTTGAAGTCGCTTTTGAAAGGCCCGACGAACGGCGTGGCATGCAAGATCGGTTGGCAGCGGTATACTATCAGCAAATTCTACCCGAATTGGACAAGATATTCAGTGAATTTGAGGAGGGATCACCCGTGGGGCTGACGGTTCAGGCGCTGTCTATCAACTGCGGTAAATTGCATGAGACTAACTGGGAAGACGAGCTTACGGCGAGCGTATGCAACAACGTCCGCAACGAATTGCGCCGATACCGGACCTCCTCCAAAAGCCAATCGAGTGGACAATGGAATACAGAATTTATCCATTTCTTGCAGACAGGGCGATTCCTATGGGACAGCCGGAAAGAATTGCCTGCTGACTATGAAGGACAGCTCACACTGGACAAATCGTTTTTAGATGAGCTGACCTCAGCGTTCCGGGGTACCGACGACACGTTGAAACGCCTATACCATTATTGTTCACCGGATTTTATCTTCCGATTAGCTCAGGCACTGACGGCAAGCCACATCCGACAAACACATGTGGCCTACACCACGTTCCTGCAACAGGCCGGAATTGCGGCCGCCACTTGGGCAAACGCGGTCATCGGTGCCTATCACGCAACGTATTGCAGGTTATCAGCGGGCCAGAAACCCGGAAGGCTGTTTGCCTCGGTAATCATAGCGGATATATGGTTTAAAGCCGTTTGGTCCCAGCGGAAAAAAATTGTTGACCACCTCATGAAGCACATGGATGCAGAACAGCACGCCGGGCACCCCCCATTTTTAGATCACGGATTCCTAACCCATGTACTACCGTTGATTGCAGATGAATTTCCGGACTCGGCGGCAATTATCCAACAACAGGTCTCGATCGAATTAGGCGGGATGCCCGAACCACTGGAAAAACAAGACATCCATACGGCAGAAAGGGATCCCGAGGCTCCCTCAACAAACGTCTTGCAGCATCACCCCGGCACTTCATACTATATTGCCAACGCTGGTCTCGTACTCGCGTATCCGTTTATCACCCCGTTGCTGCAGGGCTTGGGATTCTTGGATAGCCAGTGTCAATTTTTTCCAGCAGCCCAAAGCAAAGCGGCGGTCTTGTTCCAGCATTTGATAGCTGCTGCCCCCCCGCTTACCGATGAAAGCGACCTTCCGCTCAATAAAATCCTCGCAGGCTTGCAACCAACATCGTTCGTTGATCCCTCACTATTCGAATACACCGCCATGGCACAGCGCGAATGTGACGACGTGCTGCGTGCAATCATTGCACACTGGGATGTTTTGCGCAACACCAGTGTGGCCGGGCTTCGGGAAACATTCTTACAGCGGGACGGGAAACTTACCTTACGAACAACTGGCTGGTTGCTGCAGGTAGATACCAAGGGGGTCGATGTACTGTTGGCAAGCCTACCGTGGCCCATCGGCGTCATTAAGCTTCCTTGGATGGATAGCGTGTTGCATGTGGAATGGGCATGACAAATTGAAACCATCATGATTTTAAAATCACACAGCGGAATGACTAAACGGCTTCAGCCATCTTGAATGCCGTTGAAGTTAAACACAAATGAAACCGAGATGTAAATAATATTGACCCACAGGGCAATCATTATTTACATCGAGCTCTCATCAGCCGATAAAGAAAAATAATTAGATGAAAAATCATGATAGCTTCATCACCATTAAAACCGCCGAAGGCAGCATGAACCGAACGTAAGTGAGCTCATGAGCACCTATTAAAACCTAAATAGTGCGAATAATGCCGTTAGAAAAAAAAATGATGAATAAACAAATTTAGACAGATGAAAATTAGTGATGAAACTACTAAAAATCAACAGCCACGGCGATGCCGTTGAACTGCTCCAGGAACTGCTCAACGAGTACGGCCATCAACTACCGATCAACGGGGTATTTGACCATACGACCGACGAGGCCGTCCGTTCATTCCAAAAGCAACAGGGATTGGTGAGTGATGGCATTGTCTACACCAAAACGTGGACGAAGCTAATCAATGGTGTGCCGATCGATATGGGCACGATGGAAGAGAAATACCTGAAAGAATCAGATATCCTGAACCTCGCCAACGTACTCGGTATCGAGGTGGCCGTTATCAAGGCTGTAAACGAAGTGGAAAGCCGCGGACGCGGGTTCAATGCAGATGGCAACCCAAAAATCCTATTTGAAGGGCACGTATTCTGGAGTGAGTTGGCAAAGCGCGGTATAAATCCTGCCACCCATACGTGGGGCAATACCGACATCTTATACAAGAAATGGACAAAAGCACACTATAAAGGCGGCCCGGCAGAATACGATCGATTGGACAAAGCCATTAACCTGATACCCAACAATAGCAATGTTACTGCAGCAGCTTACGCTTCAGCCTCTTGGGGATTATTCCAGCTAATGGGGTACCATTACGAAACTCTCGGGTATGATTCGGTAGTCGAATTCGTGGGCGATATGCAGTTGAGCGAGGGCAAGCAACTGGAAGCTTTCGGCAGGTTCCTGCAAAAAAAACAGTTGGTTGGCTACCTCAAAAACAAACAATGGGCTGAGTTTGCGAAGCGGTATAATGGTGCTGACTATGCAATAAACCAATACGATAGTAAACTGAGGGAAGCTTACCACCGGCATTTGGCCGCCGACAACCAATTGGCGCCAACCACTGCACGGACGCTGATAAAGAAAGGCAACGCGGGTGGGTTGGTCCATGAACTGCAAGCCATTTTAAACGAACTGGATTATGTGGTACCCGATACCGGGGTTTTCGATGCTGCAACGGATCGGGCAGTAAAGGATTTCCAAAGTTCACATTTGGACAAGCACCACCAGCCGCTCACAGTTGATGGCGTGGTTGGGCCGTTGACATGGTGGGCACTCGAAAATCCACGCCCCCGGGTAACGGAAGGGGTAATCGCATACGATGAGGTTCCTCCTCCTGTACATGGCGAAAGCCAATTAGGGCGGGCTGCGCTCCGGGTAGCCATCAGCGAGCTGAAGGCGGGAGCCGGAGAGGTAGGTGGCAACAACAAAGGACCGTGGGTGCGTAAGTACATGGAGCCTGCAGGTTTACCGGACGGGTATCCGTGGTGCGCTGCTTTCGTAAGTTGGTGTTTCCTCCAGGCCGTGGACGGCGACCGACGGGAGATGCCTTTCAACTATTCGGCAGGTGCACGGGATATCTTCAACCAATTGAAAAGCAAAGGATGGAGTTTCTCGGGCGAAGGGGACAAGCAACCCAAACCAGGCGATATCGTATGTTGGTGGCGCACCTCGCTCGCGTCTAGCAATGGCCACATCGGCATTGTATACCACTGCAAGGATGGATTCCTATACACAATCGAAGGCAATAAAGCAGCTAACGTAGCCGGATTTTCTTATGTAAAAACAAGGATGGATAAGTTGTTGGGGTTTGCAAGGGTCTCATGAATATTGGTCGTAAATTAAACATCGCGCATTATGCTGGCATCAAAAATCACTTCGGATCCCAAAGGCAACAAAACTAATGTAGGTGCCTTCTTCCAACCTAAGTTGACGGTAAACCAACCGGGCGACAAGTACGAACAGGAAGCAGATGCCATGGCCGATCAAGTTATGCGGATGGGCCTACAACGCAAATGCAAACATTGCGAAGAGGAAGAGAAGCGGGTCCAGCGAAAAGAAACCGATCCTCTTTTCCCAACCGTAGATAATGAGTTTGAAAGCTATGTGTCTTCATTAGATCGACGAGGTGACACGCTATCGCAAGCCGAACGTGATTTTTTCGAGCCGCGTTTTGGCTATGATTTCTCCGGCGTACGTATCCACACGGGGGGAGACGCAGCGCGGTCCGCCGACCATATCAATGCGCTCGCCTACACAACCGGAAACAACATTGTGTTTAATAACGGGCAGTATCAGCCCGGATCAGAAAGCGGTAAGCGGCTGTTGGCGCATGAATTGACGCACGTGGTTCAGCAAGGTGGAGGTGCCGGAGCCATCCAACGCCAGACAGCTACGCGCCTCGGGCCAAATCTAGTGGAAGTGGAACATGAGGGGGAGCGCTACCGGGTAACCAGAATACTGGAAAGCAGGGGACGTGGACGCGGCTCCTCGGGCTCCATCGATGCCGACATCGACCGGACAAATATTACTATCACGATAAAAGTGTGTCGAGATACCACGCGAGGAGAGATCGAGTTGGGTGCAAACATACCAGAAAGCGCAATCGGAGTCGCCCGGCGGATTTTGGATGCCGTCACTCGCGGAGCAATCGGCGACGTAGAAAGTGTACTTGAAGGCGTGGATGTAACACCCTTCCTCGAAGTCCTCATCGCCCAATCAGGGCGGTTTAGCATCACCGCACGCGGCGAAATCACTGTTGGGTTAGAGGGCGTTACGGGCGGGGCTGGTTCTTTAGGTATCCGGGCAGGCCAATGGGACATCGGAATACGGGGGCATGGCGACGACGAAGGGTGGGGGATTGGCGGCAATATCACGTTTACACCCGGCCGTACCGATGAGCGGTTCGATTGTACCTCTGTACCCCTTTCGGTGAAACTGGTTTGCGAGAAATGGGAGGAAGCGTCTACCTATGAAGCCAATCTTCCGGTTCCCTATAGGGATACCCGAAACCGGTTTATCTATTTCGACTATGCAAATGCCAATATAGACCGGGCTCGAAGCGCCCAAATGCTGGCGGAGATAACAACGCTGTTGCAAGCGGGCTACCGGGTAACACATATCACCGGACATACCTCTCCCGAGGGGCCAACGCAACAGGGTCGCCGATTTGAAGGCAACGAGCAATTGGGACAAAACCGGGCATCCGCAGCGCTCACCGAAATCGAATCGATCTGCTCAGCGCAGCAGCTGAGCATGCGGGATTCCAGACAGTGTACAGCGGGCGTAGTGCGAGATGTCCAGCCCCTCGGATTGGGTGAACTGTACACGCTCACGGACGAACGCGGCCGCGAAATAGAGGGCAGGCGTTTGGCACAGCATGCCGTCGACCAATTTAAGACATCAGATGCTGAATCGGCACACCGAACGGAAGAACTACTGGAGCAAATGGAAAGCATGAGCTTGGCGCAGCAGCGTGACACCGTATATCCCTTGCTACGGAGGGCAACCATCACCCTGGAAAAATCCGGTATGAGAAACGAACCGGTAACACTGGAGGAACCAGCCGGTTATCATCGGGTGGGTTGCCCAAGGGAGGTCGAAACGGCGGCAAGATTGCAATTTTCACTCTGATTAACTGAACGAATACACGACATATGAACTTTTGGGAACAACTAACAGACGGATTGCAGATGCACGAGGTACTACTCTTTGCATTGGGGAGCTTGTTTTTCCTGGTTTTACTCTTCCTGCTGATACGCTATGCATTGAAAAGGGAAAAGCTCAACGTATTGCTATTTTTCTTCATTATACCCGTGGTCATGATCGGCTGGCCTTCCATCGCCAAAATACAAATTAACGAGGCAGGCATCGCATTGGAAAACACATTGCACAAGTACGAGAGCAATCCCAACGATACCGAAACGAGAGGAGCACTGCAAGCCCACGTGGAAGAACTGGAAAACCGAGGGGTGAAGAATCCAAAAACCCTCATAAACATTGCTAGAGCAAATTATATGCTAGGTAATGATAGTGATGCCTTACATACCATCGATAAGATTCCGGAGGATGTAAAAGAGGATTTAGGAGCAGACGATCTAAAAACCACCATCCTGGTTACCCAGGATATTGAGCGCAAACTGCAACAGGCGGAACATGCCCCGACAGCCGATAATTTGGAAATCCTGCGTATCTCCAAAGACCAACTGCTCAATAAGGCAGCGAACAACATACGGTTGCACCAGTACGTGAAGAAATCAGACTCATTAATCCAAAAGGAACGATAGGTCATGGGTATACATGTCCCCACCCATAAAAATCGCCAACAGGCTAGCGGCAAATCCCACGCGGGGAATACACCGTTTTTTCAGCCTGCACTCAGTCCGACCACCAACGGTATCCTTCAACGGAACTTACAACACCGACCCGACCCGTCATTTAGGTCCATCCCGCAAGGCGTCATCACCCGTGCTGAGTTTGATCAGTATATGATGGATTATTTTGGCGTGCGAGACATCCACACGGGTACCCAAGCCCAACAAGAGGCATCACTGACGCGGCACGGGCGCCCGGCACCCACTATCCCCCACTGGCAATCGTGGGACCCGGGCACGGCTTCTGCCGACTATGCGCACATTATCCGGGCAATCGAAGACGTTGCCGAAACTTTTGGTGCCATCCCGACCATCCACACGGTTGCATTTTTTAAAATGGATTATGACCCCAATGCTGCTGGAATCGGTATTGCCAGACGGGATGTCGGCGCTTCCTTCGGAGGAGGGAAATTAACCATTTTCGAAGCATTTTCCCGGAGCCATGCATTTCCAAATGCGCGGAGCGATACGGGTGGCTCTTACCCTTCCGCGGCAGTCGTACTTGCCCCCGCGCCGGGGGAAACGCCAGGCGCTCCGGTGCCTTATCAATCAAGGGAGCACAGTCTACGCGAGAATATTGCTCACGAACTGGGACATGGTATTGCCGAGGATGCACACCGCGCCGACCCCGACGTATTTGACAAATTCAACCGCGCTATCGGGTGGGTTGGAGGTCAGCTATTCGATATCGGCCAACAGGCTGTTGCCGACGCCATAAGTAACGGTACACCACCTCCCAGCCAATACCGTATCCCGCATGATGACTGGAATAATCCCCAATGGATAGAACAACCGATGTCTCGTTATGCAGTGGCGGGTGGACCGGGAGAAGATTTTGCGGAAACCATCGCGGCATATGTCTATAGCCCTGCCGTGCTGCTGCAACGCTCGCCTGAACGCTACCGGTTTATTACAGCCCACATCGGTACATGGGCTACCCAAATGCGGGTGCTGCCACCCCCTGTACTACGCGGGGATTTCCCGGTGAACGACGAAATCCGTCACATGGCTTGAAATTGAAAGAAATGGATCAACGACCGCTACCACACCCATTGGCCCGTTTGCTTACGCAAGCCGAACAGCTTGTTGCAGGTAGGCTCTACGCATATTTTGCGTTGGATAATGCACGCAGTGACCTACAATTACAGTGGGAAGCGCACGATCTGGGAGCCTATTGGCGCACGTGCCTGGCACATGCCACCGATGTAGAGAAAACAATACTGCTTTTATCGATGATTCCCCATCTACGCCCTGCCTTTTACGACCGTATCATACAGGAATTTCTACCCAACGGTGGCGATATTATCGAAATGGGCGGCGTGAAAAATGCGGGCAATCATCGCGGCTTTCTCCCTACGGGCGAAACGGCCCTGTTTATCATTGCCGGGGACAGTGTTGAGAAGCGTTTGGAAGTACAGCGTCTGCTCATGGGCGATAGCCAATTGGTCAAAGAGGGCATCATCTATCTCGAAGCGGTAAAGGAAGGGGAACCGCCAATGAGCGGCCGGCTCATCCTCACTCCGGAATGGTTATCCAAATTATTGCTGGGCAAAGAACAGCTACCCGTCTTCGGCCCGGATTTCCCCGCCAAACCGGTCAGCACATTGTTGGATTGGAAGGATTTGGTGATTGCCGAGAAAACGCGCGAACAACTGGATGATATCAAAGCATGGCTTCAGCACAATACAACATTGGTCGATGCATGGGAAATGCAACGGATAATAAAGCCCGGCTACCGTGTACTTTTTTATGGCCCTCCCGGCACCGGGAAAACACTCACCGCCACCTTGTTGGGTAAAGAATTCAAACGCGACATTTTCCGGATCGATCTTTCGCAGGTCGTTTCCAAATATATCGGCGAAACGGAGAAAAACCTTGAAAAAATCTTCCGCCGCGCAGAAAACCGCGATTGGATTTTATTTTTTGATGAAGCAGATGCACTGTTTGGCAAACGGTCTAATGTACAGAGTTCGCATGATCGGTACGCCAATCAGGAGGTGGCCTATCTCTTGCAACGCGTGGAGGATTTCCCGGGGCTGGTGATCCTTGCCTCCAATTTCAAGAACAACATCGATAAGGCCTTCATGAGGCGGTTCAACGCGGTTGTCCATTTCCCCGTACCCAGTACGTTAGAAAGACAAAAACTGTGGCAAACCATCCTCCCTACCAAGGGAAGGCTCGGCCCCGACGTACAACTAGCGGAAATTGCAGAAAAATATGAACTGAGCGGGTCTGCCATCGTACAGGCCATTCATTACGCATCGCTCAAAGCCTTTTCAAAAGGAAATAAAACAATCGGGAAAAAAGAACTATTGGCCGGTATACAACGCGAGTTCGAAAAAGAAGATCGCGTATTTAAGTAGCGTCGTTGCTTTTGTTGGTAGTCTTCCCTGCTTTAAAACGGGGTGTAAAACCCATCGGCTTGGATACCGGTGCTGCGGCGGGAGGTTCCGCCGCCGGTTCAGAAGCGGATTGCTCCGATGGGGGTACTTCGTCAGCATCGGTATTCTTTACTGGTGTAACGCCTGCCTTGAAGCGTGGTTTAAAACCGAGAGGCTTCGCTTCGGGGGCCGGCTCCTCCGGCGTGGACTGTGAATCGCCCACGGGCGGTGTTGATTCGGCAGCTTTCTTTGCCGGCGTCGTAACTCCCGGCCTAAACCGGGGTTTGAAGCCCGAAGGGCCCATCGCAGGCGATCCGACCGGGGGCGTAATTGCTGATGCCGTGTCTTCTTCTTCTATCGTTTCCTGTGGCACCTCGGGTGTAACCGCAGAGGCAGGTTTTGCCGCGTTGGGTTTGAAACGCGGTTTAAAGCCCGCGGGCTTCGCAGCCTCCGCCGTAGACACCGGCATCTCCATTGCTTTAGCGACGGAGGCAGGCGCTGCCGTTGCTGCTTTTGGTGTTTCAGCTACCTGCAACAGGAAATCTTTACGGAGCCGGTTAAACCAGTATTTCTTGGTATGGTCGAAACTTTTTTCGCCCATTTGGGCATAATGGAGGCAGAACTCTTCGTACAGAGCAGGCCTGGAACGCCGCAGCAGCACCAAGTCAATCCGCTTCTTCGCGAAAAATTCTTCAAACGTCATTAGCCCATGTTATGGTAAACCGCTTGCACATCATCGTCTTCCTCGATTTTATCGACAAGCTTAAGTACTTCCGCAGCATCCTCCTCAGATACATCCGTATGCGATAGGGCTATCCGCTCAAGTTTGGCACTTTTCACTTCGATTCCCTTTTCTTCCAATTGGCGTTGCATGTTGCCAAAATCTTCAAAAGACGTCTGCGCTACCACCACATCGTTTCCCTCTTCGTCGGCTTCGACATATAGTTCCTCCAAACCGCCATCAATCAGCTCAAGTTCCAGCTCCTCTAAATCTATCTCCTCTGCTATGGAAAACCGGAAAATCGACTTCCGCTGGAAGATAAAGTCAAGCGATCCTGTTTTACCCAATGTCCCGCCAGCCTTACTGAAATAACTACGGATATTGGCCACGGTACGGTTGGTGTTGTCCGTAGCCGTCTCGATAAGAATGGGTACTCCGTGCGGGCCGTACCCTTCATATACGTGTTCCTCGTATCCTTTGGCATCCTTGTCGGAAGCTCTTTTGATAGCCGCATCGATGCGGTCCTTCGGCATATTTACCGCCTTCCCGTTCTGGATAGCTGTCCGCAGGCGTGAATTTGCCTCGGGGTTGGGCCCGCCTTCCTTGACAGCCATGGCAATTTCCTTCCCCAAGCGGGTGAACTGAACGGCCATTTTGGCCCAGCGTTTAAATTTTCGTTCCTTCCTGAACTCAAAAGCTCTTCCCATCGTCTATTTTTAGTATATATTCCTTAAGATCTACAACTGCAATTACACCACCATTCACCATCCTTTCCGATGACGGTTCTCCATCCGCCCGTCGAATGCAAACTTAGCAAAATTTCCATCGAAATCACATTCTGGCTACCAATACGAAGCTTTTGCGGTATACTTTTCGTACGCCAACAGCGTTGTATACCTCAACCACGGCAATGTACATACCGGTAGGAAGCCGCGTGTTCGCGTCAGATAGACCATCCCAATAAATCGTTCCCTGGGTGGCGATACTTTGATTGCGAACCAGCCGTTTGGCCAATCTTCCTTGGTCGGTATAAATATCGACCGTTGCCATGAAACCGCTTTCGGGAAAGCGGTAGTTGATTTCCAACCGATCTTCAAAGCCATCGTTATCCGGCGAAAAAGTCTTGGAAGCCAGAAAAACATGCTCCTCCAAAACTCCGTCCGGGAATTGCGAATTTCGGTATCCGGGGGTGGCCCCGCCTATGGCGACCGCCGCAGAGCGGAAGTTGCGCGGAGCAAGGGTGGGCTCGGAAAAATGCTGGCGCTCTAATGATATACCCCGATGAGAGGTTATAAAGGGCGATTGCATTTGAGGGGTATAAAAAAGACTGTCAATTGTCCCCCGATTGCCATAAATCACCACCCCTCCTGTTTCTTTGTTGAAATCCGGTAAGGATGCCATTGCAATCATTGCCGACGATGTAGCGTTGGGGTAATGTTGTTTTATGGTAGCGGGGCGACGCGTTAAAACTTTGTATTCATTGGGATGGATGAATAGGGGATGATCGCTCACCGCTTGGCGGTTCCCAACGATGCCGTTGGTGCCCACCTGTGCAATATGAACTCCGGACAGGTCAATGGTTTTGTTCGAATAATTATAAATTTCCAAGAAGTCAACGCCGCCCGACTTTGGGTCGGACAGCACCTCGTTGATGAGGATGTCACTTGCTTCGGGGATATCCGAAGTATCCGTACCTGCCGACGGATCCAGTGGTTTGACCAGGAAATAATCGAGCTTGAAATCATGCGCCCTTACTGGTGAGAAGCTAACGAAATATCCGCTATATCCACTATTGAGGTACGTATCGTCGCTAACCGTTGTTTCGTCCGATTTACCGGATAGCATCTTAAATGGACCATTTCCTCCCTCGTCAACAAAGAGTTGCCAATACCCATCATATGTACAAGTTACCCGCACGCGTGCTTGGAACATAGCTGTCGAATGGGGCATCGGAGCGCTCTGAAAAACGATTTTGCGCGTAGTGCCCTTCTGGCGCCAAAGCCGGTACACGTGGTATGTCTCACTTCCATCAATCTGCAGATGGTATCCCCACTGGGGTTCCTGAAGCGATGGTGTGGTTGCTGCAAGATATATCCTGACGTAATTGGAAGCCGAAAAACCGCCCGAAACTTCCAACCCAGCCTCCCATACTGTATTTCGTACCTGTACACAGGGGAAAGCAATGGACTTCGGTGGCCGGGCCCGTCCCTGCAACGTAAGCAAACCGTCCACCACCTCGAACGATGCGGTATCTCCAAGCCATTTGTTCCATGGACCACCCGCAAAATCATCGTAAAAAATGGCTCCAGTCGTGTCATCCGGCGTCATGGCAATCCCCGGCTTACGCGCAACCGCACCTTCCGGCATACGTAGCGCATGCCCCGCAACAAAAACGGGGAAGAGCGCCATGGCGACCCAGGAAAGGAATAAATTGTTTTTCATCGGCTCGGGGGGCTGATAAACAGCCATTTCCGTCAGCAGGTTTTTAACATTCGTTATGCTCAAATTAAGCCAAATTTCGTATGTTTGGCCTCTTCAAGAAAATTAAAGTTAAACAGTATAAATTAATTCACAAAATCAACAACACAAAAAAATGAAAGTGGCAGTAGTCGGCGCAACCGGACTCGTAGGTTCGGAAATGTTAACCGTGTTAGCAGCGCGCAATTTCCCCGTAACAGAATTGATCCCCGTTGCTTCCGAACGCAGCAAAGGCAAGGAAATACAATTCAAGGGAAAAAAATATAAGGTGGTCACACCCGACGAAGCCATTGCCCTTAAACCTGATGTAGCCCTCTTTTCAGCGGGTGGGGGAACATCGCTGACCTATGCACCGAAATTTGCCGAAGCCGGCATTACGGTCATCGACAATTCATCCGCTTGGCGGATGGACCCGACCAAAAAGCTCGTGGTACCCGAAGTAAATGGAGACGTATTGACGGCCCAAGACAAAATCATCGCCAATCCGAATTGTTCAACGATACAAATGGTGGTCGTATTGAAACCCTTGCACGAACAATACATCATCAAAAGGGTGGTCGTTTCCACCTACCAGTCCGTTACAGGGACCGGCGTGAAGGCGGTTCAGCAGCTCAACGACGAGCGTGCGGGCGTAGTCGGTGAGAAAGCGTACCCACATCAGATCGACCTGAACGTCATCCCACAGATTGATGTATTCCAAGATAACGGATACACCAAAGAAGAGATGAAAATGATCAAAGAGACCAACAAAATCATCGGCGATGACACGATCCGCGTTACCGCGACCACGGTGCGTATACCCGTTATGGGTGGTCACTCCGAGTCTGTAAATATTGAATTTGCCAATGACTTCGATTTGGACGAGGTACGGGCTTTGCTAGCCAAGCAGTCGGGGGTCATTGTGGTAGATAATCCTGCCAACCAGGAATACCCCATGCCTAAAGACGCACACGGCAAAGACGAGGTTTTTGTAGGCCGCATCCGCCGGGATGAAAGCCAACCCAAAACCCTCAACCTCTGGGTGGTAGCAGACAACTTGCGCAAAGGGGCGGCAACGAACACCATACAGATTGCCGAAAAGCTGATTGAGAAAGGACTATTGTAAATCCCATCCACGTATGATATACTGCAACACCCGCCTACAAGCGGGTGTTTTTTTATAAATACGCCTGCCAACTAAGGGTAAGCTTGGCCTCCGTTGTCTTATGCTCAAAACATAGCTAATGACAAAAAACACGACAACCCAAAAGATGATCCGTACCGCGGTCTGCATCGCACTGATAGTAGGTTGCGGCACCGCCGCTGCACAAGAAGGAAAGACCAGCCAAGCACACGTAGGCATCATTTACCCACTCAGCACCAATGGCAAGACGGCACCGGCCGATACCAACAACTTCTCGCTGCATTTGATTGCCGGCGTTTCACAGCAAGAAAATATGTGTCTTATCGCCGGGGTCTCTGGAGTGGTGAAAGGAAATGCGTACGGAACGATGATATCGGGCGTTTCCAACCATGTAGGTGGCAATGCAAAGGGTGTACAGGTAGCAGGCATCCTGAACCAAGTGAAGGGAGAGTCACGCGGATTCCAAGCCGCCGGCCTCATAAACAAGGCGGGCGATGCCCACACGCAAGTAGCCGGCCTCATCAATATCGCGAAGCGTGTGGAGGGCATTCAAGTGGCCGGCCTTATCAACATTGCCGAGCAAAGCGACTACCCGATCGGCTTGCTTAACATCATCGAGGAAGGCGAGCTATCATTGGGTCTTACGGTCGATGAAACGGGCGGCTCCCTACTGGCACTGCGGAGCGGCGGAAATGTGTTGTACGGTATCCTAGGGCTGGGCTACCATTTTAAGACCCCCGAAGCCCGCTACCAGTTGGAAGGAGGCATCGGCGCACACCTCATCACGGCGAAGGCATTCCGCATGAGCACGGAAGTAGCCGGTACAGCCATGACAAACTTCGAAGATGGCCTATACGGGAAGCAGAGCCTGCGTGTACTCGGCGGATGGCACATTACGCCCTACGTCGAATTATTTGCCGGTCCCACATTCAATCACCTCCTTTTTGAAACCGATCAGGTCGATATCCATGATGGCCGATACCTATGGCAATGGCATGGCGACGACCTATTCAACGGCTTCTATTTCGGGGGGATTGTCGGCTTGCAGTTTTCACTTTAACGTCCTTATTCGTTAAGTTTGTTGCAACGCAAACAATTACCTTCCATGCATGCACTGATTATTGTCGATATCCAATATGATTTCCTTCCGGGCGGCGCATTGGCTGTCGCCGATGGCGACACTGTCATCCCCATCATTAACGCCATTCAGGGAGGTTACGATCTGGTGGTGGCCACACAGGACTGGCATCCTGCGGGCCACCGCAGTTTTGCATCGGCCCACCCCGGAAGTCGGTTATTTGAAACCATCGATCTGGATGGGTTGGAACAGGTTTTATGGCCAGATCATTGTGTGCAGGGTACAGCCGGTGCCCGTTTAAGCGACCACTTGGATACCCAACACATCGAAGCTATTTTCCGCAAAGGCACCGACCCGGACATTGACAGCTATAGCGGCTTCTTTGACAATGGAAGGCGCAAGCGTACGGGTTTGGCGGGGTACTTGCATAACCGCGGCATAACCGCCGTATCGGTATGCGGTCTGGCTGCCGATTACTGCGTGTACTTCACCGCGATGGATTCCCTGCAATTGGGTTTCGAAACCCGCATACTCGAAGATGCCGTACAGGCAATCGATGCGTCGGCTTATGCCGAAAAGCGGATGACGTTCGTAAGCCAAGGTGGACAGCTCGTTGGGCGCTAGTTTCCAAATCGGCGCCCTCCTCCCCGGCCGCCAGAACCGCCGCCGCTAAAATTGCGTAGATTATAGGTAAAACCCAACAAAAAATAGCGTTGGAGCGCATTGTTCTGCGAATCTTGGATATACCGCTCGTTGATGCTCCGGTTTACATTCGTATTGCGGTTAAGTAGATCGAAGGCGGAAAGGGTGATTTCAGCTTCCTGTCGCCGCATCAGTTTTTTGCCTATCGACGCATTCCACAAAGTAAATTGTTGGTTGTACCCATCAGCCAATCCTTGGTTATAATTGTAATAAAGTGACGAGGCAATCCGTATCCCTTTCCAAAACGTATACGCCACATCGTTGCGTATGATTTGGTTGTAATAGTTGTAACTTGATTCGCTATTGGCGTTATTGCGCACCACGCTATAGTTGCCCACATAACTTACCCCTACAACCAAGTGCGGCCCGAAGCGGCTGTTTACACCTACCCGCTGGTTAATACCGTATGAATTTGCATACGTTTCCACTTGATTGATGAGTCCGATATCGTGGTTATGGTAAACAGAAGTTGCCAGATTGATATTGATCTTCCACGGTTTGATTGGTGTCCCGTACGTTGCATTGCCTCGAATACTGTAATAGCCGCTGATATTCTCCGGACGGCTGAATTGGCCACCGGCACCCAACAACACGTCGGGAGCGATCAGTGTATCGGCCGTGGCGATAAACGTGGAGTTCACGATCCGGTTACCGGTAAAGTCGGCATTGACACTGGCGGAGAAATTGCTCCCTGTTTCACGTTTTACACTATTGAACCGCAAACCAAAACGGTGGCCGTATTCCTGTTTCAAATCGGCATTGCCCGTGCGTATATTGAGCGGGTTCTGGTTATTGATCACATCCTGCAGTTGGTTGATGGAGGGCGCGTTGGTAGCCGTACGATAGCTGATGTCGATCTTTTTATCTTTCGAGAAATTGTAGGACACTTCGGCACTGGGCAAATAGCTGCTGAAATGGCTTCCTGTCTCAATCTCATCCGGAAACGTCCGGTTATTGCGGATACGGGCATCCTGGAAGTCGACACCTACCTCCAGGCGGAACGAATCGCGCTTGGCTACCTGAAAGGAGAGACCTCCACTTTGGTAAGTATAGTCGTTCCTGAACTCGTTTGAAAGCTGCCGGTCGAGCTCTCCCAACTGGCCGGTTTCGGCCAGAAATTCGAACGTCTCCCTGTTGGAAAAACCAGCCGTGTTGCGCAGGCTGTAATTGGCCTGTACGCGGCCGTGTTTCCCTACGGGTTCAGTATAGGCCAATCTACCGGTTATGCCATTGCCATAACCGTCTGAGTAACTTCGGTTGCTTACCGTGTCGACACGGTTCAGCGATTGGTCTTCAAAAAACTCATTGAGCGAGTAGGTACGGGCCAACCCCTTATTGCTATTGGCCGATCCGTTGGCACTAAGAGAGACCGTTCTGCCCGGTTTCCCCAGCCGGAGGCGATAATCGAAACTTCCACCGAGGTTGAAATTCGAATTATCGTTGTCATTGCTGCGTACGGACGCATTCACCGGGTCATTGTTTGCCAAGGCGGTGTGGTTGTCTGAAACCGAATTTCGGTTGTGCTGCTGGAAGGAGAAGTCGGGCCTGAAATCGATACGCTGGTTCGAATCGATGTCGAATCGTATCCGCACATTAGCCCGGTGGCTGTAATTTATACTCCCTGTTTGCTGGAGCTGGGTATTGAATTGGTTGGCGTTGGCCCCGATCAGGTATTCGCGATTGGTGAGGCTATTGGTTTCGTTGCCTGTAGAATTGAATGCGTAGTTGGCGTTGACGTCTAGCCGCTCATCCAACCACTCATTATTGAAATTGGTAGACACGCTATGCGTATTGTTGAGGCCCCGCCCATTGCCCGCATTGCTCCGGCTCCGTCCACGGTTATTGCGTCCACCTTCTTCTTCACCACCTGCAATCCCAGCCATGGAGAAATCCGATTGGTTTACATTATTAGATACCGCGAATATGGTAATCCGCCGGTCACCGTCGAAGCTATTCAGATTCCCTCCCGCATTGTATCGATCGGTAGCACCGTAGCCAGCCGCCGCTTTGCCGAAGTAACCCTTCCTACGGTCCGGCCGGGTTACGATATTGATTACCTTGCGCCGTTGCCCGTCATCAAACCCCGAGAACTGTGCCTGTTCGCTCTGCTCATCGATAAGCTGTATTTTAGCAATGATATCAGCCGGAAGCGTTTTCAAGGCGATGCGCGGATCTGTACTGAAAAACTCCTTTCCATCCACGATGATACGTTGCACGTCTTCTCCCTGGGCCTTTACGCGCCCTTCCTCATCAATCTCCACACCTGGAATTTGCATCACCAGCGCATCCGCATCGGCGTAGGGCTCTGTACTGAATGCCGTGGCATCAAATTCGGTTGTATCACCTTTCAGTACCGCTACAGGCGGTGCAGCGATGATAGCCACTTCATCCAAGGTACGGTATTCTGGAAGCAATTGGATGGTGACCGGTGGCAGATTGGAACCGGCAGCTACCTGGATACGGATTACGGTAGGTCGGTAACCGAGGTAGTTGACCTGAAGCCGATACTGGCCGGCGGGCACCTGTTTCATCTGGAATTTCCCGTCTGCGGAAGCACTACGTTGGTCCACCAATGAATCCTTGGCTGTAAGCAACCTCACGTTGGCACCTTGCAGCCCGGTGTTGGCCGCACTGTCTACCACCCTACCCTCAATCGGCTGTTGGGCCGTAGCCGACGCCGTGAGCAAAAAGAACAGCCATAGAAAGAAACCCTTGTAAATGTCTTGCATGTTTTAGTAACTGTGTTAGTATCTTGTCTATAGGATAAAATTAAAGCCTGTTCGTTTAAATGTAAAGACATTATTACACGCTGGCAACACGGTGTGTCTGAATTATATGACATATAAGATACCGGGAATTTGCCTAAGTTTGCAATTCATTTTGATGGACCATGATGAGACAGAAGGCGGAGAGCAGAAAGGAAAAAATAATGAGGGAGGCCCTCTTGCTGTTTGCTGAAAAGGGCTATATCGATACGTCGACTAAAATCATCGCCCAGCAAGCGGGCGTTTCTGAGGCACTTATTTTCAAGCATTTCGGAAATAAAGACAACCTATTATCGCATTTGATCAAGTCTGGATACAGACGTGTACTGCAACACCATCGAGGCATGATGATCTACCGGGATGCCAAGAGTTTCCTCCGGAACATGATCAACCTCCCAAAAGAATTGGTCAACGAGGACCCGGTATTCTGGAAAATGCAGGAGCGCTTGTCGCACCACGGGTTTTCAAAACAACAGCATGAAGCGTTCATCAAACCTGTCTACCCCGCTATAAAACGGGCTTTTACCGAACTGGAATACGAAAACCCGGAATTGGAAGCCCAGCTCCTATTACTGATTATCGAAATATTGTGGAAAAAGGAGGCTAATGGAGAGCTCAACGAATCTGCTGAATTTGCGAAAATACTAGAGGGCAAATACGGCATCGACATATAAAAACGCAAAAAAACGCACCAACAACCAACAACACGCATTAACATGCAAAAAAATATGTTTAATATTGGAGGCGATTCCGATATTACATCATCGGTATTGTTATTGTAGGCTAAGCTATGATGCTAAAAAAGACCGCTTGTATATCCATTTTAGTCATGTCATCCCATTGGGTTGCTATTGCCCAGCAGCGGGAGGCTTTCATTCCGTTTATCAATAGTGAACATGCCTGGGTCGATTCTATATTCCGAACACTGACTGACCGGGATAAGGTGGCGCAGCTTTTCATGGTGCGTGCCCACAGCAACCTGGGCCAGCGTTACATCGATTCAGTGGCCGGGGTGGTGCAACGGGAGCAACTAGGGGGGATCGTACTATTCCAGGGTGGCCCTATACGCCATGCGCACGTAATCAATCGTTATCAACAGCTTTCGAAAGTACCGCTACTCGTAGCGTTCGATGGTGAATGGGGGCTTGGCATGCGTTTAGCAGATTCGACCATCTCATTTCCCTACCAGATGGCATTGGGTGCCGTGCAGAACGAAGCATTGATTTACCAGATGGGCCGAGAGGTCGCCCGGGATTTCAGGCGGCTGGGGATGAATGTGAACTTTGCCCCGGTTGTGGATATCAACAACAATCCCCGCAACCCGGTCATCAACTTCCGGTCGTTTGGTGAAAACAAATACAATGTAACGAGTAAGGGACTGGCCTACATGCGGGGGATGATGGACGGGGGTATCATTACGTCGCTGAAACATTTTCCGGGACACGGCGACACCGACGTCGACTCGCACTATGACCTGCCGCAGCTTCATTTTACGGCGGGCCATCTAGATTCGCTGGAGATGTATCCATTCCGTGAACTCATCAACGCCGGTGCCTCTGGTGTGATGGTAGCGCATATGAATATCCCGAGCCTCGACAATACGCCCAACCTTCCCTCTTCGCTGTCGAAACACATCGTTACCAGCATCCTTAAGAAACGGCTTGGATTCAAAGGACTTACCTTTACAGATGCCATGGACATGAATGGTGTTGTGAAACACTTCCGCAATGGCGAAGCGGACGTTCGTGCCATCATTGCCGGCAACGACTTGCTCGAACTCTCGCAAAACAGTGCGCGCGCAATAGACATGGTATTGCAGGCCATCAAGCAAGGCCGGTTGACGCAAGCCGATATCGACTTGCGGGTCAAAAAGATACTGGCAGCAAAATATTGGCTTGGTTTGAATAACAGGCAACCTGTCCAGCTTACCAACCTATACAACGATATCAACCGATCGCAAACACAAGCCCTCAACCAACGGTTAGCGGACGCCTCGGTTACCTTACTTCAAGGAGACAGCCTCATCAGAACGATCGACTATAACCGCCGCACCGCGATCATCAGTGTGGGCGTATCGGAACTATCGGAATTCCAGCACATGCTGGAGTGGCGTTTTGACAACCACATGCATTATGTAATTTCTGCAAATGCCACAGCCGATGATGTGGCGGCGGTAGCAACGGAATTGCGCCGCTATAACCAGGTCATCGTAGCCCTCCATGACAATCGGCCCCGGCCGCGCAGTACCTTCAATTATAATAGTACCGTGCGGCTGTTCATCAATGAACTGGCAAACAGGAATGCTATCTTCTGCGTCTTTGCCAATCCGTATGGCCTTGCAGGCCTGCCCGGTATCGAACAAGCGAAATCCATTTTGATCTGCTATCAAAACGAAGTCATCATGCAACGCGCTGCCGCAAAGGTCATTCTGAAAAAGCTGACCCCTTCGGGACGGCTTCCGGTCACCGTCAATGCCTTTTTCCGCTATGGCGATGGCAGGTAGCGGATTTACTCGATGTACAATTCCCGTGTATTCGAAGGTAGGCTTTCATTTTTCAACCGGTCGATCGCGGTAACCACATAACGGTAATGCCCATTTTTACGCGTCATGTTGTCGGTATACTGTGTCTGCGTGTGGTCATACGTAATATACAGGATATTCTGCGGGTTTTCCACATCCAACGGCTCACCTTCATTGAAGCGGTACACTACGTAGCCGTAGGGTTCTTCGCTCCCCGCGGTTAACGGCCCCGGTTGCCATTGCAAGATAACGGAAGTGCCGTTTTCGGCCACCTGCGCTAACAAACCAAAAGGTGGTTCAGGCGCTATACTGTCCAGCCAGGGCATGGTAGGAGGAAGTGACTTGAAACGGTATAGGTTGTACTGCAGCGAGTCGCGAAGGCCGGCCACATTATTGGTGATATGCTTGGCACTGTAATAGATACTTCCTTGCGCGCCGGCCTGTTTCCGTGCGTAGCGGACCTGATCCGGGATTTGACTGCGGTCGCGCCAGCCGGCACCGTTTTCATTCGCACGGTAGGCCGCATGCCCGATGTAGAAATGGCGTCCGTGCGTACGTTCGGCCCACCAGTCGGCCAATACCTCATAAGGTGCGGCCGGATGTCCAAAAGGGAAATAAATCTGTGGGTTGATGTAATCAACCCAACCTTCTTCCAGCCATTTCAGCGCATCGGCATAAAGTTGCCGATAACCGCTCAAGCCCGACGAGGCCGAGCCATCCGGATGATCCTTCTTATTATCCCAAATACCGAAAGGGCTTACGCCGAACTTGATGTGCCTTTTTTCGCGGTGAACGCTTTCCGAAATCTCTTGGATGAGTAAATTAACATTGTTCCGTCGCCAATCGGCGATATTTCTAAATCCGTTCGGATGTTGCTTGAATGTATCTGCATCGGGGATGGATTGCCCACCAACCGGATACGGGTAGAAATAGTCGTCGAAATGGACACCATCGATGTCGTAATTGCGTACCAGATCCGTCACAATGCCCACAATATATTGCCGTACTTCGGGAATGCCGGGGTTGAAGAGCTTTTTTCCACCATAGACAAAGAACCAACCCGGCTTGAGGCGCGTAATATGGTCGCTCGTCGTATTGGCAGGCACCAGGTCAAACGTGGCCCGATAGGGATTAATCCACGCATGCAGTTCGATCCCACGTTTGTGGGCCTCGTTTACCGCAAATTCCAGGGGATCATAAAACGGTGCTGGCGGCTGCCCCGGTTTGCCTGTGAGAAACCGGCTCCACGGTTCCGTACTTTTGGCGTAGAATGCATCGGCCGACGGCCGTATCTGCAAAAAGACCGCATTTATACCGGCACGTTGATGGTTGTCCAAGTGCCGGATGAGCTCCTCCTTTTGGGCTGCCGTACTCAAGTTGTTTGCCGACGGCCAGTCGATGTTGGCCACCGTGGCAATCCACACCCCCCTAAGTTCCCGCTTGGGCAACTTATCACTAGGGGCGCCCGGTCCGCCGTGCGCTACTGAACTGATAAATAGCAAGAAAAAAACAGTAACACAACCGAACCACGCGCGGGTATAATTCATCTCAATATCATTGTCCGCGATAAAGATAGAAAAAAGAGCCGGGAACTATAGATGGTCACCATGCCACAGCTTCATCACGTATACCCCCAACACAAACCAACCACATGCTATTGCGAGCAGCTTCATCACTATACCGCGCTTATCAAAACCGAGTATACTTTTAAGCACAATGTACACTAACAGCATAAGCAACGGCACGGTGGGCGGATAGAGCTGGTAACTTTCATACCAATGACCCTGCAGCAGTGCCAACAGCGAGCGCTGGAACCCACACCCCGGGCAATCGATACCCGTAATGGCCTTAATAGGGCACGGCAATAGCCAAGCATACAGCCTGGAAACATATTCCAGGCCACACACCCCCACCAGCCAACCTTTGGCATGGCCTGGGCTATACAGGCGGGTTCTGTGGGCTATTTCTGTCGTCAAACGGATCTTTAAAGTTATCGAGATCCCGCTTCAGGTTACTGAAAGAGTCTCCACCTGTCGCCTCTGCTGCCGTAGGCCCTATATATCGATCACTTCCGAAACCGATAACAGGAATCACTAGTGTCCCATTAAAAATGGGACGTTGTTAAAAATTAAATAAAGTTGGCCCATTCGGTCCAAATCGTTCTTTGT
>NZ_JBHEUZ010000024.1:0-39891 GCF_041925275.1 Parapedobacter sp. 2B3 | reverse complement strand
GAACGGTATGCCGGGTGGTGTGAGAGGTCGGAAAATAGAATAGGAGGAAAACTATTCTATTTTCCTCCTACTCGATTGTAGTGGATTGGCTACAAAAGAAGTTTATTGTAGGTTTTTCTGCTTGTTTTCTTGTGAAAACTTGGAGATTTGCTTGTGAAAAAAACACGCTGAATCAAGTTTACGGTATGAAGAAACAAATACTCCTTGTAGAAGACGAACCAACGATACAGCGACTGCTCCATTTCATCCTGTCGAAAGAGTTTGATGTACGATCAACTGCCAATGGATACGAAGCATTCCTTTGGTTGGAGAAACAGGAAATCCCCGATTTGATCATCATGGATTGGGTAATGCCCCAGATGGACGGCAGGACCTTCTTAAAGAGCCTTAAGGTGAGCGGTCTATACTGCGATATACCGGTGATTGTGTTGTCGGCAGCTGAAACCATTCAAGAGGAGTTAAAAGACTTTCCATCTCTTATAAACTACTGTCTCAATAAGCCCTTCGATCCGATCAAACTGAAAGAAACTATCGGAAATATATTTAATTCCTCCACCTATGGATTTGTTAACTGATTTAAAACAAGAACAACATTTTCTAACCATATCCATCGGGTATTTTGGCACCAAGTTTCGGGATGAATTTAAAGGGGGGATGTTTGCCAATACCCATATTGTTAAGTTCGATGAACTACGCGATTTAGAGAAATATATTCAAGAATGTCCGCTCTTGCTCATACCGGAAGTACTGTTGTTGGAAGTAGGGGATGACCTGCTAGCGATTGAACGGTTTGTTACAAAAATTCGCGATAATCCAACGACTCGGGGAATCAGTATCATCCTACTCAATTTCAAGGCAAACCGAAATGTCGTCGTAAAAATATTTAAGCCGCTCGTAAACGATATTTATTTCTATCCGTTCAATGTGCTGAACCTAAAGGAACGCCTAGCGTTTATTTTCAGGTTCAAAATGCTACAGCATGAGTCTTCCTTATCGAATTTGGGGAAATCGCTGGTTCCCTACCGGATTCCGCTTTCGAAGCGGATTTTTGATATCCTTGTTTCGTCTGTGCTGATCCTCCTGTGTTCGCCGATATTGCTTTTGGTGGCAATACTCATCAAACTTGATTCAAGAGGGCCGATCATTTACAAAAGCCAGCGCGCGGGATTTGGATACCAGGTTTTTAATTTTTATAAGTTCCGGTCTATGCGCGTAAATGCGGATAAGGAACTGAGTAAGCTAAGCGGGTTGAATCAATATGCTGCCAACGGTGGCCAGTCTGCATTTGTAAAAATCAACAACGATCCGCGTATTACTAGATTCGGTGCTTTTATAAGGAATACAAGTATCGATGAATTGCCGCAGTTATTTAACGTATTGATAGGCGATATGTCGTTGGTGGGCAACAGGCCATTGCCGCTATATGAGGCACAGATGCTTACTTCCGACCAATGGGCGTCCCGTTTCCTGGGGCCGGCAGGTATAACGGGCCTTTGGCAAGTCAGCAAGCGGGGTCGCAGTGAAATGTCAGATCGGGAGCGGCGAGAGCTGGATAACGTCTACACCCAGAAATTTTCCTTCTGGATGGACTTGGTTATATTGTTGAGAACGATTCCGGCGCTTTTCCAAAAGGAATCGGTGTAGCGGTAGCGGTCCACAACGCCGAGTTCCACACCCCTTATAGGTCAAGGGAAGCTCCGATATTACTATGCTTTGACACAAAAGAAGTTGCGTTATTAATTGCGTCGCTTTGCGACGCATAATATTGATTATTTGCCTTTTCCACAATCTTCGTGCTTCCCATGTTATTGATCATATCCGTTACCGGCTTGTATGAGTCGCTCGAATAGAGCTCGAACCCGAGGTTGTTATAATACGCCAATGTTCCTGAGTTATTGTAGAGGTCGAGCAATTGACCCTGCCAATCGCGGGAAGTATTCATCTTTCCAGCCGTATTGTTATATACTTTGGCATTGACGAATGTTGTTTTGCCTTGGACCAACTGGTTTGAAAATTCTTGGATTTCGAAAGCACTGTATTTGCGGCTGTTGTAGCAAATGTTGTTGTAGATTTCTATCGTTGCGGCAGATGATCCCCTGGAAAACACCCACGCACGAATGGCATTGCCTTGGTAATTGGTGAGCTTATTATCGTGGAAGTGGCCATTTCCATGCATCAAAAAGATGCCGTTATGTGCGTTATTTCGCTGGTTTACATATTCGACAATGTTGTGATGGATATTATAATCCTGCACATTGGAAAAAATCACCAGGTTGCCTGCTTCGCTGTTTTGGAAGGTGTTGTAGGCAATCTCTACATCCTTGAAAAAGCCCGTGTCTCCCGACCTGCTTAACTGGCCGCCGAAAACGATCGAGCCGGTGTTGTCAAATAAGCAATTGAGTATTTTGAAGCGCTCGGTACGCGTAGCTGCGGTACCGTCGTATGATAAATTCCGGCCATTGTTAGCTTCGCCGGCGATGCAATAATCACCGATGTTTCTAAACGACATGTTACGTATCGTTACGCCGTTCATCTTTCCATACATGCGGATGGCGCGGTAACTGAGATTGCTAAATGTAAACCCATAGTCGTTGTTTCCCGAGCCGTTACCACTGATAATCACGTGATCGATATCCCGGGTTTCCATTACCTGTTGGATCGCTATGGGGCCGGCATTGGTGATGGTTATGGGAGCATCGGCAGTGCCAGCGATATTCTGTATGGTGATGGTACTGTAAGTGCCTTCCCGTATCCGGATGGTTTTTGAAGATGATCCACTTAGTGTACTGGCGGTGATGGTCAGGTTCCCGCTGCCATTGCCTACCAACACCCCTTCGCCATCAGGAGGAACGACATTGGGAGTAGTGGGTATCGTCACACGGATCGTATCATAGACTTTGATGGTATCGACAATCCTGACGGTGTCGGTAACGGTGGTCCGGATGGTATCAACATACCGAATGGTATCAATGTGCCGAATGGTATCGATGATATGCAGGGTATCGGTATAGGTAACGGTGTCGGTATAATAAGTAGTATCCTGTACGTGGATGGTATCGGTTACAATGACCGTATCATAGACCGTAACCACCTGGTTGGTAGCCTCCCGTGGCGGCTCGGGGGTCACGATCACTTTCTTGCACGAGGCCGCTATTAAAACAAGTAGGAGAAGGGTTGGGAAGGGAAAATGCCAGATAATACGATGCTTCATTCTCTGCGTAATAGCGTATTTTTGTAAAAAAATGTTTTTGTAGTAAAAATACTACAAACGCGAAGATACATATTATTCTTTTGTATTAATTTTTTTTTGATTTTTATTTGCGTCTCTGGCTAGGGAGCCCGGTTAGATTTTGGCATAAAGCACCGGCTTCAGTAACCGGTGATAGCCAATGGCTAATACATAACTTGTTGCCAAAACGACGATACCTTCAATTAACCCAAGGGATGCTGATCCCGTTAGCGCGAGGACACAGTCGATAACCAGCATATGGAGCAAATACCATTCATAGGAAAACTGGTTTGTATAGATAAAGAATCTGTTTAACCACTTGATGCCAGCGGCGTATATCAATAGGGCAAAACTAAGGTATCCCACCATTGACGGGATATCGTTGTAAAGTTTCAATACCCCCCCGCTGGCCCCCGATATGCCGGTCAGCGTGATCCCCACTACAGCCAATACCAAAAGCAGGGGGATGGATAATCTCTTCATGAAAAACTGACTGTAGCCGTACCTGGCGGCTAATACCATCCCCAGCACAAATACCCAAAGGAAGTGTAGAAAGAAACTATTCCATACGCGAAATTCCGTTTTTCCGAGGATCCAGACGATGGTCGGCCAAACCAGACTGACGATAAAGGCGGCAGCCAATGCTTTCCATCGATACCGGTTGACCATGGTGTACAGCAGCGGGAAAAAGAAATAGAATTGGATGATCATTGATATGAACCAAAATTGTTCGCCAAACGAATTAATATACCGCTCGTCAAACATTTTGAACAGGAAAACATGGCTCAATAACGCTTCAAAACGGTCACCGCCAACATGAACAAAGGGAATGGCGGCTGCTACCAATACCACCAAGATATACGGAACATAGATTTTTAGCAGCCGTTTTCTTAAGAACTGGAAATAGGTCAGCGGCCTCTTCTGTTGGGATAGAAAAAGACCGAAGCCCGAGCAAAGGATAAAAACATAAATACCCGCGGCCCCGAAATTAATTGCGAGCGAAAGGAACCCTGGCAGGTCGAACCGTTGCAGTATATGGTAAACCACAATGGTAAAAATGGAATACCCCTTCAAGAAATCGATGAGCGGAAGGCGGTTTCGGCTCATTGTTCGGCAACGTTATGGTCTGTCAGCAATTCGTTGTCTATGCGGTCCATTAATGTTGCCGAAATATCGACATGCAGCTTCCTTGCGAACCATTTTCCCGATGCTTGGAGATTACAAAAGTCCGTTTCGGAGAGCGTTTTGGGGCTGGGGAGGCCATCGCTCCAGTCGATGTAGCGGAGATTATCATTGATGATATCGTCCCGGTATATCGAATTTAGGAGAATGGTCTGGAAAAAAAGCTCGTCCGGTCCCCATGTGTATTTGAAAAAACGCTCGATTGCCGGATTATTTCGAATATAAGCAAGTATATAATTGACGTGTTGCATGGCAATGGTAAACCATTGCGACCGTCCGACGATAGTTAAACCACCCGGTGGTTTCCGTTCTTTGGTTACCGTATTGACCAGCCGTTGAAACAGGTATTTGCCCCGAAGGCGTACATCTGTAAAGTGATAGTGCGTAAACCGACTCTTTGCCTTGTGCCACCAACTTGAGCCCTCGGTTTCAAATTCGAAGAATGATTTGCCCCGATGGTGGGCCAAGTACGCATGGAAATGGCCGGCGGGGCGCAGGGGATAATCGGCCCCACTCAACAGGTTGATGAACGTGTAGTCCACTCCGCTTTCAGCGATCTCTGAAAACGAGTGGAGTGTTGCCTTTACCATGCTATAGCCACCCCAGTTGACGCTGCTTCGGTTCTTGACGAAGTGGCAATTGGGTAAGGCGCCTACGGCATCGACAAAGGGTTCGATAGCTGCTTTTTTATCGACATGGATATATACCGCGGAACGCGGATGGATAAGTGCTTTGACCAACTTGGCCAATTGGGCAGGGTGGCAGTGCACCAATATGAGATGGGCAATCATGGTGTCGACCTCACTTTGAAGGCCCAATACACTGGATATCGTTGTTAACATGGTGAAACCTGCTATTAAAGCGGCTCGACAAATAAAGGTGTTTCGGTAACGGTCAATGTTAGTTTACCCCCGGTGGGGGTCGCTACCGTTTCACGCATTTTGTCCGACCCAGCTTGTAGGTGGTATATTTTCACTTGGCTGGCAGTGCCGACTTCAAGTTCGTATGTGGCTTCCCGTCCGATCTCATCGGGCACAACCAATACGTAGATTTTCTTCCCGTCCAATTCATAGAGGTCCACGAAGGGATCGGTTGCCAACGTGCGGGAATAATGGTATTCGCCCAACAGCGCCCTGGTTTGCAATACATAGTCCAGCGCTGGCCGCCGGCTGCCACGGGCATCCACAAACCCGGATGAACTGTATTGGGTGCTGCTATTGATATTTACATCGTTCAGCATGTAAAAGTGGATACGCTGTATGCCAAGTCGCGCATACATCAAGCATGATCTGATTGACCAGTCCGCTTGCGTCTCCGCAATGGATTTGTTGCTCTTGGCGATAGCCAACGCACGTTGCGGACTGTTCGGATTGTTGTCGTACCCCAATTCGGTAACCCATACTTCCATCCCGCCAAGGTCATCATTTGCCATTTCCACGAACCGCTGGGCAACTTTCGGCGATTCTGAAATCTCCGGAGCCTCTCCGCGGATTCCGGGGGCCGACCAGTCGCTTTGTTTATTGTTTGAATAATGGTGGTAGTTCACCACATCGAAACAAAGATCTACGGAGCCGTCGGATTTAAGGCCACGGTTTTCCAGGCACCAGGCCACCATTTTTCTAACAAAGTCGGGGTCCGGCCCCGCGAGACCTCCCATAACCACGATCATGTTGGGATCTGCGCTCTTGACCCCAACACCGGGTCCCAACTTACCTTGGTGCCCGTCGTAAAATGCAGATAAGTTGGCAGCGTATTCCTCAGCACTTTGCTGCGCTTTCGCACCTTTCCACCATCGGTCCGGCTCATTGTTGCATTCAATATATTTGATCAGATTTAGCCCTATTTTCTTTTGATTCGGTGCCCAGGAGGGTTTGGCAGCAACGGATACCAAAGCCGGGTCTACATTCGCGTTACTGCCATACCTCGCGGCGAACTGGAAAGCAAGTTTTGAGAACATCAAATAAGATGCCGGATCGGTTTTGTCCGCTCCGTAGGGCGCAGGCGCATTCTCTTCATCCCGTTGGTTGGCCGGATAATAGCCTTGTAAAAACCAGTCGGGCACCGTTTTCAGGCACGTCAGCACGTTGACATCGTTTTGTTTGCACCATGCATAAATATCATCGTAGCTCCAGTTTCCGCTTGCGGTGGGGCTGAATGTATATTCGCCCTCCACGTCTTCGATACGATGCCAGTCGAGGTAATGCCTGAACTCGGCAAATGGTTTAATTAAATCGGTCTTTGCTGCACTCAGTTCGTTCGCGTCCGACAAAAATTCCCATTCGAATCCGTTAATCCCCAGCATATACTTGAACTTCCGGTCGCTTTCGCCGGGCGGCGTTACCGAAAGTGTATCGTTCGGTGTGGTGGGTGTCTCTTTCTGCCCCTTATTGCCATCTTTTGCGCAGTTGGTGTAGCCGATGGAGACCAACAGGCAAGCAAGCACGGCGGGATACTTTCTACTTAGTCGTGTAGCCATATCTAGTGAAATTTTCTTCTTACTACCGTTGTGCGAAAGTACGCTATTTTCGCGTTCCACGCACGTTGGTGCCTGTTTTTGACGTGCAATTATATGTGTTTGTAGTGCAATCACTACAAATGTAGGTGTAATACTACAAAATCAGATAAAGTCGTTGAATCAGTGAACTAGCCAACGAAATTAATATCAATTTTGCGAGCAGCAATGCCAGGAAACGTGTGGGATTACTCGGTATTTCTACAGGGTCTATGAAATTGTTTTTTAGAAAAATTCATCAACAAAACAGAATCTTATACTATGAAAAAAAGTTTTTTGTCTTTGGTTGTCACGATGGTGGTTTGTACGGTATCGGTGTACGCGCAGATGGATGCCGGACGTGATGTAGGCATTAACTATCAACAATTGGAGCGTTATATCGAATTGGCGAAGCAGCATTATCCGCAGCGGAGAATCGCTGAGTTGACCGAGCAGAAAGCACGCAGTGTCTACAAGGCAGTTCCGTTGGGGTATTTGGATATGCTGAACGCCTCTTACTTTTATCGGCCTAATGATCGGAGTGCAATTAACATCGACAATCCCTATTTGACCAATGGATTCCAGTTTGGCGTGAATCTCAATCTTGCGACGTTCCTCCAACGGCCCGCTCAGGTAAAACAGGCAAAATTTGACTATGAGATTGCTAAACTCCAAGCCGAGGCTTATGAGGATGTACTGGCCAATGAGGTGAAAAAGAGGTATTACGAGTACCAACGCTCCAGGGAGGATCTCGGGTTGAAAATGCAGGCATTGGAAGATTATAAAGTGTTGGCAGAGGGCCTGCAATACCGGTTTGAGAAAGGCGAAATTGAACTGACAGACTACGCTACAGCAAAGGCTTCGGTTTCCAATGCGGAGACGACACTTCTGCAGGCTAGGATTGCGATATTGGTTGCGCAAGATGCACTGGAAGAAATCATAGGTGCAAAATTATCAGAAGTAAAGTAACCGATTCATAAACAGGATATTCATATGATTGATATCGTTGCGTTCTGGAAGTATTTGTTGAGGTTCAAATGGGTGGTGATCTTTACCCCGTTGGTGTGTTTGGTCATCACGTTTTTCCTATTGAAAGAACTTCCCAAAAAATATCGCTCGTTAGCGAGGATCTCTACTGGAATCTCGGACCGTTCCCAAGAAATCCTTTCGCAGAGCACGCCCGACTATTACCAGGTGAGCCAGCAATTCTCAAATTTGACCGAAGCTGTCAAGGCGAAAGACCTGGTAAATGCCCTTTCCATAAAATTGATCTTGCACGACCTGGAACAGCCCGACAATACGTTCCAGCCATTGTCAAAGGCCCTTTTGGAACTCTCGGACGAAGACCGGCGCCTGCTGGCCGATAGTTACCGGGGGCGCTTGGCCAATCGCCAATTGGTTTTGCCGATCGATACCGGGAGATACGACCTCTATGCCTATTTGAAATCGATGGGTTACCACGAGGCAGCCATATACGACAACCTGATGGTTGGCCGCCGCGGCGAGACCGATCAAATCGATATTCTATTCGAATCGAAGAGTCCGTACCTCTCGGCTTTCGTGGTCAATACCTTGTCAGGCGATTTTATTAGCGAATACGAATCGAGCTCTACATCCAGTGAACAGATAGGGCTGGCGCTGCTTGATTCGGTTTTGCGCGAGAAAGAAGAGGTGATGAACCGGAAGAATGCCGAACTCCGTAATTATAAATCAACCAGCGGGGTTTTAAATGTAAGTGCCCAGGCGGAAGTGTTGTATAAACAGGTATCTGAGGCCGAGAGCCAACGCTCGCGGGTAGTAGGTGAGATTGAATCGTTGACCGCTGCGATTGCAGAAATCAACCGCAAACTCTCGGATGAAAATAATAGCGATGTCAATTCGCGCGTATCGGAGAATAACACAGAATTAATCCGCTTGAATAAGCAGTTGGAGCTTGCGAACCAGCAGTATGTAGACAATGGCTATCAGGCAATTGATAAGCAAAAAATTGATTCCCTCCAGGGACTTAGGTCGGTCGTGATAGCCAATCTGTCAACGCAGTCGCTTAAAAACCCCCAGGCGATCAGGCAGGGATTGGTAACGGAACGGAATAACCTGGAGATTGCGCTTTCGAAGGCACGGAGTAGCATCAACGCCATCGATGATAACCTAAGCTCGTTACGAAGCAAGTATTATGGGATGATGCCGGCCGATGCCGGTGTGCAAAACCTTGAACGGGAAGCCGATTTGGCCGTGAAGGAATATACCGAGGCAATGAACCGGTATAACCAGGCGAGTTTCGAGAACGTGAGCGGGTTGAAACTGCGTATGGTAGAGAAAGGCCACCCCGGTCTCGCGGAACCATCGAAGAAAGTGCTGTTCCTGGGACTTTCGGGGGTTGCTAGCGGGTCGATTTGCATCGCGGTGTTCCTGCTGTTGTTTATGCTGGATAACCGGATCGTTACGGCAAACCAATTGGCCGAAAGGACCGGCGCGAAAGTGCTCGGCAGTTTGAATATGCTCAGAACGAAGGATAAGGACCTACGGAATATTTGGCACAATGGATCGGACACACCCGCATATACGATCTATCAGGACCTCATCCGGGCGCTGCGTTTTGAACTCAATACCGCTGTTTTGGGCGATGGCCAAAAGGTGCTTGGTATAACCAGTTTGCGTGCAGGAGAGGGAAAAACATTTGTGGCATCGAGTCTTGCCTATGCTTTTGCGCTTATCGGAAAGAAGGTTTTATTGATTGGCGACGGGACCGCGGACCTGACATCCCTATTGACCAATAACGGGGAATCTCAAAACCTCAATCAGTTTGAACATTTCCTGGTCAAAAAGGAGATTAAAGCCGAGGACTTGATAACGGTTTTGAATAGAAATCCGAACAACAGCTCGATACTGGAGCTGAAACATGCGGATAACCTGCTGGCCGGGTTTGAGGTACTCCGGGAGACGTTTGACATTATCCTGATCGATATCGACAGCCTCCGGAACGTCAACAAAGCCAAGGAATGGCTCATGCTCACCGATAAGGCAGTGGCCGTTTACAAATGGGGTACACCCATCCAGGATGGGGATAAGGCGTTTCTCGGATTCATTGCATCCCTGCCCAATTTCTCGGGATGGATTTTCAACCAAGTAAGTGTCGAGATCAATGAAGGGTTGGCGGGCAATTAACACGAGCGTATGGTCGTTTCGATCGTGGCTGGGGTTAGACAAGGCCATGGGGACAAGGACCTTATTGTTGATTGCGGGCCTGTTAAGCGCTGTGGGGGTGGGCGTGCTTACAGTCAAATTCGGTGTCGTTGGAGCCATGGTGGTGCCTGCCCTTTGGCTTGGCGTGATTTATTGCATATTTTTATACAAAAAGCCCGAATTGGGCCTCATGACCATCCTGCTATACGGTTTCGTACTGCCTTTTTTTGCGAGGGAATTTTATCCTATACAATTCGGAATCGGTATCGAGGGGCTTTTTCTCATCACGTTTTTAGCGACCTTCCTGGGGGTCCCTAAGCATAAATGGGCGAATTTATCGAACGATCTCGTCATTCTGACGGCAATATGGTTTGCCATCAGCGTGCTCCAGGTAGCAAATCCATACGGCGGAAGCATTGTGGGCTGGTTTCAGGAACTTCGTACAGCGGGGCTGTATGGCCTGCTCGTGGTCATGCTGGCTTTTTTGCTTTTTGATACGAAACAGCACCTGAATATATTCATCGGGCTTATCGTTATCCTATCTGTTTTCGCCTCGCTGAACGGGGCCCGGCAGTTGTATTACGGGCTACTACCCGGGGAACAGGTGTTTGTGCAGGATAATGCGATTACCCATTTGATATGGGGGCAGTTACGAGTATTTTCTTTTTTTACGGACGCAGGGATGTTCGGAGCCATGCAGGCGCACATAGCACTTGTTACGGGGGTGCTCATATTTGGACCATTTCGGCTTTGGGTGAAAGGGGCGCTGGCGATTGCAACCGTTATATTGTTGTACGGAATGTTGATTTCGGGTACGCGGGGATCGTTGTTTGTCATCGTATTCGGTGCTTTTGCTGCGATCATGTTGTTCAAGAGCTACAAAGTCCTGGTAATCGGGGTGCTGGCCGGGATATTGGCGCTGGGCATGTTGAAGTATACCCATATCGGTAGTGGAAACTACCACATCTATCGGCTCCGCACCGCATTGGATCCGCAGGATGCATCGTTGAACCTACGCTTTGAAAATCAGCAGATATTGCGTAACTACATGAAGGACCTTCCGTTCGGTGGTGGTCTCGGTGTTATCGGGGCTTGGGGGCATAAATACAATAGCGATAAATTCCTGTCTAAAGTCGAACCCGATAGTTATTGGGTAAAGGTCTGGGCGATGTATGGCATCGTTGGTCTGACCATTTGGTTTTGTATGCTCCTCTATATTATCGGTAAATGTGCCGGTTACATCTGGAATATCCGGGACCAGGGGCTCCGCGTAAAGCTCATCGCATTGATGGCTGCCTCAATCGGCACTTTTTTCGCAAGTTATGGCAATGAAGTTATAAACAGGGTCCCGGCATTGTTTATCGTATATATCACTTGGGTGTTTGTATATGTGAGTCCGAAATGGGATAAGCATCTTGAACCCGCAGCAATTAATCGTCACGTGTGAACTCGTAAGTTGAATTTTTATGCCATTTGAGATTTTTATTTTGCCGGGAGTAATTTGCTTGCTCATCGGATTCATCAGGGGGATAAGGTTGTATAAGAATGAGGTAGGGCATTAATCATTTCTATTGCGTGGAAAACAATAATTTTATCATCGTTGGTCAGCAGCCTTGGGATACGCAGATTGGAAGCAATTGCAAAGATATCGCATTGGAAATCAGTAAAAGGAATAAAGTGCTCTATGTCAATTCGCCGCTCGATCGTATCACCTCGCTTCGTAGCCGTGGCGATGACCCGGTACAACGGCGGCTGGATGTGATTGAAGGCAAAGCAACGGGGCTGGTGCAAGTTGCCGATAATATCTGGAACCTTTATCCGGATTGCATCGTTGAATCCATCAACTGGCTGGGAATACCTGCTTTGTTTGATTGGATTAATAGGCGCAATAACCGCAGATTCGCAAAGTCCATCTTGACAGCAATCGATAAATTGGGGTTTGAAGATTATTATTTATTTAATGATAATGAAATAATTAAGTGCTTTTATTTAACGGAATACTTACGGCCTAAACAGCGGATTTACTACTCGAGGGACTATATCTTAGCTACCCCGTACTGGAAGAAGCATGGGCAACGGCTGGAGCCGCTTGTCATTGCAGCCAATGATCTGTGCGTAGCCAATTCGGCGTATCTGGCCGACTATTGCAGGCAATACAATGCAAATGCCTATGATGTAGGGCAAGGATGTGATTTCAATACGGATACGGCTCCGTTGCTGAATACACCGGATGAACTGCGCGGTATGACCGATCGGCCTATCGTTGGCTATGTGGGTGCGCTCCATAGCCTCCGTTTGGATGTGGCGATTATTGAACATATTGCGCTATCGAAGCCGGAATGGCAGCTGGTTTTGGTGGGACCGGAAGACGATGGTTTTGCGCAATCGTCGCTACATCAGCTCGGAAATGTGTTGTTTGTGGGCCAGAGGCAACCCAAGGAATTGCCCGCATACATCCAACGTTTCGATGTATGTATCAATCCACAGCAGGTCAACCATCTTACCATCGGCAATTATCCCCGCAAAGTAGATGAGTACTTGGTAATGGGAAAGCCGGTGGTGGCTACCTCGACACGTGCCATGGAGTGTTTTGCTGATTTTGTATTCCTCGCTGACGATAGATACCAGTACGTGGGTTTGATTGAGCGGGCGTTGCAAACGGACACACCGGCACTGGCTGACCAGCGTAAGGAGTTTGCACGGAATCACACATGGGAAAATTCGGTAGCAGCCATCTACGGTGCTATCACCGAGGTGGAAAACAACCATAGGAAATAGGTATGGATGCATTGTTACTGTTGTTAGATACTTGTTGGTTGGCCGCGCAGCTGTTGATCGGTGCCTTTTTGGTGTGTCCAGTGGTGAGCTATGTAGTCCATCGATTCGCCCGTTGCCCCGTCATCCAACGAAAGCCCGGCACGGAAGCAGATTATGCCGTTATCTTGACCGTCTTCGGACATGTAAACGGTGTGTCGCAAGCGATCGAATCATTGCTGAAAATGGACTATCCAAATTTCCATGTATACGTTGTACTCGATAACTGCGAAGGCTTGGATTTCGATTTCGCCCATGAAAAGGTGACGCTGCTGCGTCCGCCAGGGGTACTTGCCGGCAATACGAAATCCCATTTTTATGCCATTGATCGTTTCATACGCCGTCACGACCGGCTTACCATCATTGATAGCGACAATTTGGTGCATCGCCAATACCTGCGTGCATTGGATGCTTATTTTGACGATGGATTCCAGGCCGTCCAAGGCGTACGTAAGGCCAAAAACATGGATACCACGTTAGCTTGCCTGGACGCCGCAAGGGATGCCTATTACCATTTCTATGACGGAAAGCTCCTTTTTGAGGTCGGTTCATCGGCAACGCTGGCGGGGTCTGGAATGGCGTTTACGGTAGCCCTCTACCGGGAATGTTTGGAAAAGGTGGTGGTCGAGGGAGCAGGGTTCGATAAGGTACTGCAGTTCGAGATCGTCAAGCGTGGCCACCGCATCGCATTTGCACCGGATGCGTGGGTGTTTGACGAGAAAACCGCCCATTCCGATCAATTGGTCAAACAACGTTCGAGGTGGATAAACACCTGGTTCCGCTACGTGAAATTCGGCTTCAAACTGTTGGGGCGTGGGCTGCGCCGTTGGGATAGGAACCAATTATGGTTCGGTTTCATCCTGCTTCGTCCCCCGTTATTTATATTCCTGTTGTTGGCTGCACTGGCGCTTTCGGTCAATGCGGTTACATCTAATGTAGCGGGTGTGATGTGTTGGCTGGCGGCATTCCTGTTATTTGGATGCGGATTTTTTATCGCCATGCACCATGCAAACCTACCCCGATCTGTGTACCGTGCATTACGGTCGATACCGAGGTTCATGTTCTACCAGGTAGTGTCGCTGACGAAAGCCAGAAAGGCCAATCAGATTTCAGTGGCAACAAAACATACGGTAATAAAGCATATTGACGACATGGATTAGCTTGGTTATGGTACCAAAATCAATGAATAGGAGGCAATCAATTGCGGTCATCGTTGTGGTGCTGGCCATGGTGTTTTCATTGCTTTACGCTTGCAAGCGGGCTTTCCATCTGTTTAAGACCTATCCGGACGGTTATCTAGACGGCAAAAGGCAATTGGTTGAGCTGCTGGTCGAAGCGATTATCCCGGAAACCGACACACCGGGCGCTCGAAGTGCAGGAGTTGCCACATTCGTTATCGACAAGGTTAAACAGTTCCTTACAAAAAACGAAGCGACCGGCTTTTATATGGGGCTGGAAGAAGTGGACGCCCTTGGCGTCAAGAAGTTTGGCAAATCGTTTTCTGTCTGTTCACTGGAGCAGCGGGAGCAGGTGTTGACCGTAATGGAAACGAGGGAGTGGGAGCGGGGCAGCCTACCGTTCCGTATAAAACGTAAGCTGTTCGGCCGTTCGTTCATCGATATCTTGAAGACATTTACCGTAGAGGGGTACTGCACATCCAAATCAGGATGCGTTGATGGACTCGCCTACGATCCGGTTCCGGTGCATTACGTCCCGTGCATTGATCTCAAGCCCGGACAACACTCTTGGGCTACAAAATAACAGCAAATGAATATCAACTCTTCTCCCGAAATTTACGACGCCATTGTGGTTGGATCGGGCATAAGCGGCGGCTGGGCGGCCAAGGAACTTTGTGAAAGCGGGTTGAAGACGTTGCTGCTGGAACGTGGCCGCCCTGTGGAACATATCAAGGACTACCCAACAGCGATCATGGATCCCTGGGAGTTTAAAACAGGTATAAAGAACGCGGTCGCCGATGTTCAGGAGAACCCCGTGCAAAGCACGTGTTATGATGGTGCAAACAAACATTTTTTCGTCAACGACCATGAGCATCCCTATATCCAAGAGAAACCGTTCAATTGGATACGCGGTTATCAGCTTGGTGGAAGATCGCTTACGTGGGGACGGCAATGTTACCGGTGGAGTGATCTGGATTTTGAAGCCAACCTTCGGGACGGTGTCGCGGTAGACTGGCCGATACGTTACGCGGACTTGAAGCCTTGGTATGACTACGTAGAGCGCTTTATCGGTGTGAGTGGCCAATCGGATCATCTGAAACAGCTGCCCGATGGGATTTTCCAGCCAGCGATGCCGTTGAATTGCATTGAACAGTATTTTGCCGAACAGATTGAGAGGCAATATAAAGGAAGCCGGAAACTGACGGTGGCCCGGGTTGCAAACGCGACCCAGCCTATTGACGGGCGGGGTATTTGCTTAAACAGAAACCTCTGTTCCAGGGGGTGCCCCTATGGCGGCTACTTCAGTTCCAACAGTGGCACGCTTCCCGTTGCCGCACTAACGGGGAACTTAACAACACATACGTTTGCCATTGTTACGGAAATCATCTACGACGACACGGTTGGCAAGGCGACAGGCGTTAGGGTGATGGATGCCATCACGCAGGAAGTAAAGGAATACCGTGCACGCATCATTTTTCTCAATGCATCTACGATAGCTACAACGGCCATACTGCTGAACTCCACGTCAAAACGGTTTCCCGACGGAATGGGTAACGACAGCGGTCAACTGGGCCGCAATCTCATGGACCACCATTCGTACGCTGGCGCTTATGGCATATTCCACGGTAAGTTGGCCGACAAATATTACAAGGGGAGAAGGCCCTGTGGTTTTATCATACCCAGATTCAGGAATATCACCGAAAATGAAGGACTTGATTTCAAACGTGGATATGGTTTCCAAGGCCATGGTGAACGACAGGAATGGGAGGATCGGTCGGCGCACCTCTCGGGTTTCGGAAAGGGGTTTAAAGACAAGCTGACCCGGCCTGGTCCCTGGTCGGTATGGATGGCAGGTTGGGGCGAATGCCTACCCTATGAACATAACCGGGTGGCGTTGGATAGCCAAAAAAAGGATCAGTGGGGAATCCCCCTCGTGCGCATTTCGTTTAATTACGGGCACAACGAATCCAACATGATGGCCGATATCGAGCATACCGCCGGTGACATGTTGGCGCGCAGTGGATGCGAAGAGGTGTCTACCTTCAATTACCACAAGCCGGGTGGAAGCACCATCCATGAGATGGGTACCGCCCGTATGGGCCACGACCCCGCCACGTCGGTACTGAACGGTTTTAACCAGGTACATACCGTGAAGAATGTTTTCGTAACCGATGGAAGCTGCATGACATCGTCTGCTTGCCAAAACCCTTCATTGACGTATATGGCACTTACCGCACGGGCGTGTGACTATGCGGTTTCCGAACTGAAAAAGGGGAATCTGTGAGCAATGGAAAAAGCAACAGCGCCGACGGCATTATTCAACAGCGCCTATTGACGGGTTGGCTGCATGACGCGTATTGCCGTAGAAATCGGTTTCCGCAAGGGTGCCTTTGCCTTTGTTTTTTGCTGCCGATGCGCTGTTTAATTTAAACGAAGTTGCGTCCGTAAACCCAACTTGCGAAAACAGATCGAAGTAGAGGTTGTTTGATCCACTGATGCGCGTATCACCAAGCGGGTGCCAAATGTCGCTATGTGTACTCCTAACGGGGAAGTCATAACCCAAATTGTTGAACACTTCGCATGTGCCGCCCACTAACCCATAAACATCAACGACCGAGGCGGGGAAGTTATCCCTCGACGTATTAAGGCTGCCACATGTGTTGTTGAATATTTTGGCATTCGCATACGTTGTTTGCCCGTCCACGCGATAGGCTGTAAACCCCTGTACTTCAAATGCCGAATACTTGCGCGAATTGTAGACAATGTTGTTATAGATCAATACATCCTGCGGGGAACTACCAAGACTCACTGTCCACGCGCGTATGCTGTTTCCTTGGTGGGTGTTGATCAGGTTGTTATGGAAGCGGCCGTTGCCGATAAGGTGGAACATCGCATTGTGGTTGTTATTTGCACTGTTCACATTCGAAACGGTGTTGTGGTGTATGTTATAATCAAATGCATTGTTGATGTAGACGATATTTCCGGCCGCTGGTGAATCCTTATAGGTAAGGTAGGCGATTTCGATGCCTTTGTACACGCCTGTTAGGCCGTTCCTCGATATCGAGCCATTGAATTGGATAAATTGGCCGCAACGTTCGCAATCCATCCTGAGCAATTTCAGGTTTTCGCTAAAGGACCCCGGTTGCCCGGTATAACGGAGATTGTTATCGTAGGAGATAACGTAATCGGCGACGTTCCGGAACACCATGTTACTTAGCGTGACGTTGCTTATTTCGCCTTGCATGACGACAGCGCGGTAGTTGTTGTTTTCGAAAACGAATTGCTTAGCCGTTCCGTAGTTCGGGTCTCCCGTTATGACGACTCCATTCAAATCGGCAAGCGTCATCGCCGACCGTGTCCCCGAGAGGGTTACCTGGCCGTCGCTGAAAATGACCACCGGACATCCTGTACTTTTGATATTCCTTATGGTAATGCCGGCATAACGGCCGTTTTTAATCCGGATGCCTGTTTTGCAGGGGTAATCAAAGTTGTTGCCATCGATGGTGAGGGTGCCGCCGGTGCCTGTGCCAAATTCGAGTATAACCATATCCGGGTCGTTCGGATAGGGTATGGTATCCGACGGCGACGTTGGCGTCGCATCCCTGTTTTTCGAGGAATCGCAAGACCCGGAAACCGACAAAAAGTAACCGGCTACAACAATTAGTATTGTTGCGATGTCCATTTTATTCCGCTTGTGCATTAGATGATAGCGCTTTCTTCTTGCCAAATAATTTTTCCATCATCTCCGGGTAAAACTGCCATGTATAGGTCCATACGTTAGCGAGGTTTACATTCAAAATCTTCTTTAACGTGTATTGCGATATCAGAAAGAAAATCAGGTACGTGCTCAATGTGGCAAATGCAGCCCCGATGATCCCCCAATGGGTGATAAAGAAGTAATTCGTAAAGACATTTATGATGCCCGACAACAGCACGAGGAGGAAATTCAGCTTTGTTTTGCCGATGGAATCGAGGATGGTACCCATTTGCCTGCTGAAAGGCATAAACAAGCTGTAAAACAATGTGATTTTCAACAGCGGTAACGATTCATCGTATTTTTCACCCGCGATGTAGTGGATAAAAACATCGGCAAACAGGTAAATGAAAAGCAATGCGGGAATGAGTAAGGCCAAAATAGTGCCCACGGATTTCTCGTACAGGTATTTCAAGGCGGGCAGCCCCTCTTCCTCCAACCGTCTGGCTCCCTGTGGAAAAACAATGGATCCCATCGCATTGGTAGGAATACTTGCCAGGTTACTGATACGTACCGCGATATTGAAAATACCGGTGGCAGCCGGCGATAGCATGGCCCCCAACATCATCTGGTCGATCGTGTCAGACAGTATCGCATTCACCGAAGTGCCCATCGAATATTTCCCGTAGTTGAAAATCCGCTTGGCCCACGACATATCGATGAGCAAGCGAAATGAAACACGTTTGCGTATGTAAACCACCGACGGGATCGTAGCAATGATGTTTGCCCCAAGATTCGCGTAGATCAGCCCCATCAGTGTGATATCAGTTTGGGTGAGGTAGGACGTGAATATGTAGCAAAAAAATAATCCTTGGTAGAGGAACGTGGTAAGGAATGTGCCGTTGAAATTCAGGTACGCCTGCTCTACACTGTTAAAATGCATCTGTATACTGGAAAATATAAAGGAAATCCCAAAAAACCAAAGCATGGGAGGGAGTTCCGGCGCGTCCCACATGTAACCGAGTAGGGGCGCAACGGCACAAAGCAAGCCGATGAACAGGGCGGTTACAAGGATATTCATCGTGAAGGTAGTCGCTATGATTTTCTTCTTTTCGCCTTCTTCCGATGTGCCGGAAACATACTTTATCGTGGCGCTTTGCAAAAGGCCGTTCCTGGCCATCGCAAAAACCGCGATGGTAGACAGGAAGAGGATCCATATCCCGTATTCGTGCCTGTCCAGCTTACGGATGAGCAGGTAGAACGATGCGAACCCGAAGAGGACGGTGGACGTATTCTGAATGATGTTAAGTAGTCCGTAGCGTATCCAGTAGTTACTTTTGATGGTATTGATGAGCTTCATGCTGCAAATTGCTGATGTATTTAATTGTGCTGGTTATTGTTAGCTAATCTGTTTAACAGGCTGTGTAGATGTGGTGTCATCCAGCGCTTTCTGCAGTATGCTTCCAAATTCTTTATCGTTTGGTGGAGCAAATATCAAGTTGTGCTCACCGGGGATATCGTATATGCGTACGCCCTTTTTAGCGAATTTTTTCCAACCCAGGTACTTGAAGTCCTTTGCATAGAACCGATGGATGGTGGCCCGGAATACGTGGATTTCCAGATCGATGGGCTCCATCACATAGTTGTACACAGCTTCCATGTTTATCCGGTCTATTTTGTGGAGGTAACCGAAGAAACCGACCACATCATCCTGTTTGCCCATAAGCTTCCAGTATGCTGTCTTCGCCATCCGCTTAAGGCTGGTGTATTTATATTGCACGGTACCGATGGGGTCCTTGCCCACTAAGTAAACAGCATGCAATGCCTTCATGCACACGAGACCGAGGCGGTTGGGATATTTTTTATACCAAGGATGGAACTTATCCGTCTCATGCGAGAAGGTGTCAAACATGGCCAGCATACTCACTTCTTTCCCCATGGCAATCAATTGCTGGGCCATCTCATAGGCAATGAGACCCCCGAGCGAGAACCCTGAGAGCGCGTAGGGCCCTTCGGGGTTTTGCGAAATGATTTCGGAAATGTAGTGTGCTGCCATTTCAGGTATGGAATGAAAAGGCTCGTCTTCCCCGTTGAGCCCCCGGGCTTGCAGACCATAGAGCGGCTGGTCATCGTCGAGATTTGCAACCAGTGAGCTGAAAAGCAATACATTGAGCCCGGCTCCATGTACAATATACAGGGGCGGTTTGGTTCCTTCCGGTTTAATCGGTACCAGGCAATCCCATTTGATTTTTTTCTCACTGTCTAACAATGCCGCCAGCCCGGCAATGGTAGCATGCTGGAATAAGCTGGCCAGGGGTAGTTTGACACCTGTCTCTTGCTCGATCTTTGCCATCACGTCGACAGCGAGCAACGAATGCCCTCCTAGCTCGAAAAAATCATCGTCTTTGCCAATTGTTTCGGTGTTGAACACGGCCGACCAGATTTCATGTATTTTGGTTTCGTTCTCGGTGAGTGCTGTTTCCGCCGAAGCATTTTTGGCTGGCGCAGAAACGGTCATCGGGATTGGCAGTGCTTTCCGGTCGATCTTGTTGTTGGCCGTCATTGGAAACTGTGCTAAGCACACCCAATCGTTCGGAAGCATATAATGGGGTAGGTGTGCGGCCAGTAGCTTCCGCCACACGGCTATATCGTCACGGTCAATCCGTCCTTTCTCCGTAATGAGGTAAGCAGCCAAACGCTGGTCGCCGGGCACATCTTCGCGGGCAAGTACGACCGCGCCCTTGATGCCTTCGATGTCCATAAGTTGGTTTTCGATCTCACCAAGTTCGATGCGGAATCCCCTGATTTTAACTTGATTGTCTATTCTTCCCAGGCATAGGATTTCGCCGTTTTCGGTGATTGAGCCCAAATCGCCGGTCGCATACATAATACTGTCCGGATGGTGGATGTCCACCACAAACTTTTCGTCGGTCAATTCAGGCCTGTTTATATAACCTTTGGCCACGCCATCGCCGGCGATAAAAATCTGGCCCTCCCGGCCCCGGTGTACCGGGCGGTAGCCGTCGTCCAGGATGTACACGCGGGTGTTGGCGATAGGCTTTCCGATGGTTATGGGCGTGTCGGCGCCTACGGTAATCTCCTTGATGGTAGAATAAATGGTCGTTTCCGTAGGTCCATACATGTTCCAGACCGCCTTACATTTGCTGGTGAGCTTGCGTGCCAAATCTTTCTGTAGCGCCTCGCCACCGCAGAAGGCCTTTACGGCTAGCTTTTGATTGTCGGCATCGGCAATCATCCGCCACGTGGCAGGTGTTGCTTGAATGATTGTCGCCCCTTTTTCACGGGTCAGCGTAACCAGCCGTTGGGCATCCTTGGAAAGATCGGCATCCGCCAGTAGGAGGGTGGCGCCGGCGATCAACGGCAAATAAAGTTCAACACCTGCAATGTCGAAAGAAATGGTCGTGATTGCCAGAAAAATATCGTCGGGCGCAATCCCCGGCGAATCCTGGATACTGAGTAGCAGGTTACTCAGACTGGAATGTTTTACCTGCACACCCTTGGGTTTGCCCGTCGATCCGGATGTATATAGGATGTAGGCCACATCTGCCCCAGTGATCTCCGGTTGGGGGGCTATCGTGGCGCATTGCATTATTTCCGGACGTTTTTTGTCGTAGCATACTACCGAAGCAGGGCTATGGAACGCGCTTGCGTAGTCTGATGTTGTCAATAGGAATTTTGCTCCCGAATCCTGCAACATAAATTCGACGCGGTTGGCAGGATATTGCGGGTCCAATGGAACGTAGATAGCGCCGGCTTTTGTAACCCCCAATAGTGCGACCACCATGTCTATCGAGCGGTCCATCGCTACGCCGATAACATCGCCGGTTGCCGTGCCGATGGATAGGAGGTAGTTCGCGAGTTGATTGGATTGTTTCTCGAGTACATGGTATGACAGCGTGCGGTCGTTAAAGATAATTGCTGTCTTATCCTTCGCTTTCGCAGCAGCTTCGGTTACATAGGCCGTGAAGGGTTTGTTTTTTTGGTAGGACACCGTCGGCCCCGTTATGACGGCGGTATCTGATGGTGCGTCGTCGTTCAGCTGTATTTCGTCCAGCCGGATTTCGGGATTGTCCACCACTGTTTTCAACAGGGTTTCAAATCGGCCCATCATGCGCCGAATCGTTTCGGGCGTAAACAATTGCGTGTTGTAAGACCATTCGAGGGTAAGTGCATCTTCCGACCCCGTGGCGTTCAGGAAGATATCGAAGGTTTCATATTCCCTTGGATTGGAAACCAGTCGGTGTGTGAGGTTATGGAACACCACATCGGTATTCATACCCATATCGATATTGAACACCGTGGATACCAAAGGCACCCGCGATGGGTCCCGTTTGATATTCAACTTCTTCACAAGTTCACCGAACGTGACACGCTGGTGGTCTAAGTCATCAAGGATGGCCGACCGCCGTGCTTTAAGGTGGTTGATGAACGTTTCGTTACCCGCTATTTTGCTCTTTATGGGTAGGAGGTTGACGCAGTGGCTCACCAGGTTGAAATGGCCGCTTTCAGATTGCCCGGCAGCAGGCAGGCCGACGATAACATCGGTTTGGCCGGTAAGACGGTATAGCAAAACTTCATATGCAACCAGCAAAGTAGTTACAAAACTACTGTTTACCTGTGCACCCACATTTTTCAGTTGGCCTGCCAGTACCGCACTTATTGGGTAGTCATCCCGGCGGCTTTTGTATGTCCGCATGTGCGGACGGGGAAAATCCGCAGGCAGCTCCGTTACCGGTATTTCTGCCGAGAACTTGTCGAGCCAGTAACGCTCCACCACCTTAGCCTCCGGTGAATGCTGAAAGGCCAGGGTTTCTTCCGCATAGGTTCCCACGGAAGCCGGCTCGGGAACGTCAGGCGATTTACCCTGCACCATTGCCGAGTAAAATCTGCTCAAATAATAAAGGATGGTACCCAACGACCAGCCATCACAGACGATATGATGGCCTGTAAAGGTAAATACATGCTTGGTGTCGGATAGCAGGAACAACGTTGTCCTGATTAACGGGCCATTTACAAGGTCAAACGGTGTATTCGCATCCGCTTTGGTATACGCTGAAATTACTGCCTGTTGTTCTTCGGGCGATTGCCTGCGCAGGTCCGTGACATCAAAAGTGCTATTCCCAGCCGAAGAGATGACGATGGATTTCCCGTCGCCGCTGAATGAAGCACGCAGCGCTTCATGGGATGCGATGACCGATTCCATGGCACGGCGTAGGCTTTCTATATGGAGCGGACCATCGAAATGGAGCGAAATAGACTCATTGTAGGCTCGGTTGGCGTCTTTGCCCCCCAGTAAACACGACAGCCAAATCTCTTGTTGTGGCGCAATGGGGGTGATGGTTTTTACGATATCTCCCGATGCGAACGGGTTGTAGGAAATGGGTGTGAGCTCGACGCTTTTGTTTAGGTTCATAATTTATTGTGATGTAACTTTTAAAAACTGTCCCGGTTTTTCGTTGTCTTCGACGAACCAAGCTGGATTCCCATCAAGGTCTTTTCCCAGCCTCGCGTTCGGCAACGGCGGTGTGTCGGGGTTGAATGACGGTGTATTGGCTTGTGCTTTCGTCGGAATGAAGCCGGCTTCGGTCAGCTCGGCGATACTTTCTTCAAATGCGGAAGCGATGGCGTCGATGTCGGCTTCCGTGTGCGCAGTGGTTAGGAAACAAGGAAAGCCATCTTGGATGTGTATTCCCTTATAGCGCATCAACGTGAAAAGCAGTTCGCTGTATGGGTATTCCTCATGGTATTTGATTTTCCACAACGAGCAGCAATGGGCCACGTAAATCGGCGTGCCGAACCGCTTTGCCACGGCATTCATTTTTTGCGCTAAATAATCCGTATTTCGGTTTAGCCGTTCCTGGAGTTCCGGTCCCTGTGCTTTCAGGTATTCCAGTGAGGCTTTCGTGGTGGCGAGCGCCAGCGGGTGCCTTACAAAGGTGCCGGCAAAATACGTAACGCCCGATTCGGGGGTCGAATCGTCGCCAAATTGCCAAAAGCCACCGTCCAATGCGTCCATAAAGCGTTTTTTCCCGGCAATGATGCCGATTGAAATGCCTGCACCGGCCACTTTGCCGTAAGTGCCTATGTCGGCGCTGATACCGAATAGCCCCTGTGCTCCTTTGGGATGGAAACGGAACCCCGATATCACTTCGTCAAAGATGAGTGCGGAGCCTGACTCCTCGGTTATTTTACGTACTTCTTTGAGAAATTCTACAGGAGCGAACTCGGGCCGCCGGCTTTGGATGGGTTCCACGAGGACAGCGGCCAATTCATGGGCACGTTCGCGGATGATACGCAATGATTCTTCTGTGCCGTAATCAAGGATAAGCATGTTTTGCACTGCCTCCGGCATGATACCAGGTGCTGCGGGGAAGGATTTCATCCGCTTGCTACCCCTTACGATCACCTCGTCGACAATCCCGTGGTATGAGTTGGTGAACGCAACAATGGTCGATCGGCCTGTCACGGTCCGCGCAATCCGCATGGCTCCAAGCACGGCTTCCGACCCCGTGTTGCATAACCCGGCACGGTCCATTCCGGTAAACTCGCAGATCAGTTTGCAGACCTCACCTGATTTCTCATGCTGTGGCCCGATTTCGTAGCCTTCTTCTATTTGCTGAAGGAGGGCTTCTTTGATAACCTCGGGCTGGTTTCCAAACATGCTCGAACCGAACCCATTCAGTGCGTCGACGTATTCATTGCCATCGATATCCCATAGGTGGCACCCCGAGGAACGATTGACCACCAATGCATACGTGATTTCTTTCGTCAGTGGCTTAAAGCCCGATACCACACGGGGGTCGGCCATATACGCACGGTGGGTTTGGGTATATGCCTTGCTCTTGAGGGTTTTATCCACATACTTGGCCATGAGGCCGTCAAGGTAGCTGCGTTGTTTTTCCGTCAAAGTTGTGACTTGCTTGTCGATACGGGCGGTGGCACCAAATGGCTTTTTCAATTCCGCGGCTTCTTCTTTTGAAAGCTCAGCGACCGTCGTGTTGGCCACGGTAGGCGACGGGACACCGACGGGAGCTGCTGGCGTTGCCGCCATTTGTGGTGTAGGTGCCTGCACACCTTGCAGGAGCGCTATCTGCTGCGATATCAAGCTTATTTGCTGCGATATGAGTGCAATGCTGTCGTTAGCAGCATACGATGGGGCGGGGATATACTGGGCCTGCAAGTGATTTGCTGTGGACGGGGTATGGGTGGCTCCGTTCACTGGCTGGGCGGCCGCAAACTGATCGGCCGGCAGGTGTTGATCCAGGTAGGTTGCCAAGAGGTCCAAGCTATAATATTCCTCATTCAATTTTCTGAAGGTGATGGGTAGGTTAAATTCCTTTTTGAGCGTTTGGGCAACCTGGGTAAGGAGAAGTGAATCTAATCCTATTTCGATGAAGTTGTCATGTGTGGCAGTATCGTCGATGGTAATGCCAGAGGCTTCATCCAGGATGTCTCTTACCTTGCTGATAATTGATTGTTTTCTCATTGGGGCATTGTTTTGATGATGTGATGATATGGATGGTTCATTGATTTCGGGCGTGGGGACGCCTCCGGCCGGAGCGGTCGGAGCCGTTAGCCAGTGGTAATTTCGGTCGTACGCATACGTGGGCAGGGTCGGCAATAGGGAGTGGTTGGCATACATCGCCGTCCAATCGGGCAGTGGCCCCAGCGCCCATAATTTTCCCAACGCTTCGTACAAGGCGTGGAGTTCGGTTGTCGATTCCGTCGCGCGGATTCCTCCGATTACCCGGGAAGCATTTACGGCCGGATGTTGTTTGGCAAGGGTTGCGGTGACCGGGCCGGGGCCTACTTCGAGCAATAAGCCGTCCATTTCGGCTGCTACGAAGCCGATGGCCGAAGAGAAATCGACGGTCTCGCGGACGTGGCGTACCCAATAGTTATCACTTATTGCCTGGGTATCGGTAAGCCAGGTGCCGGTAACGGTGGATATAACCGGTTTTTGCGGAATCTGCTTCTTTACTCCGCCAACAACCGATCCAAATTCGGCCAGCATCGGATCCATCATGGATGAGTGGAATGCGTGGCTCGTGTGGAGTAAGCTCGTTTTTATGCCTGCCGCTGTTAACTGCTGTACAAAGCCCGCCACCAGCTCATCCGGGCCAGAAACCACGCAAAGATTCGGGGCGTTGTTGGCCGCAATCGAAAGCCCTTGTGGCAGGATGGGGTCAATATTAGCGAGCGAGTCACGTATGGATGCCATGCTGCCACCGGGCAATGCGCTGATCAGTCGGCCGCGTGTGGCCACCAGCAGCAGGGCATCAGACAGTGTGAAAACCCCCGCGAGGCAAGCAGCCACAAATTCGCCCACACTGTGGCCGATAAAGGCGGCCGGCTGGATGCCCCAACTCATCCAGAGTTTCGCCAGTGCATATTCGGTAACGAATATGGCGGGCTGGGTATAATGCGTATTGCGCAGTTTGTCGGGATCGCCTGAAAACACCACCTCACGGATGTCTTCGTGCATGGTATCCGATAGGATCGTTGCACATGTGTCTACGGCATTCCGATACGCTTCAAACCGATCGTATAGTTCTTTACCCATATAAGGGTATTGGGCGCCTTGGCCCGGAAACATGAAGATAATATCCTCGACGTTTTCGGTAAGCTGGTTTCTCTTCCAGCTTTTCTCTTTGAGTTTAGCCAACAGATCCATCCGGTCTGCCGCAACGATATAATTACGGAATTTGAGCGGCTGTTGCGTTTTATTTAATGTGGTGGTGATCGCCCCGAGGTCAATGCCGGGGTCATTCTTCAGGAAAGCAATCAATTTCTCGGCATAAGATGCGGCGGCGGCCTCGGTGGCGGCCGACCAATTGACCAAGTAGGGCGGAACGCCCGTTTGGGGGAGTTGCTTGGGTTGTACGGGCGCCTCTTCCAGTATGATGTGCACATTGGTGCCCCCCACGCCAAAAGAACTGATGCCCGCCCGGCGTGCCGTTTCACTTTCCCAAGGTGTGAGCTGGTCATTTACCACAAAAGGGCTGTTTGCGAAGTCAATGGCCGGGTTGGGCGCTTTGTAGTTGATGGATGGAGGTATCAACCGGAAATGCAACGATAGGGCCGTTTTTATGAACCCGGCCACCCCGGCGGCATGGGTAAGGTGGCCCATGTTGCTTTTTATCGATCCGATACGGCAGTATTGCTTGCTAGGCTGGGGACCGAAAGCCATTTTCAGCCCTTCGATCTCGATAGGATCTCCCAATGGGGTGGCGGTTCCATGGGCTTCTATATAGCCCATGGTCGATGGGTCTACGTTCGCATCGGCCAAAGCCATCGCAATTGCCGATGCCTGGCCGGATGGGTTGGGGGCAGTGAAACTCCCTTTGTTCCCGCCGTCGTTGTTTATACCGATTCCTTTGATGACCGCATATATGGAGTCGCCGTCTTTTTCCGCATCCGAGAGCTTTTTGAGGACGACCACACCTGCGCCGTCGCTGAATACCGTTCCTTGGGCCTCAATGTCGAACGGACGGCAATGGCCGTCTTTGCTGAACATCGCACCCTCTTCGTAAATATGGCCGCTGTGAATCGGCGATTTAATTGCTACGCCACCGGCTAGGGCAACGTCGCAATGGCCGTTGCGCAATCCATCTACCGCTTGGGCAATCGCCAATAGTGACGTTGAGCAGGCCGAAAATACGCTTACCGCCGGACCCTTGAGGTCCAGTTGGTAGGCGACCCGGCTGGCGATATAGTCTTTTTCATTAAGTGTAAGCGCCTGAAATGCGCCGACCTTATCGATCGCTTTCGGGTTGGTGAGCACGTTATGGAGGTAGTAGGTGTTGTTTCCCGATCCAGCATATACACCGACCGTTCCGGGGAAAACCGCGGGCAGGTGCCCCGTTGATTCAAGGGCATCCCGGCATATTTCCAGGAAAACGCGCTGTTGGGGGTCCATCAACGTGGCGATGATGGGACTTAGCCCGAATAGCTTTTCGTCAAACCATTCCGCCGTGTCGGTGATGCCCCGCGCGGCTACGTAGTTAGGGTCGTTGCGCTCCTCGCTGGTTATGGTAGCATCCAGCTCTTCGGGAGAAAAAAAGTGGGTCGTTTCCTTACCTGCCACCAGTACATCCCAGAGCTCCCATACATCGCCGGCGCCCGGGAACCGTCCGGCAAAACCGACAACGGCAACGGGCGCATCGTTGGCTTTCCGCTCTTTCATGCGTATGGTATTGACCGTACCCTGATGATTGCCGTGCGTTTCTAGGTACGAAACAATGTCTGCGACGGTTCCATGTTGGTACAGTTTCGTGATGGGTAAATCGATACCGTGACGCTGTTTGAGTGTGATCACGGTTTTTTGTGCCAAAAGGGAATTGCCGCCCAATTCAAAAAAATTGTCGTTGATTCCTATGCGGTCAATATTCAGCAGTTCCTTCCATAAGGTAGCGAGTTGCTTTTGTTGCGCGGACTTTGGCGCGGTATAAAGTACGTCCAGTTCAGGCCGTGCGATAACGGGTATGGGTAATGCCTTGCGATCTACTTTACCGCTGGAAGTTTTCGGGAATGCCTCAAGATGGACAACAGCGGAGGGTATCATGTATTCCGGAAGTTTGAGGCGAACCGCCCGCTGCAGGGCTACGGCATCAAAGCTGCCCTGTTCCTCCAAGATTACATAGGCGATGAGTTTGCGGTCGTCGGCACCACTGCCGGTGGCGGTAACCACCGCATCTTTCACAGTCGGTTGCTGGGTAAGCAGCGACTCGATTTCGCCCAGCTCAACGCGGTGCCCACGGATTTTCACTTGGTGATCTATGCGGCCTAAAAATTCTATCTCCCCATCGGCCGCGATTTTGGCTAGGTCGCCCGACCGGTATACGCGCAAATTTCCCTTTTCGGGATGCACCCAATCGAAAAAGCGTTCGGCAGTCAAATCGGGTTTGTTGAGATAACCCATTGCCAAGCACGTACCGCTGATAAAAAGCTCGCCTGCTTGGCCGTTGGGTAGCGGTTCAAACTGTTCGTTCACAACGAATAGATTTGTATTCGCTATCGGAACTCCAATGCTGGGGAGCTCGGGCCATTGGCGTGCGTCTCCGGCCAGTGTCAGGGCGGATACCACATGCGCCTCCGTGGGCCCATACTGGTTAAAAAGTGCCGCTGATGGTATTTCTGTGAAGAACCGCCGGATTTGGGGGGTGATTTTCAGCTGTTCACCGGCCGTCATCACTTCGTGGATGCACACAGGGAATATCGAAGAGAAATTCGCTGTGTCTGCGAGCATTTGCAGGGCGACGAAGGGAAGGAAGAGCCTATTGATACTTTCCTCCTGGATAAATTCAAGCAACGCCAGCGGATTCAGGCGCAGGTCATCGTCTACCATCACCAAGGTGCCGCCAGTCGTCAGCGTGGAGAATATCTCCTGGAAGGAAACATCAAACGTAAGGGGAGCGAATTGCAGGGTCTTACTATCCCTACCCGCGCTCGACATGCGCTGTTGCCATACCAGTAGGTTCAGTAAGGCAGCTTCACCCATTTGTACACCTTTGGGTACGCCTGTTGAACCCGAAGTGTACAGTACATAGCCCCCCGTTCCCGGGGCAGCAACAGCCGGTTGGGTCCTTTCGCTGTCGGTATCATAGGAACAGAACGATGGGATGCCAAGCGTAAGGAACCTGTCTTTCTCGTTGTCATCGCAGGCAACAACCCGAAGTCCGGCATCGTTGATAACCTGCTTTATGCGGTCTTCAGGGTGAGACAGGTCGATGGGCAGGTAAAAGCGTCCGGCTTTGAGCACACCCACCACGTATACAATCATGGCAATGGACCGTGTGGTGCTGACGCCGATAATGGATTCGTCCGGGTAATTGGCTATGATATCATTGGCAAGTCGGTCCGAAAGTGTGCTTAGCTCAGCATAGGTGATGGAAGTATCTCCGAAAACCACGGCAATGTTATCGGGAACATGCTTTCTAGTATCATTGATCCATTCGCCAATCGAAAGCCAAGGAGGTGTGTCAGTTGATTCAAAAGCCATAGGGAGCTGTATTTTATGTTTATTTAATCCTTTCCATCAAGAATGAATGCTACTTAACGTGAAGGTTTCCCCAAAGGTATGCCGATATCGTTACATGTTTGTAACTATCGGTTCGATAAATTCTATTTTGTCGAAATACATCTACATACCGCGAAAGTTTTGGGGAGGCGGGGGAGTGTTTGTAGAAAAAAATTGACGTTTTCTAACATTTAATTTAATCGATGTGGTCACGGCCGGTTAAAGCATTAGCTTTGCATGCGCCCCGTTGCCGGCTACGGCCAAGCGTTGCTAGCGGGTTTGCTCTGTAACTTATGATTTCAATTATCACTGTCAATTATCATCAAGAGGAGGTCACTGCCGATTTCCTGCGGTCTGTAGCACAATGCACGGAAGTCGGTGAGCTCGAGGTTATCGTCGTCGACAATGGGAGTAACCTTCATAGACCGGATCGCTTCCAATCGGTTTATCCGGGCACCGTATACCTACGTTCCGAAAAAAATCTCGGATTCGCCGGTGGGAACAATCTCGGCATCCGCCATGCCAAAGGGGATTATTTACTTTTCCTGAATAACGATACTGAAATCACGGCGGGATTTATCCAAACACTCCGTGACGAACTGGATAGCCATCCGGATATCGGTCTCCTTTCGCCCCTCATTTTGTATTACGAGGACAAACGGAAAATCCAATATGCGGGCTATACGCCGATGAATTTCCTTACCGGGCGGAACCGGGGTATCGGGGCGATGGAAGATGACAATGGCCAATACAACCACGTCACAATGGAGACCGGCTATTGCCACGGTGCTGCGATGATTTGCAGACGGAAGGACATGGAAAGGGTAGGACCCTTGCCCGAGCATTTCTTTCTTTACTACGAAGAGCTAGACTGGTGCGAGCAATTCAAACGTGCGGGCTTGAAAACGGGATTTACCGGAAAAACCAGGATTTACCACAAAGAGTCGATCAGTGTAGGCAAGGAAAGCCCATTGAAAACATACTTTATGGTGCGTAACCGGTGGCTGTTTATCCGGCGGAACGCAAAGTGGCCTTCCATGTTATTTTTTAGCGGTTATTACCTGGCTGTAGCGACGCCCGTACTCTTAATGAAACAACTCGTCAGGGGCCGTTTCGATCTGGCCATGGCGACACTTCGCGGAATTTGGTGGAACCTTAGCCGTAAGGCCGACCGTGCCGATACAGGAATCAGGCTTCCGACGGCCTAGGCGATTGGCCCCGCTAAGCGATTTTTTTCAACTCATCGCGGATCATATCGCTAAGCTGGTTACTCCCTTCCGCCAACGGCAACCTTACCGTTGGGCCACAGATGCCCAATTGGCGGAGTATCTCTTTCACGCCGGCTGGATTTCCTTCAGCAAAACAAAGCTCGGTTATCCGTATCAATTTACTATGTATTTTGCGTGCTTCCACATAGTTGTTTTCCAAACATAGCTTCGCTAACTGGGCTACTTCCGCAGGGAAAGCGTTAGCCACCACGGATATGATCCCTGCCGCGCCCAATGCCATCATGGGCAATGTAGCGGGGTCATCTCCCGAGATTAGTAAAAAATCCGCTGGTTTATCGCGCATGATTTTGCTGAATTGGTCGAAACTACCGGAAGCTTCTTTTGTGGCCACGATGTTGTCGACCTCGTGGGCGAGCCGCGCCGTTGTTTCTGGACTGACATTGCTGCCGGTCCGCCCAGGTACATTATACAGGATGACAGGCAGGGGAGAAGCGGCTGCTATCGCCTTGTAATGCCGGTAGATTCCCTCCTGGGTGGGTTTGTTATAATACGGGCTTACCGATAGGATAGCGACGTAATCCCGGTGGTCAACTGATTGGAGTTGGTGTACCACCTCCGCGGTGCTATTGCCACCGATGCCTGCTACCAGCGGTACCCGGCCGGCCACCACTTCGGCGGTGAACTTCCATACGGCTTTCCGTTCATCTTCTGTCAGTGTGGCTGTTTCACCGGTTGTGCCCAAGGAAACAAGGTAATCCATGCCCCCCTTGATCTGGTGTTCAATAACCCGTTTTAAACCATCAAAGTCAATGCTTCCATCCGAATGAAATGGGGTAACCAATGCCACCCCGGCGCCATATAGCTCGTCCATGCTATTTTCCAATTAACTTATACCTCGCGGCTGCAGCCCCATGCTGCTCACGCAAGCGGTCAAAATTAGTGGAAATAAATGATTTTACCACATCTTCTTTCTGCAACCGATTGGGGTTCCCTTTAGTTGCCGATTAGCAGGAGTAAATCCGCTTCGGAGATGATAGGAATTTTCAGTTTTTCAGCCTTGGCCAGCTTGGAGGGTCCCATCTTATCGCCCGCTACGAGGTAGTCGAGCTTGCCGGAAATGCTACTTAGCAATTTTCCGCCATGTTTTTCGATAAGGGCGGTCAGTTCCTCGCGGCTGAATTGCTCAAACACGCCCGAAATGACAAATGTCTTGCCGGAGAGCGAATCTCCCAAACGCTCGATCACCTTTTCTTCGGCAACGAGTTGGAGACCCTGTTGTTTAAGTCGATCGATTTGCTCCCGGTGGATGTCGTTGGCGAAGTAGTCCGTCACGCTTTCCGCTATCCGTTCACCGATTTCATAAACCGAAGCGATATCTTCTTTGGAGGCTGCGGCAAGGTGGTCGATTGTCTTGAAATGTGCGGCCAATTTTTTAGCAATCGTTTCGCCCACATATCGGATGCCAAGCGCAAACAACACCTTCTCAAAGGGCTTTTCTTTGGACTTCTCAATGCCAGCCATCATATTGTCGATGGATTTCTGGCCGAAGCGCTCCAACTGCTTGAGCGTATCCTGCTTGTTTTTTAACGTATAGATGTCCGTGATATCGCGGAGGAGGCCCTGTTTGAAGAACGTATCGACGGTTTCGTCGCCCATGCCTTCGATGTCCATCGCTTTCCGCCCGATAAAATGTTGCATACGGCCCACGATCTGGGGTGGGCATCCCTCGTCGTTGGGGCAATAATGCACGGCTTCCCCGTCCCTTCGGATCAATGCGGTCCCGCATTCGGGGCATTCGGTTGGGTATACAATGGGCTGTACATCCGATGGTCGTTTCAACATGTTGACTCCCATTACCTTCGGGATGATTTCGCCCCCTTTTTCTACAAATACCGTATCACCAATCCGTAAGTCCAGCCGTTCGATTTCATTGGCGTTGTGCAAACTCGCCCGTTTTACCGTTGTGCCAGCCAGCAGTACCGGTTTCAAATTAGCTACCGGTGTTACGGCGCCGGTGCGCCCCACTTGGTAACTCACCGATTGGAATCGGGTCTCCACTTGTTCTGCCTTGTACTTGTAGGAGATTGCCCATCGGGGCGATTTGGCGGTAAATCCGAGCTCTTCCTGCTGGCCGTAGTTATTCACTTTAATGACGATGCCGTCGATATCATAACTGAGGTTATGGCGCTCTTTGTCCCATTTGGCTATGAACATGAGCACTTCATCGATGGTACTGCATAGGGCGGTGTGCTCACACACGTGGAATCCCCACGATTTTACGGCATCCAAGCTTTCCCAATGGGTGCCGTAGAGCCGGTTTCTGTCGTCGCAGTAAAGGAAGTAGAGGAAACAGTCTAACGGACGGCGTGCCACCTCGGCCGAGTCTTGCAATTTGATGGTGCCCGCAGCGAAATTGCGCGGGTTGGCATAGACCATCTCGCCGTTCTCGATCCGCTCGTTGTTGAGCCGTTGGAAGGCAGGCCGGTGCATAAAAATTTCACCCCGTATTTCGAATATCGTTGGATAGCCATTGGTCCGTAGTTTATTGGGAATCTTTTTGATGGTGCGTACATTGGCGGTCACCTCATCGCCCTGTATACCGTCTCCCCGTGTGACTGCCCGTTTCAGAACACCGTTCTCATAGGTAAGACTGATGGATAAGCCGTCAAATTTCAGCTCACACACATATTGGAAATCGTTGCCGATGGCTTTGCGCACCCGTTCGTCAAAATCCCGTAGCTCCTGCTCGCTATAGGTATTACTGAGCGAGAGCATGGGCCAACGGTGGCGTACCGTTTGGAATCGTTGCGTAATATCCCCGCCCACTTTCTGGGTAGGCGAATCCGAGTCGAGCAATTGGGGGAACAGCCGCTCCAATTCTTCCAATTCCTTGAGCCGTTGATCGAAATCATAGTCTGAAATCGATGGATTGGCCAATACGTAATACTGGTAATTGTATTCGTTGAGTTCGTTTGTAAGCTCCTCGATGCGGATCGCTGCTTCTGCTGGTGACATGGCAGCTAAAATACTATTTTTATTGCTTTTTTGCTGTTTGCTATTTTGCTTTGCGCTGTTTGCTTTTTTGCTTTGTGCTGCTGGCTAACCGTCGCATCAACAAATCATCGCATCAACAAATCATCACATCAACAAACCGTCATATCTAAAAATCATTCCTCCAGCTTATCCCAGATTTCATAGATCGGATTGCCCGTCGAGCTCAAGCCTGAATGGTGCCAGGATCCATTATCGATTTCGCCATCGAAGGAGAGCGAAGCGCCAACACGGTCGTTATCGCGCGAGAAGAACTCGATATTTTCTGTGTACTTTCCATTCTCAAAAGTGTATGTGCCGCCGCCGGTACCCGAAAATTCGCCTGTTTTGATATTGATGGCCACCCATTGGAAGCGCTGCCCGCTCAATATTTTCAAGGTTCTCCGGTCGCGAAGGGGCATTTGGCTGATGTCATCGCCTTGCTTTCTGCCGGTGATACGCCATACGCCCGCCATGGGCCCCTCATTGGCATCGATGCGGTGCCACGGTGCGGTGCTGCCCGATAGGTCGGTGGTCAACTCGGTACCGGCACCGATGGTGAATGTGCTACTAGTGCCGACCCACGTATCATTGGGTTGGTTGTCTGCCGCTCTTTCGGTATCATACTGCCATGTCACGGTCAATTTGCCGTTTTGGGCCGTATAAGCGCCGCCCCTCGTGGAAATGAATTTCTTGTTTTTAACATCGAATACACTGTGCGACAGGTAGCCATCTACAAAAACCGCGGTCTGTTGGATGTCTCCCTGTTGGGAGTGCCATGCCCCGGCCAAGGCATTCGGTTGTTGTGCTTCGCTAATCACACAGGCCACACAGGTGATGAGTAGGGAAAGGAATGCAGATTTTCTCATGGTTACTTTAATCATGTCGGGTTCATAATCAATTTAATACCCTAAGGTAACAACTATCCAAGTAAAAAGTTGGTGTGTAGCTGGTATTTTACAAAAAACGCCGCGGGTCGAGTTTGCTGAATACATTCTTTCCGTGGATGTAAAATGCCCAAATAAAACTCCCCGGATAAAAACCCCTCGGTTTGGTGCTGCCACCGTAATTGCCCCGTTTCCGGGCGGTCTTGAATATATCCAGGAAAAATCGCTGGTGGGCCCTGCTGATGGCCCAGGCATCCCGGAATTTGCCTAACACCATAAAGTGTATGAGTGCCGCCAAGTCAAACCACATACGGGCAAAAATAACCCATAATGCCCGTAAAAACGGCAGGTTCTTCTGGAGCATGAACAAATTATTGCGAAAATTGAGGTATGTTTTCTGCGGGTTGCTGGTGGCCAGTGTGCCTCCGCCTACATGGTAAACCACCGATTGCGGGCAGTACCCGATGCGGTAGCCTGCCCGTTGGAGGCGCCAGCAGAGGTCTATCTCCTCCATGTGGGCAAAGAAGTCTGCATCAAACCCGCCAGCCAGGTTCCAATGCCACTTTTTGATGAAAAATGCGGCTCCAGTGGCCCAGAATATGTCGGAGGGATCATCGTATTGCCCATGGTCTTTTTCCAGTACATGCAGCATACGCCCGCGGCAGAAGGGGAACCCGTACCCGTCAATGAATCCACCCGCGGCGCCGGCATGCTCAAATTGGTCGCGGAGGTAATATGACCGGATTTTCGGCTGGGCGGCAGCCATATCGGGATTGTCCTCCAGTAGTTGGACTACGGGCGTTATCCAGTCGGGAGGCACTTCCACGTCTGAATTGAGGAGTACGAAGTAGTCTGCCTCGACGGCCTTAAGCACTTCATTATAGCCTCCAGCGAAGCCCAGGTTTCGCTTATTCCGCACAATGCGGATAGTAGGATAGACCGTGCGCACAAATTCGACCGAGTCGTCGGTCGATCCGTTATCGCCCACGATAAACTCGATGTTGGGATAGTCACTATTATATACGGAAGGCAAGAATTTCTCCAGAAAAAACCTTCCATTCCAATTCAGTATGACGACGGCTACTTTCGGATAGTGCTTCATGGTTTAGGTTTCCTTTTCCAACGGCGGTGTGACCATAGCCACAGCTCAGGCTTCCGGCGAATGATGTCTTCCGTAAATTTATTATGAATATCCGTAATGCCATGGCCGGCTACCGTGGCAGGGTCTTCGACCAACGTGGTGAAGGTACAGCAATAGTGGCCCCGTTTCAAGCGGTCTATGTGGCAAAAAATCACCGGAAACCCCGTTGCTTTGGCAATCTTTTCTACGCCTGTATATACGGCGGTGTCCTGGTTGAGGAAACGGAGAAAGTAATTGGTATCGCTGCGTCCCGGTGTTTGGTCGGCCACAAATACGCTGATGTGGGGTTGATGACGGTATTCGATGATTTTGCGCAATGTCTGTTTCATGGGTACCATAATCGCGCCGAAGCGGCTTCTTATGGCGTTGTAGACCGAATCGAAGGCCCTATTATGCAGCGGTTTGTAGATGATGAGCGCGGGGTTTTCCGTAAATACACTTATGCGATGAATACCCAACTCCCAATTTCCGTAGTGAGCCGTTACAGCAATCACCCCTTTGCCGGCACGAAAATGGCGCTCAAATTCTTCGGTCTGGTACATCTTCATCCGCTTTTCCACCTCGCGGACCGAAATGCTGCGCATCTTGATGGCTTCTACAAGCAGGTCAGGGAGGAACCGGTAAAATTTCCGTGCAATCTGCCGCCGTTCTTCCTCGCTTTTTTCGGGGAAAGCATTCTTGAGGTTTTTAAAGACAACCGCCTTCCGGTACCCAATTACATGGTAAAGGAGTACATATCCTGCATCGGCCAATACGTAAAGCACCCGGAATGGTAACAGGGACAGTAGGTAAATAACGAAGGACAGCACGGAAGATTTTCGCATTACGGCAAATATCCTTAATTTAAGTTATTTTTACAGCACAAACTTATATTTCTTGCTATACATGGACAATCCCCTTATTTTACCCGTTTGTTATTTGCCCCCGGTTTCCTATTTCCGCATAATCCATGCATCGTCTACCCCGGTATTACTTGAACGGCATGAGCATTACCCCAAGCAGACGTACCGGAACCGCACATCCATCTATTCGGCCAATGGCAAGCTTGATTTGATTATACCGGTGCGGCATGGCGGTAAAGACCATACGGCGATGAAAGACGTACGGATCAGTTACGAGGCCGACTGGCAGCGCCTGCATTGGATGAGCCTACAAACCGCTTACCGCAGTTCGGCCTATTTCGAGTATTATGAAGATGATTTCGCTCCATTTTACCAGCAACGTTTCGAATGGCTGTTCGACTACAATGAAGCCCAATTAGCGTTGTTGCTTCGGTTATTGAAAATAGAGAAAACGGTGGACCACACCATGGCATATCGCGATGATTATGCGGCAGGTACCGATTTCCGGCAGGTTATCCACCCGAAAAAGAGACCGCCAGCGAATACGGGCAAACCGTATTATCAGGTATTTGGGTCCAGGCACGGTTTCATTCCGGAGCTGGGTATTGTCGATTTATTGTTCAACCATGGGCCACAAAGTAGGGAGTATTTGTAGGAGTCGAAAACCTTTTGCCACGGTTCCTGTTTTAGTGTCAGATTTTAAACGCGAATGATACCGAAGCGATATTTACTTTTTCTGTCTTTTTTGTTCGTTGTGGACGCCCATGCCTATGCCCAATCGGCGACAGATTCCCTCCACCACCGTAAGGTCTACGTAACCAGTGGGATGGGGTGGGGGTTCGCGCTGGGCGAAACCAACGACGTATTGCAGGCTAAATTTTCCAATAGCCTCGGGTTGGACATTTCATTGGCCAACAGGCACTATTTCATATATCCTTCTATTGATTTCCTGACCTTTCGTTACAACCAGCAGGTTCACGACCCCGATTACGATTACGATTTAGATCGGGGCCGCAGTAACTTCTACATCCTAAACCTTGCGGGTGGGGTTCGCAAACAGCTGGGAAGGCTGAATGCATACGCGTTTGGAGGGCCTGGCATTGGGGTGGTCGTAGAACCACGGGCTGCTGTTTCATCAGCAGCCGGCAGGGTAACGATCGAGACGTCAGCCCACCTTACACCGACCCTCCGTGGTGGCATTGGAGCAGACTATCAAATCGGTGGCTTTTTCCTGTTTATCGAAACCGGATGGCTTCACAATTTCCGCTCTATTCAGCAACGGCCGGTCAACGCGCTGTCTTTATACGGTGGGTTGAAGACCGACGTAACCAAGCTGAAGGACAACGTGGCGCGGGTGATGGGGATGGACTAGCTATTTTGCCGAAACAGTCAATTCCACCACTTCCACATCGATCGAATTGAAGAGTTTATGTGATGATTTCAATTCCGCCTCCGGCTTAACTTCATCCAATGTCCGTACGTCAACGCCCCGTTGCTTCACGATATCCAGTTTGCCACCGATACATGGATAATTGGTTTCGATATCGCCGCCGTTGAAACCACGTATCGTTGCAAAACCATCCAGGCTGTTGTAAAAATTGGTCATCGTGATGGGCATGAAGTTATTAAGTTTTTTCACTTCATTCAAGGTAGACCCCACGCGCAGTCCTTCAGCCGTTTGGTACGGGCCGAAATTATTCGCTATGGCAATCTTGGTTATTGTAATGTAAGGTTCTTGGCTTTCAGCCCAATAGACGGTAATTTCTTCCGCCTCATTGGGGAATACCTTGGTGGTTTGTACTTTTTTGCCATCTACCTCTGCCGTGCCGTTTTCCAGGTTATTGGTACCAATCGCGCTGTCGAGCGCAGCATAGGAATAAGCCAGTTTCACGGGGCCGATACCTTCACATGTAATCGCGTTGGGATCAACTTGGGGTGTTTCGGCTTGTTTTTGCGGCTGCTGGCAGGCAGTGGCGATTACCGTTACCAGTGCAATACTCAATAGTCTATTCATGATTTCGTAGTTAATGTTTATTTGCGCTGGCTAAACTAACGAAAGCATCGAAGTTTTCAAAATGGGATGGGCGCAATTGCCTACCGAACGGTCCCTGCGCGTGTAAAATACTTGTAGTACCAGGGGTCCCGGAGATCGCTGATGATTACACCCTTGCTGGTAGACACGTGGACGAACTTATGATTGTGCAGGTAAATGCCAACATGGTCGATGTTTCCCCGGCCGAACGAGAAGAAAACGAGGTCCCCTTCCGTTAGCTGCCGCTCGTACTTCCGTTTGATGTGTTCGGCCATATCTTTCGAAGCCCGTGGCACGTCCTTATCATATACTTCACGCATCACCAACCCTACAAAGGCCGAGCAGTCCAAACCGCGGTGATCGGTTCCGCCGGTACGATGCGGCACACCCATCCAATCATCGATGAATCCGTATAGCTCGGGGCGCAGCAATTCACGGGGGGGCACCCCTAATACCGTGGCGTAACCTTCGAGCAACTGCTTTGCGGCCTGCACATTTTTCGGAGCAGACGAGGCGTCCGTGAGGATTGATCTTTTCGGTGCCTGCTTGCGCGGCGCCGTTACCGCGGTGTTGTCGGGTGGCAACGCGTTCCTACGCGTTAAACAGCTGCTAAGGGACAGAGTAATCACCAATAGGCCGCATAGGAAGCCTATGCCGGGGCGTTGACAGTGTAGAACGTGTTTGCGAACCGCTATTTGTACGCGTCTCATTTGGATACGTGATGATTGGAACTTTCCTAATGTTCTGCTAAATTACGTATTTTGGCCAATAGTCGAAAGATATATGCATTGGAACGATGACCTACGACTAATGACTTACGACTAATGGGCATCTCTAAAAACTAGGTATTCTGCCTTTCGGGATTTGGTTTTTGAAAATTTTTTGTGTTCTAAATCTCATTGTTGATGTGCTGTTTTTG
>NZ_JBHEUZ010000023.1:0-41736 GCF_041925275.1 Parapedobacter sp. 2B3 | reverse complement strand
TTCATATCAATAATATTTGGGCGTAAAGCTACAGCGGATCAATTACTCAGAAAATATGCAGTTGGTCGGGCGGATACGGTTATCTGAAATCAAGGAAACGAGACAATAACGTACAGGTATCGCTATTGGTGCTGCTTCCTTTGGTAATATCGCCTATTGAGCATGCAATTGGAGTTGCACCCAAGGAATATAGGGCATACACCTATATCGACATACATGCCCCAGCAAATAAAATATGGCCGCAGGTAACACAGGTGGGCGAAATATTACCTTTGGAGGACCGGGGAAAGCTTACCCGGTTTCTGGGGTTTCCTAGACCGATCAAAGCAGAACTCAACTACGAGGGTGTGGGAGCCTACCGGGAAGCGATTTTTGAAAACGGTTTAGTTTTCCACGAAACGGTAACGGCATACGAAAAGGAAAAACGGATGTCTTTTTCGATCAGCGCATTACCGCATGAAATACCGATTACCACGTTGGATGAACACCTCGTGATTGGCGGTAAATACTTCGATGTATTGAATGGTACTTATGAGCTAGAGAAACTCAATGACACGACCTATAGGTTGCATCTGTATTCGCATTTCAAACTTACAACCACCTTTAACTTCTACGCCAGCTGGTGGGCGCTGTTGATTATGAAGGATATCCAAAACAACATCCTGCAGATCGAAAAAAGACGTGCGGAACTGCATTGACAAACCGCTGTAACTTATCATCCGCCATGATTCTTCATGCTTATCTATTCAATTGCCCAAAGACCGTGACGTGCAAATTGTTCTAAATACGCTGAAATATTCGTTAACTTTAGCACTGTCGTAACAATACTATTCGCATTGCAAGTAGAGGAAGCCATCGAATTCATTGAACCGGGAATTAACACGGGAGTTATCCCACAACATTGGGCCGACCTAGGATGCGGGGACGGCACATTTACCCATGCCCTCGCCCACCTACTTGCCCCCATAGGAAGTGTAACAGCCGTGGATAGTTTACCACAAAGACTGAATAGAACCGCGGGGAACAACGTTTCTATTCAATTTCAGCAATCGGATATCAACCTCGATAGCTTCAGCTTGCCTAAGTTGGACGGCATACTGATGGCCAATTCGCTTCACTACATCCAGCAAAAAGAATTGCTTGTAAACCGAATGGAGCCATACTTCAACACAGAAAAACAATTCCTTATCGTTGAATATGAATCCAATACTCCAAATCGGTGGGTACCCTATCCGATTACTTTTAACAATTTGAGCCGACTCTTCGAAAGTCTCGGATACATCGACATCACAAAGGTCAATGAGCGGCCTTCCGCCTTCGGCGGAACGTTGTATGCTGCCTTGATTCGATCGAAGGTCTATGAGTACAGTTAAATCATGTCGTCCAGAACGGTCGACGATTGCCTGTAGTCGACTTGTGTGACTTATCCGACCCTGTCTAACCTATAATGCGCCCAGTTGCCGCAACACGGCCTTTGTAATTTCCAGACGGCATTTCATGAAGTCAGCACGGGGTGTGCCTTTGACCTTGGTGATACGCGTGGCGAAGAAATACACATTATCCTTCTGCTGGAGGTAGCCCACCCACCAGCCGATGTCTTTACTGTCTTGCACGCCCCAGCCTGTCTTGGACCGGATTGTATATTCGTCCGTCCGTTCGGTAACCATTACGTCCTTGAGGATATCGAGGTTACGGTTGGAAAAAGGTAGCTTTCCTTCGTAAACGTTGACCAGCATTTCGACCTGGTCTCGTGGAGAAACTTTCAGGGGTCCGAAATTCCAGAAGTCTGCGCCGTCAGACACCGAGGCATTGCCGTAGCCGATATCGCGCAGCACCTGCTCGTAGCGTTGGCGGCCGACCTTTTTCGCCAGTTCCATGAACACCCAGCCGGCCGATACCTCGAATGCATGCCGCACGGTCATGTGCCTGTAGGTGGATGGCCGGTAGCCGTATAGCGTCGTATCGATGGACCCGATCCAACCCACCGTATCCATTTCGCTGCCGATGACACCCGCTTCGAGTGCGATAAGAAGATTGGGGATTTTGAAGGTGGACGCGGGCACGGTTTCGAGCTGGGAATCGGTGCTATCACTGGTTATCCATTTACGTTGCTTGTAATCGAATACCGTGATGCTACCTTCGAATCCGTAATCGCGGAAAGGTTTCTGTAAATCGGGCTGATGCGGTTGTGCGGAGACCCCACAAATAGCCGCCATGGCCAATAAGCAAACCAGAGGCAGGGCGTGTGTCATTTTCATTGCGATAAATATATGCATTCACCGAGACTTCATCCTATTTTCACCTGTTCTGGTTTGCAGCGACCGGATTAGAAAACCGCCTATGGGTTATCCACAAATTATTGAGGATGCTGTTAAGATTTGTTAAATAGGCAATTCGTTTCCTATCCTCCACATGACGCCCGATGGGTCTAGCAAAATAAAATCCCGTATTCCCCAAGTGCGGTCTTCCCGAGCGGTCAATTGGATGTTATAACCTTTATTGCTATTGGCTTGATTGATCTTTTCCCACCAATGGTCGGCATTAGTGACCAGTAAATGCATGACATAGTTTTCAGCATGGTCTTTGAGATAGAAGTTTTGTAATAGAAACTTAAACCCATTATAGTCCATTAATGCAAGTTGGTTGTCATGCCAGGACGTAGTAAACCCAATATCATTATAGAATCTCATAGATAAATCAAAATCCTTGGCAGGAACAAATGATTTCAATGCTATGATTGCCAAGTCAAGCGGTTTGTTCGCCATGCTAAAATTATGTTTCTATTGCATCGTTGCCCGCTGTCTCGTCCTGAAAAAACTTTACGGCAAAGCTATAGACTTATGAGACCGCAAACCCCAAACCTTGCACAGACGTCTTTGTGGTATCCAGCGAATGGATGTATAATTTAGTCGCCGATGACCTCCCAATGACCACCCTTGGCCGGACCGATACGCAATAATTTATTGTCCTTTTGCAATTGGCTGATATTCCGCTCTACAGAACGCTCAGTAATTTCCAATAATAGCGAAAGCTCGGGTATTGTGATATCGGGATTCTCTCGGATGTACGCTAAGATTTTCCCCGACGTTTTCCCCGACGTTTTCCCCGACGTTTTCCCCGACGTTCTATCGATGTCGGTTGCCGTATCAGCATACACAACAACCCGGAATCCATGCTGGAAATTTTCAAACTTCGGTGCCTTCAACCCGTATTGTTCAAACGCCTCCCGGATTCGACGAATACCAGAACCATACTTCTCTATCAATTGAGCCTCTTTAAAGGTGGCAGCGACTTTCCGGTTACGGGAGTACGACGAATACTCGTCAGCAAGCAATTGCGCTATGGTAATCGTATCGGGCAAATGGCCGGGATTGAAGAACTCAATATAATCGTCAAAGATTTTTACCGATGAATCGCCGCTGCTCATATAATCACGGTGCACAATCATATTAATGACAATTTCTCGCAACGCCGGCATCGGATACTGCCAACGCTCCTCACGCTGCGGATCGCCAGTGATGATGTAGCCTTTATTGATGTGTTTGCGGATGAATCCCAGTACTTCTTCCACTTCACTGAACAGGTCACTGCGGACGGTCAATCCATCCTTGATACTGGTTGGTGTGGAGAAGCGGCCCAGCTCAATAGCTGCCTGAAAAACATCGTTTTTTGCAAACAACAGGAATCCGGCATTGGTAACCTGGCTATCCTTGATGAGCTCAAACTTCGTCAACACGGTAAGCGGGTCGTCGGTAAGCGGCGTTTCCTTACCTTGATTGCTCTTTTCGATAAACTTTACGACCTTATCCAGCGATAGGTCATCGAGTGCCCGATCCGGATTGATATAGCTATCCCAACTAGTGTTGAAAGAGCGGAGATGCAGGTCGGCAATTTCTGTCAACGATAGTTGGTGGTTAGCATTGTTTACCCGTTTGTAATACCGGCCTTTGAATGCTACGGGTTTGACCGGAAATTCCTTTACCGATAGAACGCCGACTTTGGTTCCGGCTAAGTCCATTTCATCGGCATCGGGGATAATACTGGGTTGAGTTTTGTTCTTGATATCATTTACCCACTTCTGCAAAGACTCGCTACCCAACATAAACCCCTTTACCGGCTTGCCGCCATCACCGACACCCACCAGCACCCGGCCGCCACTGCTATTGGCAAAAGCCGTAAGCGACTCAATGACCGCATCGGTAAAGGAGCTTTTGAATTCAGTGTGTTGGTCTTCGCGTAAGCTGGTTTTTGGCATATATGTATTGTCTTTCGTGGCCTTGTTGGATATCCAAAGGTATTGTTTTATTTCGGATATTTTGATGATCATTGAACGGTGATAAACCAAACCGGATTAACGTGGTGCGGAAAATCGGGCCCTCACAAAGAAAACTTACCGCTACGCCCCAAGGTTTAAACACGGCACGGCACGGTAATCCGCATTCGCTGTAAAAACTGCAAAATGCAAAGCCCCGAAACGGGGAGAATCGGGGCTTGCTAACTAACCAATTATAAACCTAAATTATGAAAAGACAAATTTTACTAACTGACTATATAACGCATAGTGGCGCCGGATTGTTACAACGGGATTGTTAATGATATGTTAAAAAGACAATAGGGTGGAAAAAGAGAAACCCGTTGCCTGAAAGATAACGGGTGGTGTAATTTCCCTGGAATATCCACTAAATCAAAAAAGTAAATTTTTTAGCATTTTTTATCTATATTATTGGACGTCAAAAACTAAACACCTATATTTACATCAAGGTAGATTATCCATCTTGAGGTCACAATTTGTGACTTCAAGACTAAATGACCAACTTATGGCAAAAACTGAATCAACACAAACCGAAGTTATATTACTTGAGGTAGATGTTCAGAATCAAATCTATCACATCAGAGGATCAAACGTGATGATAGACAGCGACCTTGCCGTTCTGTATGCCGTAGAAACCAAACAATTAAAAAGACAGGTAAGGCGCAACATTGAGCGATTCCCGAACGATTTCATGTTTGAGCTGACGAACGAAGAGCATCGAATTTTAAGGAGCCAATTTGGCACCTTAAAGCAAGGAGAGCACTCGAAATATTTGCCGATGGTGTTTACCGAACAAGGAATAGCCATGTTATCAAGCGTGCTCAACAGCCAAAGAGCAATACAGGTTAACATTCGAATCATGCGGATATTCAACCAACTCCGGACTGCCATAATGAGCGAAACAGACATCCGCCTTGAAATTGAAAAGATAAAACGGTCACTGGATAACCAAGATAAGAACATCGAACTCGTATTTCAATACCTCGATGAACTGAACGATAAAATCAAACGGCCGCCGCTTTTGCCGGATAGGGAAATGGTGGGGTATAAGATTGGACAAGGGAAGAATGGAAAATGATTGTCAGACTGCCCACAACAAATTGACAGAACATGACTTCAGAATCCTATACGTTGATTCCCTGGAGAAAAACATGCCTGGTGCTACTTTTGATATCGTGGGTCCTTTGGAAAAAAGATAAAAGCCAAATAATCTTGAAGTCGCAAATTGCGACCTCAAACAACAATACGACATGTAAGCCTATGAGTAAAACACAAAACGAAACCATCAAGAAAACCATGATACCTGACGAGGTACTTATCAACAAAATATACCTTGTACGTAATCAAAAAGTGATGCTTGATACCGATTTGGCCGAATTATATGGAGTGAAAACATTTAGGCTTAATGAACAGGTAAAGCGAAACATCGATAGATTCCCAGAGGATTTCATGTTTCAATTAACAGAAGGCGAATGGGAATCTTTGACATCGCAATTTGCGATGTCAAAGAAAGGACGAGGCGGAAGAAGAACGCTCCCATACGACGTATTCCTCCGCGTGGAACAGGTGGAAAAACAAATGATCAAACAGGACCAGAAAATTGAGTTATTGTTCGGCTACCTAAGCAAGTTTATTGAAAAGGAAGGTAAACCGAGAAAGCGTATTGGGTATGAGATAGGTGGGGAAAAATAAAACCTTACGACAACGACTCCATTCCGGATACGGTACCGTTGGATAAGATCCAGCATGCGATACGGGTACCGCTACTTGTTATACTTTACTATGGCGATAGCCACCTCGCTAAACTCAAAACTCATCCAACTATCACGCCTAACGAGAACGCTTCCACGCCTTTCTGTATAGTCCCTAGGGAATGAACATCAACGCCGTTGTCTACGGGTGTTGATTCCTGCTTTTGGTATGATTTATGTGCGTCATTTAGGCACACCAAGGATTGACGCTATACTATGAAAACTTTACGAAATCTTACGGAAAAGGCCTTGTTTAGTACGGGGCTACTGATGGTGGTTGGTTTGCTGGCGGTACGCGCTCAGGAAAAAATCACGGATTTACAAATCGGTGATGCTGCACCTGATTTTGAACTGCTCGGTATTGACGGCAAGACCTATTCCTTGGCAGATTTTTCGGATGGGAAGCTGCTGATGGTTTTCTTTACCTCAAATCATTGCCCGACATCGCATGGGGTGGAAGAACGCTTATTGGCTTTTTTGGATGAGACGGATAAAAAGGATCTTTCTTTCGTGGCCATCAATCCCAATCATCCGGATGGATTAAGTATTGACGAACTTAGCTTTGGCATTTATAACGATGGGTACGAAGATATGATCCGTTATGCGGCAGATCGTGGATTCACCTTCCCGTACTTATATGACGGCGAAACGCAAGATGTTGCCAGGGCTTACGGCTGCTTGGCCACACCGCATGTATTTATATTCGATGAGCAGCGCAAATTGCGCTACAAAGGTCGTTTTGATGATTCGATGTATGCCGATGCCTCGACGGTAAAGTCGCCAGATGCCCAAAATGCGGTTCAGGCATTGTTGACCGGAGGAGAGGTACCTGTCGCGGTGACGCAACCCATGGGCTGCTCCACGAAATGGCGCAGTAAAAAAGACGGCATCCTCGAGCGGATGGCGCAATGGGATAAGACTCCCGTTGATGTAGCGCCGATCGATACCGATCAAGTTGCCGCGGTGCGCGCAAATGGCAGCAATAATTTCCGTTTGATCAATGTCTGGGCTACCTGGTGTGTCCCTTGCGTGGAGGAATTCCCGATATTGGTTTCCGCTGCAAGACGATTCGATTGGCGAAATTTTGATTTCATCACCATCAGTGTGGACCATAAAGACCAAAAAGATGCGGTCAAAGCGTTTTTGGAGGACCACGGCGCAGGCTTGTCAGACCCAGGCCGTAAGCGAGTGCTTGAAGACGGCAGAACAACCAATAGCTACTTGTTTACTGGGGGCAATGCCGATGAGTTGATGAAGACGTTGGATGACCATTGGCAAGGAGGCGTTCCCTACACGGTCTTGGTGAATCCACAAGGTGAAGTGGTCTGGCGGAATCATGGGGTAGTGGAAGAAGAGGAAATGCTCAGGCAAATAGTGAATGTAATCGGCGCACATTATGTGCCCTAAATAGGGTTATTCAGTGCAATATATGGTTCCAATATTTGAGCATCAGACCAGAGCAAATCACCTTGCAAGAATGTAATCATCTAAAAGTATAATTTTCCTTCCCGAGCTACCTGTACACTTGCTTGATCATGTAGCGAAACGGCTAAAGAAATCAGAATAATTTAATATAAGGTTCGAACATAAATATTTGTCCCCTTTTACCACCGGTCATTTCTACTGCTCCTTTTTTGTTACGGCGGATAAGACTTGTTAAATAGAAATTATATGAAGTGAAAAAGGTTCGATGTCTGCAACGGCCGCAGCGGCAGGCTCCGCCCCTTGGGCGGAAACCTGCTTCACGGCATACAAACACATATTCGTTCGCACAGCACGTAGGCTGCAATATCTTAGGTTTGCGCACCTAAAGGTATGGATATTTTTAGGCGAAACCAAATCGCCGTTTGAAACCGACGATTCACGGTGACATTTTTGCGACGATTCGTGCCATCGTCCGTAAAAAATTCATCATTTATGCTTTGGATTGCCACGGCCGATGGCATATACGTGTACAACATCCAAGCCCAATCATACTATCTGATAAAACGGGGCGACAACGAACCGGTAACGATTGCGCACTTATTTATCGGCGTTTGTTTCCATTTTTTTGATAATGTTGCTATTCTTGTTGCTGGCTGCGCGTGTTGCGGCCGGCACATCGGCGGAAAGCGATGTGGCTCAAATAAAAATCCGCTGTTTCGTACCATGAGATCACTCCTAAGTTTAGCCTTGACAATGACCACGATAATGGCCACGGCGTTCCAACTCGTGGCAGAAGATGTGTTTCCGGATGGCACGCCAATCCCGGACTGGTTCCGCGAGGTAAGGCCGACCGACATCAGCCAGTTGGGCACACCCTACCGGATCACAGACCACGGCGTGGCCAATGACAGCACGGTGCTCCAAACGGAGAAGATACAGGCGGTGATCGATGAGGCCCATGCGGCCGGTGGCGGGGTCATCGTCGTTCCGGCAGGGACGTTCCTGAGCGGGTCGTTGTTTTTCAAACCGGGTACCCACCTCCACCTGGAAGAGCACGCAGTAATCAAAGGAAGCGATGACATCAGCCATTTCCAGCTGCTTCCCACACGGATAGAAGGGCAAAACCGGAATTATTTCGCCGCGCTGATCAATGCGGACGGCCTGGACGGGTTTACCATTTCTGGCAAGGGCACACTGGATGGGAATGGCCTCCGTTATTGGAGATCGTTCTGGCTCAGAAGAGCCTTCAACCCCGACTGCACCAACCTGGATGAAATGCGCCCCCGCGTGTTGTTTGTTTCCAACAGTAAAAACGTGCAGGTATCGGGCATCCGGCTCATCAACTCGCCGTTTTGGACCAGCCACTACTATAAATGCGAAAATGTGAAACTGCTCGACTTGCACATCTTTGCACCACGTGCACCGGTAAAGGCTCCGAGCTCTGATGCGATAGACCTGGATGTATGCCGGAATGTGCTCATCAAGAATTGCTATATGTCTGTGAATGACGATGCGGTAGCCCTGAAAGGGGGGAAAGGGCCTTTTGCCGACCGCGATGAAAATAACGGCGGCAATTATAACATCCTTATCGAAGATTGCGACTTCGGCTTCTGCCACAGTGCCCTTACCTGCGGCAGCGAGTCCATACACAACCGGAATATCATCCTGAGAAGAACGAGGGTAGACGATGCGCAGCGGCTACTCCACCTGAAAATGCGGCCCGATACGCCCCAAAAGTATGAATATATCCTGCTGGAAGACATCGTGGGCGCCGCCCGGACCATGCTCGACATACGGCCTTGGACACAGTTTTTCGACCTGCAGGGCGAGAAAGACATCCGCATGGGCTATGGCTCGCATATCACCCTGCGACGCGTTGCCATGAAAACGAATACCGCCTTCGGTATCAAGGCCTCCGACCAATACGGGCTGGCTAATTTCACCCTCGAGCACGTGACCCTTTCGGCCGAGGATGAACAGGAAGTCCCAGCAGGATTTATCGATAATTTACGGCTCTCCGACGTAACCGTGAACGGTAAGGGGATCGGCGAGCAGCGGCATTAAGAAATAAACCCACTAATCCTTTATATACTCCACAGTCGTACCGATGTAATACATGGAAAAAGAGGTGACCGGATATGTTAGGAAATCCTTATGTATAACGGAGCTACGTTCGAGATAATACCAAGGTCCGGGATGCGTGGTATATTCCTTATATCGATATCCGTCATCATCTTTTTGAATATACCATCTAATATCCGTTTGGCTCGAAACACCTGGCAAACGGTATGTGCCACTCCCGTCTGCCGATAATTCCAATGTCCATGTTGCGATCAGCTTGTTGAGTTCGTACTCCTTTACCGTCCATATACCTGTGCAAGCTGCCTTGTATATCGTTAAAGAATCTTGGGCAGCCACCACTTTTCCATTCAATGTTTGTTGCTCAACAAACCCTTCTTTGGAGACACGTATGTCGTAGGTGAAGGTTTCGTCCTCCCCTGAAAGCGATTTGAATGTGACAGCTTGACCTTTATTGCTGACGTATTGGACATTCGGATTAGATATGCCCGATATTGAAATTTCGTTGCTCTCCAGCGTAGTTGGCTCTTCGGTATTTTGATAAGACGGAAAGCTTCCAAACAAGGCTGTCATTTTTCCCCAATACCCTTTCAACGTTTCCATGGCACTGATAAAATATGCAGCGCCCGCATTCACATCTGTATCGTCCTGGGCTATCGCGCGGAATTTAGGCTTCAGATTAAGGTGTAAGGCTATCTCGCTAGGAAACTCTTCTGCCACGGTCTCAAATAATGTGGAGGCAAATATCCAGTTCGCTTTTAAGAATGGGCCAACCAACCGGCCGAATCTTTGGACGGCGGGGCACACCTGCGTAGCAAGCAGGTAACCGGCCGCACCGGCGGCTAAGGTGGTGCCTACCGCCGATATCCCAAAAGTCGCCGGCGCAAGCGATGCCGTGATTTTGGCCAGTGCGAGCATGGTAAGCACTTTTGCCGAGCCTACTACTATTTTCTTTGCCTCCTTTCCCAATTGGCTGGCCAAACACCCGTAATACGACTGAAAGTCTATTTTTGGACAGTCGTAATCATCCATCGACGCAGCCGATAGCATACGGGCTTGATGGAAATTTGATCCACTTAGTCGCGTTACCCCTGCGGGCCTATTCATTGGATGAGCCTGTGCCGCTAGTGCGACCGTTGACATCAATTGAACGACTTCTTTATTTGCTTCATAAAACAGCATGGTCTGACGCTTTTCTTCATCAGCCAAAGAATTGAACAATTTGATAACCTCTTGCCTGTATTCCTTTAAAGCATTGATCTCTGCGGCTTCGTTGGGTGCCGAAGCAGATAGCAGACCAACTTGTGTTTCGAAGTCCTTCGTAAGATCAGCAATAAATTTATCCGGGCTGGCAGCCGTGGTTTGAGTGACGCTGAACTTGATTTGCGCTAAGTCGAATTTCAAGGTTGCCGCACCTGCCGGTACATCGGGTATATAAAAAGAAAGTGTGGTGTCTGAGGTCTTCAAAAGCTCCACCGGTACCGCGCCGAACGTGCCTTGATATTTATCTGCCAGACTCTGGTGAGCAATCAGATTAATGATTTCGTAGGTCTTTACGTTTTGCTTTTCAGCGGTTATACCTGAGTCGGATTTTTGCGGGGGTGTATTCTCCTTTTTACAGGCGGTGATCAGGGTGGCGAAAACCAAGATGGACACAAATGATTTTATTGCTTTCATTTTGACAGTTACGTTGATAATCAGATGGGCCCGTATTTATCGAACCGGAGACGGAAGACCATATTTATCTGTGTTAATTTCAGGGATGAAATTATCCCGTTCAATCGAATATTCAAATACTTACAACTGAGTATTTAATTGGACGTAAATGGAAAACTGCCATGCTCCCTGAAAACAGCATTTATACAAAATCCTCGTACTAATTTGGATGCAGCATCCATATACTAGCGAAGACCCGTAAGGCACCTTTCCCGAGCCTGCTCCTCTTCTGCCAAACTGTCATTCTTTCAAAATATTATTTTAACTTTGTAGGCTTAATGGATGATCATGTTTGAGATACCCACAACGACGAAACAGCACGACGAATCACGCCAAGGGGAGGCATTGCTGATTGAGAACGACCCGAAAAAGGCCGATGGCCGGAAGCTGTATATAGAGAGCTATGGCTGCCAGATGAATTTTTCGGACAGTGAAATCGTGGCTTCCATCCTGCTCGACAAAGGCTTTGAGACGACGCGCGATTACCGGGAGGCGGATGTGGTATTCATCAACACCTGCTCCATCCGGGAAAATGCGGAGCAACGCGTGCGCAACCGGCTGAAGGAGTTCGAATCGGCCAAGGCCAAGAATCCGGGGATGGTGGTAGGCGTGCTGGGTTGCATGGCCGAGCGGCTGAAATCCAAATTCCTCGAAGAGGAAAAGCTGGTGGACGTGGTGGTTGGACCCGACGCTTACCGTGACCTGCCCAACCTCATTGAGCGGGTAGATGAAGGTTCACGGGCCGTCAACGTGCTGCTATCGCGCGAGGAGACCTACGCGGACATCAGTCCGGTACGTCTCAACTCGAACGGCGTGACGGCCTTTATCTCCATTATGCGGGGTTGCGACAACATGTGCTCTTTCTGCGTGGTACCCTTTACCCGTGGGCGCGAGCGGAGCCGCGACCCGCAGTCGATCGTGAAGGAAGCGCAAGACCTCTTCGATGCCGGATACCGGGAGGTGACGCTGCTCGGACAGAACGTGGACTCGTACAAATACGCGGCTACCGTTGCCGACGGCGAGGAGCCGGCGCCTGTGGTTACCTTTGCCGACCTGTTGGAAATGGTGGCCCGCGTGAACCCGCTGCTGCGTGTGCGGTTTTCCACATCGCATCCCAAAGACATCACCAATGACGTGCTCCACACCATGGCTACGTACGAAAACATCTGTAAATATATCCACCTGCCCGTGCAATCGGGCAACTCGCGGGTGCTCCAATTGATGAACCGGACGTACGACAGGGAGTGGTATATGGAACGGGTGGACGCCATCCGCGAAATCATCCCCGATTGTGGCATATCCACCGATGTGATCACCGGCTTCTGCAGCGAAACGGAAGAAGAACACGGCGACACCCTCGCGATGATGGATTACGTGAAATATGACTATGCATATATGTTTGCCTATTCGGAGCGGCCGGGCACCCTCGCTGCCAAACGGTATGCGGACGATATACCGGAGGAGGTGAAAAAACGGCGCCTCACCGAAGTGGTGGACCGCCAACGCCAACACAGCCTGGAACGGTTGCAAACGTATGTGGGTAAAACCCACAAGGTCCTTATCGAAGGGCTGTCCAAACGCTCGGATAAAGACTACTGTGGCCGGAACGACCAAAATACGATGGTGGTGTTCCCGATAGACGAACGCTATAAGGTGGGCGATTATGTATGGGTCCATGCCGATCGGTGTACGTCGGCCACGTTGATTGGGACGGTGGTAGACTAGTCATCAGTCGTAAGTCATTAGTCATTAGTCACCGGTTGTTAAGTTGATTACAATAAAACCAAACGTTTAATCGGGAAAAGGGTTAAGCTACATACAAAAGTCCAGGAACGGAGTACCCTGGGCGAAGCACGAAAAGAATGGATATCCAAGACATAAAAAATAGATTCGGGATCATCGGCAATTCGCCACTGCTCAACCGGGCCATTGACGTGGCGCGGCAGGTGGCACCCACCGATATTTCGGTACTGATTACGGGCGAGAGCGGAAGCGGGAAGGAAGTATTTTCGCACATCATCCACCAGCTCAGTGCGCGCAAGCACGGTCCGTTCATCGCTGTCAACTGCGGGGCGATACCCGAAGGGACCATCGACTCGGAACTTTTCGGGCACGAAAAAGGTTCCTTCACCGGAGCACACGAGGCCCGTAAGGGCTATTTTGAAGTAGTGAACGGTGGCACCATCTTCCTGGATGAGGTGGGTGAGCTGCCCATGGGCACCCAGGCCAGGCTGCTCCGCGTACTGGAAACGGGTGAGTACATCCGCGTGGGCTCATCGAAAGTACAGAAAACCAACGTGCGCGTAATCGCGGCAACCAACGTAGACATCTACGAAGCCGTGCAGAAAGGCAAATTCAGGGAGGATCTCTACTACCGGCTCAATACGGTGCCACTGCGCATTCCGGCCCTGCGCGACCGGAAGGAAGACATCCACCTCCTCTTCCGCAAGTTTGTGGCCGACTTTACCGACAAGTACCGGAGCCCCAATGTACAGCTCACCGAGGATGCGCAACAACTGCTTGCCAACTATCCCTGGCCAGGCAACGTAAGGCAACTGAAAAATATTGCCGAACAGATTGCCGTGTTGGAAAAGGAACGGCTTCTGGATGCGCAAATACTCCAACAGTACCTGCCCTACGACAACCGGAGCAACCTTCCTGTGCATGTGGGCGCCGCAAAGGGGGCGGACGACTTCTCGGAACGCGACCTCCTGTACAAGGTGCTGTTCGACATGAAGAAAGACATGGTCGAACTGAAGAAGCTGGTGGTGGAAATTATCCAGAACGGCGTCAATTCGGGCATCGTGGAAGACAACTCACCTTATATAAACAAGCTGTACCGTGAAATCGACAGCCCGGCGGCCGAGCAACTACCGGCACAGCCCACATTAACCATCCACCGGCCGGCGCCGAACGATTCAAACGACGATTTCCGATTCCACACCCAAGAGGCGGAAGAAGTGGAAGAGGAATCACTCTCGCTTTTGGAAAGGGAATCGGACCTGATTAAAAAAGCGTTGAAGAAACATAAGGGCAAACGGAAATCGGCTGCAGAGGAGCTGGGGATTTCCGAACGGACATTATATCGCAAAATCAAGGATTTAAACCTGAATTGATAGGGATAGCTATGACGGCAAAAGTGGTTAAGTATCTGTTGGTAGTACTGGTTGTTGTTTCGGCAGGGGGCTGTGGCATCAAGTATGGCTTCACTGGGGGGTCGATACCCGAAGGGATGAAGACCTATACGGTGGAATTTTTTGAGAATACGGCACCGATTGTCAATCCTACCCTCAGCCAAACGTTTACGGAGGCGCTGAAGGAACGGATACGCAGCCAATCGAGCCTAAGCCAGGTGACCAACGAGGGCGATGCGATTTTCGAAGGGCGCATCACGGGCTATAGCATTGCGCCAGCCGCCGTAGAGGCAGGTACCGACCGTGCGGCCCTCAACCGGCTTTCGATTACGGTCAACGTGAAATACACGAATACCATCAAACCCGAAGATAACTTCGAACAGCCGTTCACCCGGTTCAAAGATTTCTCATCGGCGAGTGGGTCGATACCTGCACAGGAAGAGACGCTCATCCGCGATATCAACCAGATGCTTACCGAGGACATTTATAACCGCGCGTTTGCGAATTGGTAGGTAAGTTGATGACGGACCGAAGAATGACTTTAAGATTTGAGGATTAGTTGAGTGGAAAACGTGAATTACAAGGAACTATACCATCGTGCATTGGCTGACCCCGCGGCTGTGGACGATGACACCCTATCAACGCTGATAGATCGGTTTCCGTATGCACAGGCACTGCATATGGCGCAAGCCCGTAAGAGCTACCTGCAAGACGGCCCAAGCGACATGGGCAATCCGCTACTCGTTACCGGGATGCCTTCGTGGCTCTACGGCTACCTGCTTGCTGACGGCCAACCCAACGATGGGGCACTTCCAACCGAACATACGACAGACCCTGCGGCACCAGCGGCCACCAACGCTGCAGAGGAACCCGCGGCGACCGTAATCGACATCGAAACGGTCATCCCGGATATGGACGACCCAGGCGTGATGGAACACCCCGTGAGCATGGATTATTTTGCCTACGAAAAAAAGGGGGATGGTGAAACAGCTGCCAACGAGGGGGGCATATCGCAGGAAATAGTGCCGATTGCCGAAGCGACACCCCATGAAAAGCTAAGTTTATATAACGATGAACATTTACCGTATAGCTTTTTATGGTGGCTCAACAAAACGCGGATGGAGCATGCGGGTACCTACCGTCCCTATGCCCCCGGGGATGATACAACGGTGTACCCTGCGGGGGCGGTAGGCACTGCCGACGATGAGCGGGTGCTGGACCATCAAATCCGGGAAAACATCTTCCACCTCCAGTCTCCCGAGGAAAAGCTGAGCACGGCCCAGCCTGCGGAGACCGTTCCGTTCCAGGTTCCTAAAAAGACCGACCCCATGATTGAGCGGTTTATACGGGAGGAGCCACAGATCAAGCCGCCGCAAGCCGACAAAATCAACTTGGAAAACAAGGCACGGAAGAGTGCTGAAGACCAATTGACGTTGGTAACCGAAACCTTGGCGAACATATACGTTGAACAAGGACTGTATCCGAAGGCAATCGCCATCTATAAAAAATTAAGTTTGAAATATCCCGAAAAAAGTGCGTACTTTGCCGCTCGAATTACTGAATTGACAAATAAATTACCCTAGCGGAATAAAACGATGCAAACATTATTGATTATATTGATTATGCTGGCCAGCGTATTGCTGTCTTTCTTGGTATTGATCCAGGAACCGAAAGGCGGTGGGTTAGCCTCCGGCTTTTCGGGTGGCACCAACCTTATGGGCGTGAAACGTACAGGTGACATATTGGAGAAAGGTACGTGGGGATTGGTGATTGCCATCATGGTTTTTGCACTGATCGTGAATGTAATGAGCCCTTCGGCGAGTACAGGGGGTAGTGGGTTGACGGAACAGATCACCCCCACCAACCCAACCACGGCGCCGATTCCACCGGCTACAGCCCCGGAAACTACCACGGGGTCGGATACCGCACAGTAAAAACATCCAAAGGCCACCCGCGAACCGGGTGGCCTTTTCTCTTTCATGTCACTGCCAGCAGCACTGACATCCTGACACAACTCTCTGCCGCTCTCCCTGCGTATCGACATTAAAAATGAAAAAATGGCAAGGTGACCCTATAAAACGGGACTTGGCATAGTTGATGACCTAAGTGGCGAGGAAGAATCAAAAACATATTAACAATTACATATTAACTAAAATCATTATGGCGTTAAGTATTAAACCTATCGGAGACAGAGTGGTGGTTGAGGCTGCCCCTGCAGAGGAGAAAACCGCATCAGGTATCTACATCCCGGATACCGCCAAGGAAAAACCCCAACGTGGAACGGTAGTGGCTGTTGGCACCGGGAAAACGGACGAACCGTTGACCGTGAAGGTAGGAGATCAAGTATTGTACGGCAAATATGCCGGCACCGAAATCACGTACGAAGGAAAAGAATACTTGATTATGAAGGAGTCTGATATCTACGCGGTCGTTTAAGGTCGGTAGCTATCGGAAATTCTTATTTTTCCGCGTGAGCGTTTAATTTAGTAATGGTTTATTGAAAATTGCAATAGGGGACGTGGCAGTTTGTCCGCGATTCGAAATTGCATAGCAAATCTGAAATCAATTAAAAAATGGCGAAACAAGTTAAGTATAACGTTGAGGCACGTGACACCCTTAAGAGAGGTGTAGACACGTTGGCAAATGCAGTGAAAGTGACATTGGGTCCACGTGGCCGGAATGTCATCATCGAAAAGAAATTCGGTTCACCGGCTATCACAAAAGACGGGGTTACCGTTGCAAAGGAAATCGAATTGAAGGATGCCCTGGAAAACATGGGCGCCCAAATGGTGAAAGAAGTAGCTTCCAAAACCGCCGACCAGGCTGGTGACGGAACCACGACAGCTACGGTGTTGGCACAGGCCATCATTGCGCCGGGCTTGAAGAGCGTTGCCGCCGGTGCCAATCCGATGGACCTGAAACGCGGTATTGACAAAGCGGTGAGCGCTGTTGTGGCGAACCTGCAAAGCCAATCGCAAACCGTTGGCGAAGACAACAACAAGATCAAGCAAGTAGCTAGTATCTCGGCCAATAACGACGAGGTAATCGGTGCACTGATTGCCGAAGCTATGGAAAAAGTGGGTAAAGACGGTGTGATCACCGTTGAAGAAGCCAAAGGTACCGAAACCGAAGTGAAAACCGTTGAAGGTATGCAGTTCGACCGCGGTTACCTGTCGCCCTACTTCGTTACCAACACAGACAAAATGGAAGCCGAATTGGAAAACCCATATATCCTGATTTACGACAAGAAAATCAGCAATATGAAGGAACTGCTTCCCATCCTGGAAAAACAGGTTCAAACAGGCAAGCCGCTGTTGATCATCGCTGAAGACCTCGACGGCGAAGCACTGGCTACCTTGGTTGTTAATAAAATCCGTGGGTCTCTCAAAGTGGCCGCTGTGAAAGCCCCTGGCTTTGGCGATCGCCGTAAAGCGATGTTGGAAGACATCGCCATCCTTACCGGTGGTACCGTTATTTCTGAAGAAAGAGGATTCAAACTGGAAAATGCGGACCTCGATTACCTAGGCCAGGCAGAAAAAGTGGTTGTAGACAAAGACAACACCACGATTATCAATGGATCGGGCAATTCGGACGACATCAAAGGCCGCGTAAGCCAAATCAAGGCGCAGATCGAAACCACCACATCAGATTACGACCGCGAGAAATTGCAGGAACGTTTGGCTAAATTGGCCGGTGGTGTAGCTGTGTTGTACGTGGGTGCCGCCACTGAGGTGGAAATGAAAGAAAAGAAAGACCGCGTAGACGACGCACTGCACGCTACCCGCGCTGCCGTTGAAGAAGGCATCGTAGCGGGTGGTGGTGTGGCATTTATCCGCGCGAGCGAAGCGCTGAAAGACCTCAAAGGTGCCAATGAGGATGAGAACATTGGTATCGAGACCATCAAGCGTGCCATTGAAGAACCGCTGCGCCAAATCTGCAACAACGCTGCTGTAGAAGGTGCCGTAGTGGTACAGAAAGTACGTGAAGGCAAGGACGACTTTGGCTACAACGCCCGTACAGGTGTTTACGAAAACCTGATCGGAGCTGGCGTAATTGACCCAACCAAGGTTGCCCGTATCGCTTTGGAAAATGCAGCTTCTATCGCATCTATGCTATTGACCACGGAGGTGGTATTGGCAGACGAGCCGGAAGATGAAAAAGCAGCCGGTGCCGGTGCGCCCCCAATGGGCGGCGGCATGGGCGGAATGATGTAGTCATCGCGCCCGCTTACCGCGGGGGAACATCATACGCAAAAGGCGGCACATCCCTAAAAAGGTGTGCCGCCCTTGTTTTCACTACCTATCCCCTATTTGAGTTTTTCGTTGTTGCGGTGCCGATCGGCATCACGGATTTGCTTCTTCTCGAGATTTTTGGTCAGGGCACTGGTCAAATCTATACCCGTTTGATTGGCAAGGCAAATCAACACGAAGAGCACATCGGCCATCTCATCAGCAAGGTTGACCGCCTCGTCCGATTTCTTGAAGGATTGCTCACCGTATTTGCGGGCCATAATACGGGCCACTTCGCCCACTTCTTCCATCAAAATGGCCGTATTGGTAAGTTCGTTGAAATAACGTATACCGGTGGTGTTTATCCAGCGGTCTATTGTCTCTTGGGCATCTTTGATTGTCATGAGTCGTAAGTCATTAGTCGTAAGTCGTCCCTTAATGGCTATCTTTGTCTTTGGTGTCCATTACGATCGTGACCGGCCCATCGTTGACGAGGGATACCTTCATATCGGCCCCGAACACCCCGGTAGCGACCTCCCTGCCCAATTGAGCAGCGAGTGCAGCAATCATCGCTTCGTACAATGGAACGGCCTTATCGGGCTTCGCGGCCCGGATAAAAGACGGCCGGTTGCCTTTCTTGGTCTGTGCAAATAAGGTGAATTGTGAAATCAACAATACGCTCCCCCCGATGTCATGCAATGACTTGTTCATGAGCCCATCGTCATCACCAAATACACGGAGATTGGCTATTTTCTGTGCCAGCCAGCGGACGTCATCCTGTTCATCTGCATCTTCAATACCCAACAACACCACGAAACCGTCCCCAATCGCACCGACAACCTTTCGGTCTACCGTGCACGAGGCCTCCGAAACACGCTGGATAACTGCCCTCACTATTTCTTCCCAACCCGATATAGCCTGCCACCGTCCGTAACGGCATATAATGCGCCGTCTTTACCTTGGTGTACATCACGGAAACGTTGTGCCTGGTCTTCCAATAAGCGTTCTTCACCAACTACTTTGTTATCCTTGATAACTAGCCGCGCAATGTGTACGCTACTTAAGCCGGCAACAAACAGGTTATTCTCCCATTCGGGGATGGAGGTACCTGCAAAGAACGTCATCCCACTCGGCGAGAGCACGGGGTCCCAATAGTAAACGGGCTGCTCCATGCCTTCTTGCTGTTGGATAGGATCGCCAATTTTGTTACCGTTGTATTCGATACCATAAGTAATCGTAGGCCAGCCGTAGTTCTTGCCCGGCTGGATCCGGTTCACCTCGTCGCCACCACGGGGGCCAAACTCGCCTTCCCAGAGATCGCCGGTAACGGGATGGAATGCCAGCCCTTGCACGTTACGGTGGCCGTACGAATATATTTCAGCACGTGCGTCGTTCCGGCCCTCAAACGGGTTGCCCGGCGCAGGCTTTCCCTCCGGGGTAATGCGCAGCACTTTACCAAGTGCGGCGTTCAGGTCCTGGGCCAGTGGCCTGGTGACAATATCCGACCGCTCGCCGGTGCTCACAAAGATGTTGCCCGTTTTGTCAAAGAGGATACGGGAGCCATAATGCAGGTTGCTTTTGTGGGCGGGTGTAGCCTGATAAATAACCTGGGCATTTTCGACCGTTTTTTCATCATCCGCGAGCCTACCTTTGGCCACCGCGGTCAATGTGCCTTCGGGCGTATCTTGCGAAAACGTCCAATACACCATCCGGTTGTTCGCGAAGTCGGGATCGGTAGTGATGCCTAGCAGGCCACCCTGTCCATTCGAATTAACTGCCGGAAGGCCGGTGATAGCCCCACTCAGCTCGCCCGTTTGCGTGGCAATCCGAAGGGTACCTTCCTTCTCGGTAATCAGCAACCGACCATCGGGAAGGTTGGCAATGCCCCATGGCCTATTAAGCCCCTCGGCCAATACCTTTACATCAAAAGGAGTGGTGGTCTTCACCCCGGCCACGCGGGTCTGCCCCTCGAAAGCAGGCGCATAGTCCGAGTTGGGGTCTTTGGTCTCTACCGGCGCGTATGTGGAATCGGACGGTGTTTCGGCAATCTCTTTGGACGCGGACGAATCACATGATGAAATAACGAACGATAGCGCCGCAACGGCCGCAATTGATTTGGATGTATGTCGCATAACGATAATTTTGTTTAAAGGTAATGACATTTTTCGGACAATATCAATGCTTATGGTACATTAAAAAGGCAAGTGCACGATTATTTTTACATCGGCACTTGCCTCAGAACGTATAAGCCGCCTAGAATTTGAGATTTAACCCCAAGAGGAAATTGGCCGTTGCTTGCGGGTAATAGAAGTTGTAGTCCACCCGATCGGTTTCCGACAGGTAATAACCCCACGTATATCCGCTCGATGCATATTTCTCATTGAAGACGTTATTGACCAACAACGTGATGCCGAGATTCTTCAACTTCCAAAACGATGTGTGGTAAGCCGCACGGACATGGTTTACGAGAAAACCATCGATGCTCCGGTTCGCGTTGCCGGTGTTGTCCAAGTACTGGCGTGAAACGTACTTGCTCAACAGGGCCACTTCAAACGGTTGCCAGGGCTTGAAACTCAACTCGCTGGATGCTACCCAATCTGGTGAAAACGAGATATCGGTGGTAGCATAGAAATTCTCCACGTTGCCCACCACCTCGATGAAGTTCTTGATTTTATTCTGGCTGTAGGCCAGCGTAGCCGCCCACGCAAACCAGGCGTTCGGCGCCCAACGCCCATCGAACTCCAAGCCGATGCGGTAACTGTCGTCTACATTTCTCCTTAAGGTACTACCCACATCGTTGAGTTGGCCCGTTAGCACCAACTGGTCTTTATACAGCATGGCGTAGGCATTCACACCGATATTGAACTGTCGGGACCGGACGCGGTAACCGGCCTCGATATCGTGCAGTTGCTCTGCCTTTGGGGTTTGCTCAATGGGCCAATCGGTAAAATCGCTACGCACCGGTTCCTTATTGGCCAACGCATAGGAGGCGTACAGGTTGCTGGCCGCCGACAACTGGTACGTCAGCCCGATTTTCGGATTGAAAAAGTTGAACGATGCATTCTGTGTAAGGTCGCGCAGATCGTGGTCTATACCGGCAATGGCATAGCTGATGTGCCGATATTGCGCATCGGCAAACAACGAGAACTTATCAATTTGGTACGATGCTTTCAAGTAGGTATTGAAGTCGGATTTGGTAGCATCGCCATCGTAGTAACGGTAGGCGGTGCTGAACCCGCTATCCGTACTAGGCGAGTATGCCCTGTCGGTAAACAAAGGGTATTGGGACCATACGATATCGCCGTAATGACCGCCTTCATACCGATTGTAGGCCCCTCCCCAAGTAAGTTCAAAACCAACCCCGTCTTTGTAAGCGAGGGAATAGGTACCTCCATAAAAATGGTTGTCGAGCCAACGTTGCCGCACCAGGTCCGTTTCGGTTACAGCCCCGCCGTTCACAGTGATGGGCGACAATCCGTAGTCTACATATTCATCCTGATTGCGGAACTGCTCGTAGTAACCTTTCCCTCGCGTGTAATGCAGTGCTGTATTCAGCGTGAGCTGGTTTGTAAGGGCCGATGAAAACAGTAGTTGGTAATGTGTTTGCTGGTAATTATCGGTTTCGTTATCGTAGAGATATTTATTGTACCGCCTATCGGAGTTCAGCAGGTTCTCTATCTCTTCGGGCGTGAGCCCATCGTCTGCGGCATACGCCTCCATCGCTGCTGCATCGCCGGTAAGCCGCGATTCGGGTGTGCCATACCAAGCTTGGTAGGTTTTCTCCTTACCACCGAACACATTGGCCCGCAGCAGACTATTTTGGCCATGCCAAGCCCCCGACAGAAAGAACGACTGGAGGTTGGACGTGCCACGATCGACGTAACCATCACTGCTGATGCGCGACAGCCGCCCATCGAAGCTAAAGTTGCCGTTGAGGAGTCCGGTTCCAAGCCGAATGGTGTTTTTCAGCGACCGGAATGAACCGATGGATTGATCGAGCTCGGCATAAGCCTCGTCGTTGAGCGTGTTGGTCTGGATATTGAGGCTGGCGCCAAATGCACCGGCACCGTTGGTGGACGTTCCCACCCCACGCTGGATCTGGATGTTATCGACGGAAGAAGCGAAGTCGGGCAGATTGATAAAAAATGAACCCAGGCTTTCCGCATCGTTAAGGGGGATACCATTGACCGTGACGTTGGTCCGCTGCGCATCGCTGCCGCGGATACGCATGCTGGTGTATCCGATACCGGCTCCGGCATCCGACGAAATGACCACGCCGGGCGTCTGGTCGAGCAGAAAAGGGATATCCTGACCCACGTTATTTTTGGCAATATCCGCTTTGCTGATGTTTTTGTAGGTCGTAGCTGTATTTTCAGTGGCCCGTGTCGCCTGCACAACCACCTCATCGGTCAGCAGTGTCGCCCGCTGCAATGAAACATGGACATGTTGATCTCCGCGAAGGGCAACTTGCTGCTTTTCCACTTGGTAGCCGAGGTGCGTAACGATGACGGTATAGGTGCCTGCCTTGATGTGGCGGATGATTGCCGTGCCGGCAGCATCTGCCTTTCCTTGGTAAATCGTCCCTTCAAGCTGGATAGACGCACCGGGCATCGGCCTCTCATTGCTTGCGTCGGTTACGGATACGGTGATGTGGTGTTGTGCCACGGCAACGGCCATGGCTACATGCATGAAAAACGCAATCCCTGCGATTGACTTCTTACTCATTTTGTAACTTGTAATTTTAGTTAAACACCACTGCTATAAGGGGTTCATAGCAGCGTAATTATTTAACTTACCTCCCTACGCCGGCATTATCCGGATCAGGTGCTTGACGCCGTGGCGTCAATGGGTATGATCTCAGCCTTTATTTGTGTCTGTTGGTACAAACAAGGCACCCCTATATGATGGTGCGAAGGTAGGCATTTTTTTGCAATTACTATTTTTTTACCCTTAACCAAACAATTTGACCGATATTCGTATTTATGCAAGTATAAATCAAAAGTAAAGCGTTATGCGGTTTATCATCGATGTGCTATTGACCGGATTGGCTGTATTCCTGGCAGCACTGATCCTCCCTTCCTCGGCAGTAAGCGTGGCTGGATTCGGCTGGGCAATTGTTGCCGGGCTCATTATCGCCTTTGTAAATGCAACCTTAGGCACCGTACTCCGGGTATTCACCTTCCCGCTCAACCTGCTCACGTTGGGACTTATTTCATTTATCATCACGGTGCTGATGGTTCAGCTAACCAGCTATTTCATGGGCAGCAAATTTGAAGTGAGCAATTTTTGGTGGGCGGCGGTATTTGCGATTATCGTGGCATTGATCCAGATACTGCTGGACAGTCTTTTTGGCTCCTCCAGGGAAAAGGACTGATACGCCTACCCGGCAGCGGTGTCATCGAGTGCGATTGCCCGGCGGAACGCTTCGGGTGAAGTACCTGTATATTTCCTGAAAAATTTGCTGAAGTAGGAATTGTCCTTGAAGTTAAGCATATCGGCTATGGCAGCCACCGGAAATTCGGGGTTTACCAAAAGTCGTTTCGCCTCCAATACCACCCGGTCGCGGATTACCGTTCCGGCCGATTGGCCAAGCAGGTCCGAACAAATCGCATTGAGGTGATTGGGGGTGATATAAAGCATCACCGCATAGTCTTTCGGCAAGCGAAGCACGGTATAGTGTTTCTCTACGAGTTTCCTGAAATTACGAAGCAGTACGGCATTGTGGGAAAGCGGGGAAGGCTTGGCTGGCTCCTGCAGGCTCACCAAATCCATGAACAACTTAAGCGCGAGCACCCGTAATTTATCGAGGTTACGTATCGAAACCGCCGATGCCAATGCGATCATTTCTTCAAATAAGTCCGCAATACGGGAACGCATCGGGCCGGGAACGGACAGCACGGACTGTTGGGCCCAACCCTGGAAAAAGGCGAACTCTTCAATGTAATCGGGGCGTAGTAGGAACGGGTGGAAGAAAGATGGCGAGAAATTGAGGACATATCCCGCTACCGCACCTTTAAAATCCCAATGGTGCACCTGTCCGGGTGCCATGGCATACAGTTGAAAGGGTGCTACTTCAAACCGATCAAAATCGATGGTATGGTAGCCTGCCCCTTGTGTGAAATAAACCAAGTGATAAAAACGGTGGCCATGTGGTACGTGCAGTTTATGGTGCTGATTGATATAGGGTGCAAAAGCGCCCACGAGAATATCGGACGGCGAATCAGCCAACGCCGTGATGTCGTATACCGGATAGCCCTGGCGCGTCATAGGCGGCAAGTATAGTTATTTTTTACAATTTCTCGGTCATTCCTTTGCCGGGAGGCTGGAAACGCAGGCCCGGTGTGAGCCAATACAGTAAAATAACCCGTGAATAGCGATAATTAAGCGGAGAGAGCAAGAGTACCGTCCCGATGGTAGCAACGAGATACGGCCAGGGTCCGTCCATGTAGCCCGTAATGAGGTAAAAGCCCACGCAGGCAGCAATCATTTCGGCCATGGCCAAGCCGTAGCTCACAAACATAGCCACATAGAAATAACCCGGCTCCCGCTCATAACGCACCCCACAGTGCGGGCATGTCTCGTTCATTTTTTGGGCCTTCAACGCATACGTCCTGCCGGTAAACATATTCCCTTGGCGGCACCTTGGACATTTGGCACGCAAAGCTGCTTTGATTAGGGATGGTGTGTGGTCTTTCTCCATCGTATTTTGCTTAAAACTTCCCTGTTGTTCTTTTTATGCAAAGATACGTCAACGCGTTCAATCAGGCTGGTAACATCTCCGTAGGTTATGGTACTTTTTACCGAATCGATGTAATTCGCACAACCTTTGAAATCAGCGGCTGCACGCGCGTACAAGAAAATATCGGCAGGATCACTAACTTCGTTGCAAGTACGGCCAAAAGTACCTACCTTAGGCTATTGATATAACCAATTGCGATCATTCCCAGGTGTAGATGGAAAAAACGAATAAGCGATTTATCTTTTGGAACAACCATGGGAGGAAATGGCAAATCCTTATCGGGGTGGCCCTCGTGGTAGTGGTCATTGCTTGGTTGCAGCGGCACGAGGATCCGGTCGACTTCAGTACCGACGTAAAACCCATCATCAATAAACACTGCATCAGTTGCCACGGCGGAGTAAAGAAAAACAGCGGCTTCAGTTTACTTTTCGAAGAGGAGGCCTTCGCCGTAGCCGAGTCTGGAAATCCGGCCATTATTCCGGGCGACGCCAAACACAGTGAATTTATCCGCAGGCTCACGGCCGATGATCCCGAAGAGCGGATGCCTTACGACGCGCCGCCGCTGAGCAAAAAAGAGATCAACGTATTGACCCGATGGGTGGAGCAGGGGGCTAAATGGGGCGAGCATTGGGCGTATTCGCTCCCTAAGGAGGTGATCGTGCCCCGCCCCCGTTTTGGATTGGCCTCGTTATTTGGCTTCGGGCGAACCGTTCGCGTGGCAAGCGACCTCGATTATTTCATCCAGGCGAAACACCGGGAACGGGGCTTTTCGTTTTCGCCCCCGGCAGACCGCGCCACGTTGCTCCGCAGGGTAACATTGGACCTCACCGGGCTGCCCCCAACGCCGGAGCAGGTAGCGGCCTTTGCGGGCGATAATAGCCAAGATGCCTACGAACGCCGCGTGGACAGCCTGTTGGCCTCCCCCCGTTTTGGGGAACATTGGGCTTCGTGGTGGCTGGATATTGCCCGATACGCCGACACCAAGGGTTATGAGAAAGATGCGTCGCGACAAATATGGGCCTATCGCGATTGGGTAATCAAAGCGTTTAACAGCGATAAACCTTTCAACACGTTTACCGTGGAGCAGCTCGCCGGCGACCTGCTGCCCGATGCGACGGCCGACCAGCTCATCGCGACCGCTTTTCACCGCAATACCATGGTAAATGACGAGGGGGGAACCGACGACGAGGAGTTTCGGGTAGCGGCCGTCATTGACCGCGTAAACACTACCTACCAGGCCTGGCTTTCTACTACATTTGAATGTGTGCAATGCCATAGCCATACATATGACCCGATCAAATTCGAAGAATACTATAAGTCGCTCGCATTCTTCAACAACACGCGCGACGAGGATACCCAAGGGGACTACCCCACGCTCCGTTTCTATGGGAGTGAAGACAGTATACGGATAGCCGAGGTAAAAGGATGGGTAGCCCGGCATGCACCGGAATCGGCAGTGGCGTCAACAGACCTTTTTTTACAGGCGCTCGAACCCAAGATACACGCCCATGCGTGTGACCAATTGGTGAATGGCGCCTTGGTAGACACCAAATGGCTGGGTATCCGCAATGGCGGCAGCGCCCGGCTTCCCGCAGTTACCCTTACCGGCAAGGATCGATTCTACCTAAACTACTCCGCGGGTGCGGCGGGCGGTGAACTGGAGATACGTGCGGATTCGCCCGAGGGACCGGAAATTGCCAACATAACCCTGCCCGCCACCAACGGGATGGAAACCATGGCGGTGCCTATCGTACCCATGAGTGGCCAGCACGACCTTTTCTTCCAGTTCAAAAATCCATCGATATCCGCAGGCAGCTCGGTATGCTTGGTGGAATGGATGGCCTTCCGCAAATCGCTGCCCGGCCACAACGAGCCGGGCTACGCGCACGTACAGCAAACGTTCTTGGAATTGGTAAACCGACGCACTCCATCTGTTCCCATCCTGATTGAAAACCCGCAGGATATGCACCGGGAAACCCACGTGTTTGAGCGCGGTAACTGGCTCGTAAAAGGCGAATCGGTCGAACCAAGTGTGCCCCAATTCCTCCATGATTTCCCGGAGGATGCCCAACGGAACCGACTGGGCTTTGCACAGTGGTTGGTCAGTGAAAAGAACCCGTTGATAGGCCGGACACTCGTAAACCGGGTATGGGCGCAGCTATTCGGCCACGGTATCGTGGAACCACTGGGCGATATGGGCTCACAAAGTGATCCCCCCAGCCACGCGGAGCTATTGGATTGGCTGGCGCTGCGATTCACGCATGATATGGATTGGAGTGTGAAGCAACTGGTGCGAGAAATCGTTGTTTCGACTACTTACCGACAAGCGTCGGTATCGCATGGGAAATCGGCGGAAAAAGATCCGAACAACAAATACTACGCTCGGGGGCCGAGGTTCAGGCTCTCTGCAGAACAGATCCGGGACCAGGCACTGGCTGTGAGCGGACTACTAAGCACAAAGATGTACGGTCCAAGTGTGATGCCCTACCAGCCCGACGGTGTTTGGATGAGCGTTTACAGCGGTGAGCGCTGGGCCACCAGTGAGGGGGAGGACCGATACCGCCGGGGTGTATACACCTTCATCAAACGGACCAGCCCCTACCCTTCTTATGTTACCTTCGATGCGTCCAGCCGCGAAGTCTGCCTGGTCGACCGTATCCGTACCAATACACCTTTACAGGCGCTCACGACGCTGAATGATCCGGTATACCAGGAGGCTGCGCGCCACTTGGCTAAACGGATGGAAGCAGCGGGGAAGGGAAATGCACAAGAGGCCATCCAGTCGGGTTACTTGTTCGTCATGCAACGGGACCTGCCTGCCGATAAACTCCAGGCCCTCCAGAAGCTCTTCGATGAAACCGTAGTGCATTACCGGCAACAACCCGCCGAGGCGGCAATGCTACTCGCCTTGCCGGCAAACGAGGCATCGGAAAGAATCGCTACCACCGCGGCTTACACCGTGGTGGCCAGCGCGTTATTGAACCTCGACGAATTTCTCACCAAATCTTAATTTGCTGCAACGATGGAAAAGCTATTGAAAGAAGCACAGGAAGCCACACTCAGGGCAGTCACCCGTCGGCATTTCCTCATCGAATGCGTGGCTGGGGTGGGAAGCATTGCTTTGGGGTCCATGCTTGGTGGGTGCATGGGGTCCGGTAGTGGAAATCCAAAAAGTGCCGCCCCTCTCCTAGATACGCTGAACCCATTGGCCCCGAAGTCGCCGCACTTTGCCGCCCGTGCCAAAAGCGTAATCTACCTGCATATGGCGGGTGCACCCTCCCAGCTCGAGCTTTTTGACTATAAACCCGCACTGCATAAGCTCCATAACCAGCCCTGTCCGCAATCGCTGCTCGAAGGCAAGAAATTCGCCTTCATCCGCGGTACGCCCAATATGCTGGGGCCACAGGCCACATTCCGCCAGTATGGCGAAAGTGGCGCTTGGGTTTCCGACCTACTGCCGCACTTTTCGACCGTGGTGGATGAAGTAAGTTTCCTGAAGGCTGTGCATACCGACCAGTTCAACCACGGGCCCGCCCAACTGTTCATGCATACGGGCAACGCGCGCTTGGGTAGGCCCAGTATCGGCTCATGGGTGACCTATGGACTGGGCACGGAAAACAGCAACCTGCCCGGATTTGTCGTGCTCACTTCGGGCGGAAAAACACCCGATGCTGGAAAAAGCGTTTGGGGCAGTGGGTTCCTTCCCTCCGTATACCAAGGCGTGCAATGCCGCGCACACGGTGACCCCGTGTTATACATCAGTGACCCCGAAGGGATAAATCGCGATGTGAAGCGAAAGGTCATCGATGCCATCAATACCGTGAACATGGAAGAGTACAGCACATACAAAGACCCGGAAATCCTTGCCCGTGTGGCGCAATATGAAATGGCCTACAAGATGCAGGTTGCTGTACCGGAAGTGATGGACATCAATAATGAACCAGCGTACATCCATGAGCTTTACGGCACCCAGCCCGGCAAGGAATCTTTTGCAAACAACTGCCTGTTGGCACGCAAGCTGGTGGAACAAGGCGTTCGTTTCGTACAATTGTTTGATTGGGGATGGGATAGCCATGGCACCAGCCCCGGCGATGCACTCGACGTGGGGTTCCGAAATAAATGTCGCGAGATTGACCGCCCGATGACCGCACTTTTACTCGACCTCAAACAACGGGGGCTGCTTGATGATACCCTGGTAGTATGGGGCGGCGAGTTTGGCCGGACACCCATGCAAGAAAACCGCGACAATAAAGATATGCCTTTCGCCGGGCGGGACCACCACCCCGATGCCTATACCATCTGGTTGGCCGGCGGTGGGATAAAAAGAGGCGTGACATGGGGGGAAACCGATGAAATCGGCTTCTCTGCCATCAGTGGCAGCACTGCTGTGCATGATGTGCATGCTACCATGCTCCACTTATTGGGCTTTGACCATGAGAAACTCACCTATGATTTTCAGGGACGCCCGTTCCGGCTTACCGATGTGGAGGGCCACCTTATCCAGGCACTTATTTAACTGATGGACAGCAACGGCGATATCCTCCTATTCCTTGGCCGATGGCACCCGCTGTTGGTACACCTTCCTATCGGGATGTTAGTCTTGGCCTTCTGTTTTGCGCTGCTTAGCCGGAAAAAAGGGAACGCTCCGCTGGTTACTGCCATCCCGACAACGCTGTTGCTGGGTGCGTGTTCAGCTACGCTCGCCAGTGTTTCGGGTTACCTGCTGTCGCTGGGGGGCGGATATGATGCGGAGACCCTGTCGCTTCATCAATGGCTGGGTATCGGTACCACGCTGGTGAGTGCTTTATGCTGGTGGCTGTACCGGACTCCCGTTGCCAAAGAAAAGACCCGCTACCCGCTACGGAAATTCCGCTTCGCGTTCCTTACGGGCATGGTGGCGCTGCTTTGCACAGCCGGACATTTCGGTGGCACGCTGACCCACGGCGAGGGCTATTTGGCCGAGGCGCTGCCGGCCCACACACGCGAATGGTTCGGCTGGCAGCCCGACCGGATACTGATTGACGACGTGCAGGAAGCCGCCGTATATGAAGACATCATCCAACCCATCTTCAAGCAACGCTGCCAAAGCTGCCATGGCCCCAAGAAACAGGAAGGTGATTTGGCCTTGCATACTTGGGAGATGGTGATGAAAGGTGGTGAAAATGGCCCTGTCATTGCCGCTGGAAGCGCCACGGAAAGTGAGCTGTATAGACGCTTGGCCTTGCCGGAAGGAGATGATGACCGCATGCCTCCCAAGGGGCGCACGCCCATCAGTGAAGACCAGATCAAACTGATTGCCTGGTGGATTGGCATAGGAGCGCCAACTGATCAACAGGTAAAAGCAGTGGAACAGCCGGAAGAAATATATCCGGTACTGCTCGCACTGGAAAGTGGCGGTGCCGAATCGCCTACAGACGACCCGAGGGTGTCATTAGCGGATATTCCGGCTGCCAATGCGGAAGCCGTCGAGCAGTTACGTGCTAAGGGCGTGAAGATTGTCCCACTTGCGGCCAGCAAAAACCAATTGGCGGTCAATGCCGTCAACTATCCTGAATTTAATGACGAAGACGCACGGGTATTGAGTGCATTGGGTGAAAATGTGGTGCAATTGAAACTCGGTGGTACGAAAATCACAGATGGCGCGCTGCAGCATATCGGGCGATTGACGGGATTGCAACAATTGCACCTGGAACATACGGCCGTAGGAGACGGGGGCTTGGCTCACCTCGAAACCTGTGAACAACTCAGCTACCTTAATCTGTTCCATACGAAAGTGACCGATGACGGCCTTCGATCATTGGCTCGGCAGCCTGCATTGCGGAAGGTATATCTTTACCAAACCCCGGCGACCCGCGAAGGGGTGGCTGCATTGGCCCAATCACAGCCGCTCTTGGAAATTGACACGGGCGGCCACCGGTTACTGGAGTTGCCAACGGATACGATGGTTTACCGGTAGCTTTTGCTATACCCCGCTTCTCTTTCGAAATGGTGCAAGAAGGTATTCCAATCCGTTGAGCTTGATTTCGTACATGGTGGCTAACAGCATGCCAATGTTCCCTTTGGGAAATCCTTTTTGGTGGAACCATACCAAGTATGCTTCGGGAAGGTTGCAGATGAGCGTATCTTTGTACTTACCGAAAGGCATCTTGGTGGTTACCAATCGTTGCATGGTTTCTTCGGGCGTCATAGGCGACTAATCATTGGTTTTGCCATACCTAATATAATAGCCCGCTAACCTGAAAGCGATGATAACGTGGTTGAAGATGTTTGGCAGCCACCCATAATGCTTACTGAAAATCTGGAAACGCTCCTTGAGGCTTTGCCAATGCCGCTTTTTAGACATCCCCCCCACCAGATATTTGGCCACGATACGCCTGGTATTAACTGTTTTATTGGCTGCCTTGGCGGCACGAATCACCCAGTCGATATCGGCGCTCAGCTGATAACGTGCATCATACCGGCCAGCTATGCTGCGCCGGATATAGATGGCCTGATGGCTGACATTCATGCCGTAGCGGAAACTTTTCCAATTGAACTGCTCGGGGATGGCGTGCCGCCGCAGACCGAGGGAATGCCAATCTGCGTCAAACATCTCTGTCTCGCCATAATAAATATCGGCATGGGGAGCGGTGGCAAACACCTGAGCCACAGTATCGGCGGAATAAATTTCGTCTCCTGAATTCATGAACAGCACATAATCTCCTGTGGCGAAGGCTAGCCCTTTGTTCATGGCGTCATAAATTCCCTTATCGGGCTCACTGACGAATCGTGTGATCCGATCGATGTGCCGGTTGATGACGGCTACCGTGCCGTCCGTCGATCCGCCATCGATGACCACGTACTCGATAGATCGGTAGGTTTGGTTAATGACGGACATGAGCGTCCGCTCAATGTCGCCCACGTTGTTGTAAACAACGGTGATAACGGTGAGCGTGGGTGAAAACTTGTTTTCCATTGCCTTTCAACTATCGGAACGGTGGGCAGGTTTTCGTACCACCATCACGTTGTTGTGGAAAAAATTCATGTTTTTCGGCAATATTGCCGAAAGGAATAGCCCGCAAAGAGTAATGGGTGTAATGAACAGCGGTGTGAGCGCTATCCGGATCCCTTTTTGCTTCGGGAAGATATGCTGGTATACATAGGCTGCCCACATCTGGCATAGGGTACCTACGTAATTGGTTGTCTTTTTTTCCTGTAAAACCACGAATCCTTTCTCTTGGAGGACATGTTTCAATCCGAAGGAGGTATAACGGGCAAAATCATAGGGAATTTCATGTTCATCCCAAACGAAAGGCACGGTTACCAGCATGCTCCCCCCGGGTTTGAGTACCCGATGCAGCTCGTCGAGGATTTGCGAGAGGTTGAATACATGTTCGAAAACCTCGCTTGAGAAAACACTATCGAACGACTCGTCGGCAAAAGGCAATGTATTGCCGTCGTAATAGACATCGATCGCCTCGTTTCGATGGTCATGGCCGCTGACTTCGATATCCGTACCCACGTATTCGGATACCCCAAACAATGCTTTGTAGGGCTTGCTACCACAACCGAAGTCTAACAATTTGCCGTGCATGTGGCTGCTGAATTGCGACACCCCCTTGTAAAGCCCCCTGCGGATAATAAAGAAAGGGTTGAAGAAAAGCCCTAAAAAAGTAGGTTGGAACAGGGACTTGTTATACAGTTGTTTAAGCTTAGCTACCACGGCCATTGTTATTGTGACTTAAATTGTGTTTTCCAGCGGAAGATGGCGTCTTTGTCGAGGTATAATTTAACACTCATTTCCTCGTGGACTTTCTCTTCAAGCAAATCGATGCGTTGCCGCTCGAGCACATTCAAACCGATATCGTTGCGCATTTCAAGTGCGCGGTTGTCGATGCCGATGATGATGGCCTTACGTTTTTTCTGCAGTGCCCTTATGCCGGCGTGCAGCCGCGTACCTACGTATTCGCAAGGTTCCTTTTCCAAAAACGAGTCAAATGCGGACAGCTTGGGTGCGACATAGCCGATACCTGACGTTAGGCTTTCAATATACGCGCGGTCCTTCGAGCCTTGTACCCACACGTATACCTTGTGATAATGCTTTTTCAGGATATCGAACATCCGCCGATCGCGATCGGTATCGCGCATATAGTCGGTGATGGTAGTGATAACGGTATCGCGTTTTTTGGGGTTGATCTGCGAGCAGTGCGGCTCATCCAGGCCCCATACGGTGGGGCAGCCGGTATTGACCACGTTCTTGACGCCTATTTCGCCCAGTTTTTGCAGTGTATAGTTATCTCTCACCGCGTGGAGATACCGCTTAGAAAACAAGGACCGATACATCATCTTGGAATATCCGGATACCGGCTTATCCTGGTACTGCCACCATCCCACCCCTAGCAATACCACCTTGTGCCGCAAAACAAACAGATCTTTGACCCCGACCTTCCACTGGCTCTTCCGGAGGGTATTGTTTTTCAATAGGTTGGTCCCTCCTACGATGCCCGTATCATATTTGCGGAGCTTCGGTAGGTCTTTCGGATGGATGGAGAAATGGGTAGGCACGTTGATGACAAAGTCGTCCATGAACAACTCGTCCGAAATACGGTCAACCGCATCCATGATGATATGGTCTCCGAGATTGGTTGTACCTATCGACGTATCGAAAATAATTTTTGGCATGTGTTTGCTGCAATTTATCGTTTGACCAACCGCCGGATGGTCGGTATAAAAAATAACGCTTCGAGCATCAGCCATCCCTGTGCCCTTGTTTTGGGCACGAAGATAACAAATAGTGCTGTGCTCGCATACGTAACTAACGTGGCGTAAGCAGCACCAATCATGCCATATTCGGGAATCCACCAGCTGTTCAGTCCGATATTGATGATGGCACCTGCCACGGCCCGGGCTAGGGAGATACGGGTGTAGCCCTCCGCGAGCAGGTACTGCCCGGTAGCCACATAGAGGAACATAAATACCCCGGCCCAGATATGTACCGTCAGTACAGGTGCCCCAGCGGCATAGGCTGCCGAGTAGAACGTACGGTAAATGAACGGCGCAGCCAAGGTAGTAATCACGGCAATAGCTATGCTTACCATGGTCATGAGTTCGTAGAGATGCTGTAACCGCCGCCGATAGCGGGCCGGATCGTCCCTCCGGGCATTCATGATGGCCGGAAAGAGTGCGGTGACGATCGCCATGGGGACGAAATACCAGCCCTCGCTCAGCTTCACGACGGTATCATACACGCCGAACACCGCTTTACCCAAGTAGGCGTCGAGCATCAACTGGTCTATTTTCATATACAGAATGATGGCAACGGATGAGAAAGCAAGGGGCCACGAGTAGTGAAGCAGGTGCTTGGCCATACCCTGGTCAAACCGCCAGTTGATTAGTCGATTGCCGTGCCGCTCGTAATAATACAAGTACCCGATAGCAAGGAAAACGGCGTCGAGCAAGAGTGCCCATACGAACCAAGCGACCGGGGCCTGCCAAGCAACCAGCACAAGCTTCACAACCGCCGATAGGAGGTTGGCGCCTACTTGCACGTGCATGATGTATTTGCCTTGCACGTTGGCCTGAAAAAAACAGTCAATGATATTGACCGACTGGAAAATACAAACAAAGGACACGATAAGGATGTAACGGAACGGGGCTGCCTGTGGGGCCGATGTATAATGGCCGATCAGCAGGTAAGTTGCATAGATTAGCGGGAGTGCGATGACAGATGCCACCAAGCGCAGCCGGAATGCCGTGCCCAAAATGGTATTCTCCTTTTCGGGTTGTTGCAACAGCTGACGGGTCACGAAGCTATCCATGCCCAGCGCACACGCTGCTGCGAAGAACGACACCAATACAAGCGGGTAGTTCAACTCGCCGTTGAGGCTACTGCCCAAATAGTTGGGGATAACGATAGCGGTTACCACCATCTTGATGAAAATCGTACCCACTCGGGCCACCATCAACCACCCTGTATTTTTGAAATATTTATTGAAAGCTTCTGGATCGAAACCGGGTAACGATGGTATCTTCATCAAACTAATACGCTATACGACTTCAACCACCTTACCGAAACCCGTCAGACTTGCGTGCGTAGGGTCTAGATCGGTTACCAAGTAGGAAATGGCGTTGAGGCTACAGACTTTCATTTTCTGTACGGAGTTTAGCTTCTCCGCGATACTGAGGATGGCGGTTTTGCTCGAACACCGGATCATTGCCTTTTTTATCTGTACCACTTCCCAATCGGAGTCTGTGACGCCGTCCTCGACGGAAAGGCTATTGGTGCCCAGCAAACACAGGTCGACACGGATTTCTGACAATTGATTAATCACTTGCGAACCGATACTGATGTTGGTATTGCGCGAAAGTTTGCCGCCGATGAGGATTACGTCTGCATTGGTACGCTCGGCCAGTTCAAGGGCTACCAACGGACTGATGGTAAAAAACGTGCATTGGAGGCTCTCTGGGATAATCCGCGCCAGCTCGAGCATGGTCGTACCCCCACCTGCGAGTACGGTCATGCCATTCTGGACAAGTTTAAGTGCTTTGCTTGCAATCTGCTTCTTGGAATCACGTGCATACACGTTGTTTTCCTTGAAAGGATACTGGAACGACTTGGATAGTGCCCCGCCGTAAACCTTCAACACCTTGCCATTTTCGGCTAATTCATTTAAATCGCGCCTGATGGTGTCTTCCGAGACACTGAGCTGCACGCTTAGGTCTGACGATAACACTTTATTGTGCAAGTTGATTTGATGAATGATAAATGCTTGCCGTTCTTCCTTCAACATGTTGTAAGTGGTTTATTTAATGGGGTAAAGATAGAATATTTTAAAGAAATTTGTATTATTACCCCGTAAAGCATTTAGTTAGTCACCGCAGAGCGAGCAGAATTAATGGCCGGATCATACATTGCAATCACCAACGGGGTCGTATTTACAGGCGATGTGCTAATCAACGATCAAACTGTATTGATAAAAGGGAATCAGGTGGCGGGGCTCGTTCCTCCAGCCGAAATCCCATCGGACACCGAAATCGTGGACGCCATGGGTCGGTATGTAACACCGGGCTTCGTGGATTTGCAGATTTATGGGGGCGGAAGTCGATTATTTTCTGCCGACCCAACCAAGGCGGCATTGGATGAAATTGCTCAGGCATTGGTGGATTCGGGAACCACTAGCTTCATGATCACACTGGCAACCAATACGGCGGAGTTGGTGGATGAGGCATTGCGTGCCTTGCATGACTACCGGCATCCCGCCCTGCTCGGATTGCACTTGGAAGGTCCTTACCTCAATCCGGAAAAACGGGGTGCGCATCCCGAAGCATATATACGTAAACCCGAGAAATCAGAAATCCGGGCCTTATTGGAATGGGCCGGCACGAGCCTGCGGATGATGACTATTGCCCCCGAGCGGTTTGACGATGACGTAATCGAACTGCTATTGCAGCATGGCATTATCTTATCTGCTGGGCACAGCAACGCCTCTTTTGATGAAGCGATGCATGGCTTCCGGAACGGCATACAAGCAGTGACCCATTTTTTCAATGCGATGTCTCCCTTCCATCACCGCAATCCGGGATTACCCGGCGCTACTTTCCAATCGGGGACCGCGAAGGCAAGCATTATCGCCGACGGTATCCATGTGGACTACCAAACGCTGGCAATAAGCAAGCGGTTGTTGGGCGACCGGCTCTTTTTGATCACCGATGCCGTGGTAGCCGCTCATACGGGCACCTATACACATATATTTACAGGCGACCGCTACACACTGCCAGACGGCACGCTATCGGGGTCGGCATTGACGATGATGCAAGCTGTAGCCAACTGCGTACGCCATGCGGGGATTCCGCTAGAAGAGGCGTTGCGGATGGCCACTCTATATCCGGCCTCGCTTGTCGGGGCCGATAACTTGGGTAGGATCGTAGCGGGAGCGACCGCTGACCTGGTTATCTTTGACGAGGATTATACCGTAAGAAACGTCTTCCTCGGGGGGATCTGCCAATGAAAAAGCTGGTCAACCTACTTTATTTCCAGGTAGTCATCGCCATCATCATCGGTATTCTTGTAGGGCATTTCTACCCATCGATAGGTGTGCAGCTAAAACCGCTTGGAGACGGGTTCATCAAGCTGATCAAGATGGTGATTGCCCCGTTGATTTTCTGTAGCATCGTGCTGGGCATTGCCGGGATGGAGGATGTGAAGAAAATCGGCAAGGTTGGGGTGAAAGCACTGTTGTATTTCCAGCTGTCGACCATGGCCGCCATGTTGCTGGGTGTATTGGTAATCAATGTCGTGAAGCCCGGTGAGGGCATGCATGTGGATCCGAAAGGGCTAGACACGTCGGAAGTATCCTCCTATATCGCGCAAAGCGAGCACCAGACCAGCGTTAAAGATTTCTTATTGGATATCATCCCGGAAAATGTTTTCGGGGCGTTATCATCGGGCAACCTGCTCCAGGTACTTTTCTTCGCCGTGCTATTCGGGTACGGGCTTTCCAGGATCGGGGGTAAAGCTGAGCCCGCCCTACGTGTCATGCAATCGTTCCTCGACGGCTTGTTCGCCGTGATAAAGATGATCATGAGGGTCGCCCCTATTGGGGCCATGGGTGCCATCGGGTTTACCATCGGTAAATACGGCATCAGCTCGCTTTCTTCTTTGGGCATGCTGATGCTCTGCTTTTACGGCACCTGCCTCCTGTACGTCTTTTTGGTGGCGGGGGCGTTTTTGAAGTATTACGGTATCAGCATACTTAAAGTGCTGCGCTATATAAAGGAGGAACTGCTGGTTGTACTCGGCACATCGTCTTCGGAGTCGGTGCTCCCCGCCATCATGCAGAAACTCGAAAAGATGGGCTGTTCGAAGCCTGTGGTAGGTCTTACCATACCGACGGGCTATTCATTCAACCTGGATGGCACCGCCATTTACCTGACGATGGCTGCCATTTTCCTATCGCAGGCGCTGGATATGCCGATGAACCTGGCAGACCAGTTGTTTTTGCTGTTCGTGCTCACCATTACCTCTAACGGTGCGGCGGGCGTAACGGGAAGTGGCTTCATCATCCTGGCCGCTACGCTACCCGTGGTAGGGCATATGCCTGTTGAATCGGTTGCCCTTATCTTCGGTATCGACCGGTTTATGAGTGAGGCCCGGGCATTGACCAACATCATTGGCAATACCGCGGCAACGCTGGTGGTAGCGCGATGGGAAAACGAATTGGACATGGATCAACTGGAGGCCGAACTGGACTAGCCTACCCTTCCGTATCGGTGGGATCCGTGTGATCGCTAGATAGCCCTGCCAAGATATTTTTCACTTCAGTTTCCGTTGCCGTGAGCTTCGCCTTGCAAGCGGTGATCAGCAGGGTGGCCCGCTTTACCTTCTCCGAAAGCTCATCAACCGATATTTCACCATGCTCGATTTCAGACACGATGGCCTGCAGCTCTTCATATGCATCGGTATAGGTGTATGGTTTATCCATTATCCAATGGTTTTAGTTTATCTATTTTACTGATCATGCTCCCTTGGGCCAAAACGGTCTCCACAACATCGCCTTCATGCACGGATTCGACACTTTTCAATGCCTTTCCGTTTAAGCGGGTGATACTATACCCACGTTGGAGCACTTGCCGGGGGTCCAATAGGTGCACCGTCCTTTCGACGGTCAGCAAGTTGGATTGCGTGTCTTTAAGGAGCGATAGGGTTGCCGTTTCCAGGGTTTGACCGGCATGCTGTATGTATTGCTGCCCATGTTGCAACCTAGCGGTGCTGACCATCCCGAGACGTACAGCTCCATATTCTAGCCTCTGCTGTTGCCCGTTTATCAAGTGCATGCTGTGCAGACGGAAGTACCGGACGAGGTTATTGAGTCTATCCCGTTCTTGGGTTAACTGCTGTTTTGCCTTCCGTTCGATAAGCTCCATCGCCTGGTTAACGGGTTCGGCAAACCGGTGAAACCGCTGGATCAGGAAATCCGCTAGTTCGCTCGGTGTAATGGCATTCTGGTAGGCTACCATTTCACTGACCGTTTCATTAGTAGAATGGCCGATACCGGTAAGAACCGGGATAGGGAACCGGGCGATAGTAGCAGCCAGCATATAGTGGTTATAGCTCGATAACCCAACGTCGCCGCCGCCGCCGCGGATAATAGCGACGACATCATACCTTTCCTGCTGCTGTGCGATACGTTCGAGTTGGCTGGTGATGGCTTGAACAGATTTGTCGCCTTGCAGTAGCGCCGGGAAAAGTGTTTGCTCGAAGTAATAACCCCACGGATTATGTTGCAAAATCTTCAGGAAATCGGCGTACCCCTTACTGGTCTCGACCGATATGATGGCTAATCGCTTGGGAACAACCGGAAAAGGAAGTGCTTTATTCGCGGAAAAGACGCCCTCCTTTCTAAGACGGTCGATACTTGCTGACTTTTCCCGTTGGAGTTCTCCCAACGCATGCACGGGGTCGATGTCTAGCATGCGCAACGTAAGGCCATATAACGGATCGTACGATAGGGTCGCCTGGAATAAGATAGTGATCCCATTTTTCAGGGGTTCTTTAGTTGTTTCAATGAACTGTTGGTTGATCCGCTGGTAGTCAGTTTTCCATAGCACCGAACGCATTTCGGCAATAACCTGTCCATCCCGCTTCTCAACCAGCTCCGGATAACAGTGGCCCGAATGGGAGTAGTGGTTGAGCTTATTCATCTCCGCTTTTATCCAGTACACGCTTTTGTAGCGTTCGGCAATCGTTTTCTGGATACTGCGCGCTACCTCTATAAGGGAAAATACCGTTTTGTCCGACAATTTCTCAGGCATAACCAAAGGTAAGCTTTTTCTATAAAATCACTACCTTTGTGCCGTGAAACCTGCCATGCAGGCGTCCTGCCTTTTCGGACGAGTGAAAATATTAGGTCCTGCGGGGCCGTTAAAGAAAGATTTTTTGAATGAAACTACCTATCATCTCATACGGCGACCCCATCTTGAAACGAAAATGTGAAGCAATTGAAAAAGACCACCCGGACCTAAAGCAATTGATAGCCGATATGTTTGAAACCATGTATGCGGCCCATGGCGTGGGATTGGCGGCGCCGCAGATTGGGCGCTCCATACGGCTGTTCGTCATTGATGCCAGCCCCTATGAGGAAGATGAGGCTGGCCTTGAAGATTTTAAGAAAGTCTTTATCAACGCGGAGTTATTGGATGAAACGGGCGAGAAGTGGTTATTCAACGAAGGTTGCTTGAGTATCCCCGACGTCCGGGAAGACGTTAGCAGGCACCCGACCATCCGTATACGCTACATTGATGAAAATTGGGTGGAACACGAAGACGAGTTTGATGGGTTGGCCGCACGGATTATCCAACACGAATACGACCATATCGAGGGCAAGCTCTTTACTGATAAGATGAGTCCGCTCCGCAAAGCGATGATTAAGAGCAAATTGGATGCTATCTCAAGAGGCCAGGTAGATGTGGATTACAAAATGAAATTCCCTGCCTCGAAACGGAAACGGTAGAGATTTCGATCAACCTCCCACGAGTGGCAATGCTAGCCGGTATTTCACTGCCACCACGCGGATAACGACCACGGTGATTACGCTTAAGGAAGCATTGACCGTATAGCTTACTCCTGCAGCATCAAGGGTAAAGAATAAAATGGCTCCCAAAAGGCATGCCGTGGCATAGATTTCCCTTCGGAAAATTAATGGTGTTTCGTTCAACAACGTATCGCGGGTAACGCCCCCCATCACCGCCGAAAACATGCCCAGCACCACGGCTGCAATACCGCTACTATCGTAAGCCAACGATTTCTGCACACCTACCACCGTGAAGAAACCGATACCCAATGCATCGAATAAGAACAGCGTTCGGGCCAAGCGGCCCAGTATGCTACGCGACAAGACAGCGATGATTACACCGGCCAATATGGCCAAGAGGTAGTTCCCGTCATCGACCCAAACCGGCCGGAGGTTGAGGAATATATCGCGGAGGCTCCCACCGCCGATGGCAGTGACGAAACCTGTAAACGCGGCACCGAATAGATCGATGTTGTGCCGCCTCGCTGCCATCGCCCCCGATATGGCAAAGACCATGGTACCCAAGAGATCGATATAATAAAGAAGCTCCAATGCCGTTAATTTACGTTCCGGCCATAAAAGTACGATAATTCCCAGTCATTTACCAGCGGTCCCTTACGCATTGCATATCGGCTCCCAACTATTTTTTTACCTTGATTTATAGACCATAACGAAAAAACACAAACAATATTCCGCACTCCCTGTTGCAGATTACAGATAATGGTGTACCTTTGCAACCCGCTTCGGAGGATGCGGTTGTTCATTGAGGGTTTTGGCTTTGTTTTTCGGGTTTTGCCGTTGGT
>NZ_JBHEUZ010000022.1:0-49364 GCF_041925275.1 Parapedobacter sp. 2B3 | reverse complement strand
AAAAATAATGAGAAAAAACTTGGTATGGCTTATTAGTCGGATTTGAAAAGGGCATTTTTTTTCACCCTAACCATTTCCATAAATATACGGATACTATTCCTAATCCCAAAATCTTAAAAGCGATTTCCCTGACCAAAATGGCAGGGCAACCGCATTTAAAAATATCCGAGGATTTGTTCCCTGAATGTGTCGTTTAGCGAAGCACTGATCATTTTTCCTTTCTTGGATAGCTTTTCGGGATGCCCTTCGACCATCCTGAGGTATATTTTGAGGATGGCGTTGAAGTTCCTGACGGCATTCCTGTTTTTCCTTTTGGCGGCGTCTTCACCGAAATTCACGTCCAGTTCCCAGTGGAGGTTATTTTCTATGCCCCAGTGGCTTCTGACCTGTGCATTGAAGGCTTCAGCGGAATGCGTTGCGCTGCTGATGTAATAGCGTGTCCGGTGCTGGGTTTCCCCAGTTTTCTTGAAGTAGCGCTGCGAGCGGATACGGACGATGGTTTTAAGGTCGGGCCAGGGCTCATCAAGGTCCAGGAACCCCAGTTCCCCGATGACATCGCATTCCCTGGTCTCCACCCTGCCGTGACCGCCGTCCACCGAACGGTCGCTACCGCAGGGCGTGCGCATGGAAAACATTTTCTCCACCTGCTCCAGCAGTTCGCCTTGGTTGTCCTTGACGGCCAGCAGGTAATCCGACTTCTTCGAGCGTATCTTCGCTGCGATGTCCCGCTGGCAGCCCATGGCATCGATGGATACAATGCATCCCTTGGTATCGATCAGCTCCAGCAGTACAGGGATGGCCGTGATCTCGTTGCTCTTGTCAAAAACATCCAGCTGGCCAAGGCTCAGCCGGTTGGCCGTGGCGAAGGCCGATACCATGTGGATGGCATCTCCCTGCCCGTTTTTCCCGCCCGAACCGCGGATGCGCTTGCCGTCTATGCTGACCACTTCGCCTTCCAGCGGCTTGAAGCAGCCCGAGGCCCATTCCATGAAGAACCGCGAGAACACGGCCGGTTCAAGCGCCCCGAAAAACCGCTCCAGGGTGTCCGGGGAAGGGATGCCGTAACGGTAGGGAAAGAACCTGCGCAGCCAATCCAGGCGGTGCTGGCCGAACAGTACCACCGCCTGCCAGTTGTCCATCCCGCAGATCGCGGCGCTGACCATCAGAAAGAGGATGTCACACAGCGGGTGCCGGAGGTTGCCTTTGTTTGTACGTCTGGGATCGGTCATCTGTCCAAAGATGGCGATAAATCTTGAGGTTACCGGGTGTTCTCCGCCGGACTGCTGTTCTTTTGATGCACTCGTGCCTAAAAAAACAAACTAGTTGACGTCAATTCTTTGATATACAATACAATATAACTATATTCGTGACAACAAACAACCAAGCCCCGTAAGGCTTGCGTAAAGGGAAACCATAAACTATAAGGGCATGAGACCGGCCCGCGAGGGCTACCTGTACCCAGCACCTAACCCAAATCACAGAAAATCAAAAAGTTTTAAATGCGGTTGCACTGCCAAAATGGTAAGGGTCACCGCATTTATAAAATCCTAACATCTGGTCTTTGGCAGAGACGGTCAATAGTAGAACTGATTATTTTTCTTTTCTTGGATGGCTTGTTTTTTTAGCGATTAGTCGGTCGTCGTATTTTTCGACCAACCCAATTAGCCGAACCAGCCCGCGGCAGATCTTGGTTATGGTATTGCAGTTCTTGACTGTATTACCGTTCTTACATTATGCGGCGTTCATTGCCAACGGTTCAGCAACAACAGCGCACCGGCATTCACCGACCAGGAGATTATGACGATTTACCTATATGCGATGCACCACGAGGGCTACCGGAAAGTGAAGGATATCCACCGGTTTGCCACTGATTACCTCAGGTCGTGGTTTCCCATGCTGGGCAGCTACCAGTCCTTCAATAGCAGGCTGAACAGGCTCGCAGGTGCGTTCACCCGGCTTTGCGGGACATTATTGGAGGAACACCGCCCCCAGGACTGCTGCCTTGGGCAGAGCCTGCTGGATTCCATGCCCATCATCACCTGTTCGGGCAAACGTTCGGGCAGGGTGGCCCCGGAGATAACCGACAAAGGGTACTGCTCGACCAAAGGGATGTACTACCACGGCCTGAAACTGCACATGCTGGGATTCAGGCGGATCGGCAGGCTGCCCCATCCCGAGCAGATCCTGTTCACACCCGCATCGGTCAATGATGTGACCGTGTTCCGGTCGGCATGGTTCGGCATCCGAGACAGGACGTTCTTCGGGGACAAAATCTATTTCGTGAAGGAACTGGACGAACAGATGGCGGCACAATGCAATTCACGGACGCTGGCCCCGGTGAAAGCGGTCAAGGGGATGGAGCAGGTAATCAAACAACGGATCAAGGCCGCCGATGACCTGTTCTCAACGGCCGTTTCAAGGATAAGGCAGCCCATCGAGGCCATGTTCAACTGGCTTATAGAGAAAGTCGACATCCAGAAAGCCAGCAAGGTCAGATCAACCAAAGGGTTGATGATACATGCCTTCGGAAGATTGACCGCCGCTTTTTTATCTCTAGCAATTTAACTCTTGATTCGCATAAATAATTAATTCGGTATTGAGCACCTCGTTTTCAAATTCATACACCGGATACCGGCTTTCGATCAGTTGGATGAGTAATTCCATGGCTACGCGCCCCATTTCGAAAGCTGGCTGGCGGATGCAAGTGAAGCCCGGCTGCAGTAGGTCGAGTACGTCGGAGTTTGAAAAGCCGGCCACTCCGGGGTACTGCTCTTTGGAAACCAGCTTATTGTATGCGTTCAGGCAGCCCATACTCAGCCGGTCACTTGCCACGAAGACGGCATCCGGCTTTTCAGGGAGACCGATAAAGTACTGTACGGCATGTTCTACCTCCTCCTGCACACGCCCACCATGGTGGCAGTAACGGATGAGCGACTCATCCAACGGGATGCCATGAAGTTCCAAGGCCTCGGCGTAACCCTCCAACCGCTCGGCCGTGATGGACAAGTGGGGAGCATTGGCCAGATGGGCGATTTTCTTAGCTCCTCGGTCAATCAGTGATAGCGTGGCCTGTTTGGCCCCCTGGCGATTATCTGATGAGACCGTATGCGTTTCGAAGGTATCGATGATGCGGTCGAAAAAGACAATAGGCAACCCCCGTTCGTGAAGGCCGACGATATGTGAAAAATCCTTGGTTTCGGCAGACATCGAAATCAGCAACCCGTCTATCGCACGGTTGGCTAGGTGTTGGATATTCATCACCTCCCGTTCATACGAGTCATGGCTTTGCGAAATGATGACATGATATCCCTTGCTATAAGCTACTGACTCGATGCCGTCGATGGCCTGAGAAAAAAAGCTGTTGGCCACCTCACATACAATCACGCCAATGGAATAGCTGCGGCCGTGGCGGAGGCTGGAGGCCATCGGGTTGCGGCGGTAGTTGATGTGTTCCGCATATTCAATGATTCTTTTCTTCGTCTCTTCGTTGATTTCATAGCTGTCGCTCAATGCCCGGGATACCGTGGACGGGGAAAGCTTTAACGCCTTGGCGATGTCTTTGATCGTAACCGCTTTGAACACATCATTGCTAATTGGTTGACCCAAAGATAGTAAAAGGAAAGAACGCGCCCAATAATCTGGATTTTAATCGTTGCAATCGTTGCCGGTATCGATTGCGTAATTTTTGCGGTTGGTTTTGCGCGGTTTTGTCAGCCAAACTTTCTAAGATTGTATTCGAAAGGCAATGGAGGCGGCCGCGTTTGGTACAGGTTTGCTGCCCGGTTGTTGACCAAGTTTTAATCTAACAAGTTACAAATTATGAGAAAAATGTTACTTTTTGCATTTGTGTTATGTGCCGTGACACAGGTGATGTTCGCTCAGGGCAACCGACTGAGGGGAACAGTAAAGGACCAAGCATCCGGAGAAGCCCTACAGGGCGCCACCCTGCGTGTGGATGGCGTGTCGGGCGACCATCAGGCGGATGAAAACGGCGCGTTCAGCATCCCGGTTTCCGGGAGCGGCACGTTCACATTGGTGGTAAGCAGCGTGGGCTATGAGACGCAGCGGATGACCGTACGGCCAGGAACGTCCATCACGGTACTGCTTGTGCAGGAAAACGTGATGGACGAAGTGGTAGTCATCGGCTACGGTACCACGCGGCGCAGGGACTTGACAGCCTCGGTGTCTTCTGTCGGAGCGAAAGACCTGAAAGACATCCCCATCAATTCGGCCGAGCAGGCGCTGGCTGGTCGGCTGGCCGGCGTACAGGTGACCACCGCGGAGGGTTCCCCTGATGCAAATGTTAAAATACGGGTACGTGGGGGGATTTCCATAACAGGCGACAATTCTCCCTTGTATGTGGTCGACGGCGTAATCGTGGCCAACGCGTTATCCATGTTGTCGCCCCAAGATATCGAATCCATCGACGTCTTGAAAGACGCTTCTTCGACAGCGATCTACGGTGCCCGTGGTGCTAACGGCGTGGTCATTATTACCACAAAATCGGGGAAGCCCGGTGTTACCGCCATCAATTACAACGGATTTCTTTCGATGCAGCGTATACAGAAAAAACTGGATGTCATGGATCCTTATGAATTCGTGACGTACCAGTACGAGAGATCGCGCAATAGCACAACAAACGAACAGACATTCTATGACCGTTTCGGTGCTTTCGAAGACCTGGCCCAATACCAGGACGCGCCGTTTGTCGATTGGCAGGACCATGTATTTGGAGATGATGGGCTTACCCAAACCCACAACGCCAGTGTCGTGGGAGGAAGCGAGAAAACACAGTATAACCTAAGCCTCACCAGCAATGCATCCGATGCTATCATGGTCGGTTCTGCATACGACCGGAAGCTGATGAATTTTAGGCTGAGCCAGAAGGTAAGCGATCGCTTTAAGCTGAGCTTCGATGCACGGTACAATAGCACGACTTTGACGGGAAGAGGTACGTCCACTTCGGGAACGAGTGGGCACAACTTCCTTCGGCAAGCGATACGGTATACGCCCTTTCTGAGCTCGGCGACCGAATTTTATGAGGTGAATGACGACCTGATAGAGGAAACAAACGCCAACCAGCTTTATTTGGTGAATCCACTTAAAATGATTGAATCGCAGTATAGGAAGAATTATGGACGTCGATTCAATATCGGGGGATTTGCCGAGTTTGCTTTCACCAAATACCTGAACATCCGGAGTACGTTCGGCTATAACTACAATTCGTCGTTGAGTAACCAATACGACGATTACCTGACTACGAATTCGCGTCAGAACGGCGGTGGTTTACCCATCGCAATCGTCGGCACGGGCAGTAACTATACGTGGAACAATTCGAATGTGCTTAATTTTTCCAATGCCTCGTTTGACGGTGACTTCCACGAAAAGAACCGCATCGACTTCTTGGTGGGCCAGGAAATTTTTGAGTCAAGAGGCAAAAGCATGAGTGTCACCCAGCGGTATTTTCCTGCGGGTACCGCACCTGAAAAGGCATTTGCCAACCTAGGGCTTGCCAGCCCTCCGACTGGATTGACGCAGCCAGCGCCATCCAGTTCCGAAGGCCTCGAAAACATATCGTCATTTTTCAGCAGGCTTAACTGGAACCACCGCGACCGTTACCTATTGACGTTAAGCGTCCGTGCAGACGGCTCATCTGTATTTGCGCCGGGTAAGCAATGGGGCTACTTTCCGTCAGGTGCATTGGCCTGGAACTTGTCTGAAGAAGCATTCGTGAAAAACCTCAGCCCGGTCCTATCCAATTTCAAGGTCAGGGTGAGCTACGGCGCAGCGGGAAATAACCGCATCGGTGCGTTTCAGTACCTAACCCAATTTGTAGCCATAGGCGACGGCTATGCGCTCCTTGAGCAACTCAACAGTATCTACGTGCCTTCTGGTCTCGCCAACGCAAACCTCAGATGGGAGGCAAACTTGTCCAAGAATGCGGGTGTTGATATCGCTTTTCTGAATAACAGGTTCCGGTTGACGGCCGACTACTACGAAAATGACAGCCATGACCTGCTTATGGTCATGCGTATTCCTTCAACATCAGGATACAGCGCACAAGTGCAGAATGTAGGTGCTACCTCGAATAAAGGATGGGAGTTGCAGCTTGGTGCCGACATCGTCCGCAACAAGAATTTCTCCTGGACGGCAGACTTCAACATCTCAGCCAATAGGAATACCATTAAAAGTATGGGCGGGCAGGAGCGGTTCCTACAGAATTCGGGTTACCTGAGCAATACACCAGACGATTTCCTGGTAGAGGTGGGGAGGCCCGTGGGTGTCATGTACGGCTATGTGAACGATGGTTTCTATACCGTAAGCGACTTTGACTACGATGCCGTAAATAACGTGTACACCCTTAAAGACGGCGTAGTGAACAACGCAGGGGTATTGGGCTACGATCCGCAGCCTGGTGTAGCCAAATTCAAAGATCTGAATAGTGATGGTTTGGTTGATTTGGACAATGACCGCACGGTAATCGGTGTTGCACAACCCAAGTTTTTCGGAGGCTTGAATCAGCAATTCAGTTACCGGAATTTTGATTTGAGCATTTTCCTGAACTTTCAATACGGAAACGATATCTTGAACTACAATAAATTGGAGTTCACCAATGGCTACACGCCTTATGCCAACCTACTGGCAACGGTAAACGATCGCTGGCGTACGATAAATGATGCCGGAGAAGTCGTTACAGACCCAGCTGAGCTTACGGCTTTGAATGCCAATGCTAAATTCTGGCGTCCCATCACTTCGGGAGCTGCCTTTATGTCGCAATCGTGGGCTGTTGAAGACGGCTCCTTTGTAAGAATAAACAATGTGACGCTGGGTTATACGCTGCCCCAAAATACTTCCCGAAAAATAGGGATGAAGACGTTGAGGCTTTATGTGACAGGCAACAACCTAGGGACGATTACCCGCTACAGCGGCTTCGATCCCGAGGCCGACAACCGCAGGAATACGACGCTAACACCGGGCGTGGACTTCTCGGGTTACCCGCGTGCGAGCATGTATGTTTTTGGTATAAATGTTACTTTTTGATAAGTGTAATAATAGTTATCGACATGAAAAAGATTAAATTTAACAGGGGAGTCGGCGGCGTGGTTGCGCTAGCTGTCTCACTGATGCTGTCATGTTCAGAATACCTTGAGCTGACCCCTAAGTCTAGTTTCGGGCCAGAGACTATTTTTGGTACAACCGAAAATGCCAGAAAGGCCGTGCTGGCCGCTTACCAGATGTTGGGTGGTGACCAGACTTATGGTAGCCGTATCAACCTTTACTACCCCTATGACGAGGATAATATGATGGGCAACAAAGGAACGGGCGATAACGGCCGTAAAGACATTAACCGGTATAACGTGACCGCTGCGAATACCCAACTTAATGCTCCGTTTGAACGGTTGTACGGGGGGGTCGAACGCGCCAATATCTGTATAAAGTACATTCCGGAGATGAGTCTTTACACCAGTGGAAGCGAACTGGAGAAAAAGAAATTGCGTCGGTTGCACGGAGAAGCCCTAACCTTACGTGCCCAGTTTGTTTTCGATTTGATCAAACTGTGGGGCGATCTGCCCATCCAGTGGCTGCCTTCCGCCGAACTGACCGACTTGTTTCTGCCGAAAATGGATAGGGACTCGATATACGACAAATTGCTTGAGGATTTGGCGGTGGCAAAGGACTTGGTGCCGTGGAGGAGCGAAGTGACGGCTTTGGGAGAGGCCATGGATGAGCGTATCACCAAAGGCGCGGTGAAAGCGTTGCGTGCCAGGATTGCTCTTTTCCGTGGCGGTTATTCCCTGCGGCGCGGAAGCAACCAGATGGAACGCGGAAGCAACCACTTGCACTATTATCAAATCGCTGCAGACGAATGCCGCGAAGTGATCGCTTCAAACGAGCATGCGTTGGCACCTACGTTCCTGGCGCTGTTTAAAGACCATCTCAACGCACATTTGCTCGACCCTTGGGGAGAAGTGATTTTCGATGTAGCCCAAGGCGGTGGGGGGCCGGGCACGGATAGCAAGATCGGCTATTTTAGTGGCCTGCGCGATCAGATACGTGCGCTACCCACGTTTTTTTACGACTTCCATCCTGCTGATACCCGCCGTGATGTGACCATAGCCCCATATACCATGGATGCCGATGGCGTACTGACGGCAACGGAAATCACCAAGTTGAATCACGGTAAATGGCGTTTGGACTGGTTTGTGAACCCATCTTTCCCCTATACCGCGAATATCCAGTACATGGGTATAAATTGGCCCCTCATCCGGTATTCGGATGTGCTCTTGATGTTTGCCGAAGCGGAGAACGAAGTGAACAATGGCCCCACGGCGGCGGCGATAAGCGCTTTTGAGCAGGTGCGGAAAAGGGGGTTTGCCGGCAATGAGCATCTTATCGGTACCACACCGACAACCAAGGAAGCCTTTTTCGAAGCCATCGTCGACGAACGAGCGCTCGAACTCGCTGGAGAAGCCATCCGCAAGTACGATCTGATCCGATGGAACCTTCTGGCCGCTAAACTAGCCGAGGCTAAGGCCGAAATGGCAAAAATGGCCGCGCAGGAGGCGCCGTACGACGTGCTGCCGACAAACATGTACTACTACCCGTCTGCCGCCGGTGGTAATGGGATCAACTGGGCCACGTCTTTTTACGAACCCAGGCCCTCATCGGCGCCCGAGGGAACTTCAAGCGTCCGCTGGGTGTCCGAACGCATTCTTACCCATCACGACTGGCCTAATTATGCCGAAGGATTCAAGGAAAACCATAGCGAACTTTTGCCGATACCGCAAAACGCATTGAACGCGAATCCGAAATTGACACAAGATTACGGTTACTAACTTCAATGGATTGTTATGACAACTAGAATAAAATTGGTTGGGCTGTTGGCCGGTTGGTCGCTGCTCGTAATGATGATTTGCGTAAGTTTCAACGCATGCAAAAAAGAAGCGGTAAGTGAGCCATTTGTGCCATCCCGCTATTTCGCACCCGGGGGGGTGTCCGTTAGCGCTCCCAATGTAACGGTTACGCTGATGTGGAACAGGCCGCTGTATGCCTCGCCTGAAGACGCCTTGGCATATACGGTAGAGGTAGCCCGTGACGCCTCGTTTCAGCAAATAGAGAAGTCTTTGGAGACAGAGGTGAATACAGTGGTGTTTGCCAATACCGAATTGGTTCCAGAGGTGAGCTACGTAGCGCGCATTAAGGTGAATGCCGCAAATGGAAAGGAAGCATCTAACTGGACGATTTCCGAACCTTTTTCGCTTACGGCTCCATAGTATTTGGGTGATGAACGAGAAGAAAGTGCTTATTTGTGTGGCTCCGGTACCGCATACCGGAAGCGTCGTGCCGGACGGGGTGAATGTCCCCGTCCATCCCGACGCGATTGCCGAAGAGGTGCTCGCATGTGCCGAAGCGGGTGCTGGCATGGTACACCTGCATGTCCGTGACGAAAACGGAGAACAGACGGCCGACTTAGGTCATTTTTCGCGTACGATTGACCGCATACGCCAATCATCCGACATCGTGTTACAGGGATCTACGGGAGGCGTAGCCGACCTCTCCTTGGAAGACCGTTGCGTATCGCTCAATGAACCTCGCGTAGAGGTGGCCTCGCTCAATATGGGGTCATCCAACAACGGCGAGGGCGTATACATCAATACATTGCCCGATATCCGTTTCTGGGCGGCAAAAATGAAGGCTGGCGGTATCAAGCCCGAACTGGAAATCTTTGACCTGAGCATGATTGGCAGCGTGTCGAAATTGCGCCGCGAGGGGCTGGTTGATGAACCGTTGTCTTATAACTTCTGCCTGGGCTTTGAAAACTCGTTGGCAGACCACATCGATTACCTATTTTATTTGAAAAGTAGCTTGCCGGTCGGGAGCCATTGGGGTGTCATTCACCGGGGGATGAGCGACTTCGCATTGCTCGTTGCCGCCGCCGCCATGGGAGCCTCGACGCTGAGCGTGGGCTATGAATACAGCTTCTGCCACCATGCAGGCCAAGTAGCCAACACCAATGCGGAGTTGGTGCGCCGGCTTGTGGAGGCGCTGGCGTCAATAGATAGGTCGCCGATGACCCCCTCGGAAGCCCGTAAACACCTGGGACTGAAACTGTCTCGGGCAATTGGAAACAGTTAATTGACTGAAACGTGAGAAAGAAGAAATTAGCACTGATACATACGGTAAACTGGTACAACACCGTCATCAACAAGCCGTTCGGCGAACCATGGTTGCAGCAGCACCCTGACGTGGAGATATTCAACCTGATGGACGATTCGCTGCTCGTAGAGGCGTTGGCCAACGGCGGGCCTACAAAGCAGGTCATCCGCCGGATGCTGTACTACTTCCAGGCGGCCGAGGCTATGGGGGCTGATGTAATCATGAGCACCTGCACGACCATGGGGCCGGCTACGGAAATTGCCAAGCAATTCGTGGGCATACCGGTATTCAATATCGATGAGCCGATGGCGGAAGAAGCCGTAGCTGCGGGAAGCCGGATAGGCATCATAGCCACCGTACCCACGTCCGCGCCGGCAACACAGCGGGTACTGAGGCAGGCAGCCGCTGCCGCCGGAAAGGAAATCACCATCAAAACAGTCATCAATGAAGCCGCTTTCCAGTACCGGTTGGCCGGCAATATCAAGCAGCATGATAAGCTCATCCACGCTGAACTGGACAAGTTGCAGCGAGAGGTCGATGTGATTGCGCTGGGGCAGATCAGCTTAGCGCAGGTACTCTTCAAGGCCAATGTACCCGTATTGCAGGTAGGCGACTCCGGCTTTGCGTATGCGGGAGCATTGCTCAAAGCGGTGAAATGAACAGACAGAAGAATATTATGCAAGAGACAAGAGACAGCAAACTAGCACAGCGCGACTATTTCAAACGGGTGGCGCGGCTCACGCCAACGAAGATGTGGATAAACAACGTAACGCGCGAGGAGGCTGAATGGGCATTGATGGCGGGAGCCAAGGGTTGTACGCAGAACCCTTCGTATACCTGGAAGATGCTAACCCACGAACGGGAGGGCGATTATGCCAAGCAACTGTTGCGCGAAACGCTGACGGAAACCGACGACGACAATGACGTTATATGCCGTTTGCAACGCAAACTGATATACGGGGTGTCCCAGAAATTCATGCCCCTTTGGGAGCAAACACACGGGCAACACGGTTACGTGAGTATCCAAGGCGACCCCATCCATGAGGACGATGCCCAGGTAATCATCCAAGAGGCGCGCAATAACCGCCAACTGAACCCCAATATGATGATCAAGATACCGGCAACAAAGGCCGGACTGGAAGCCATGCGCGTACTGATAGCGGAAGATACGCCCTTGAATGCAACCGAAGTGATGGGGGTGAGCCAGATGGTGGCGCTGTGCGAAATGTATCGAGAAGTGGTCGCGGAAACCGGGAAGCGGCCGATGATGTATGTGTCGCTGATCACAGGTATCTACGACGAGTGGCTCCAAAAGGATATCCAGGAAAAAGGGATTGCCATTAATCCGGATGTCGCGAAACAGGCAGGGATGGTCATTGCCAAAAAGGTGTATCAGTTGATGCACGATAGGGGTTACAAAAATGGCTTCATAGGCGGCGGCGTGCGCGGCATCCACCACTTTACCGAAATGGTGGGAGGAGACGTTTGCATTACCATGAATTGGCAGGGTCAGGTAGACGGATTGCTGCAACTGGACTTGCCCGTGGTGGCCCGGCTGTTCAATCCGGTGCAACCGGAAGTGCTGGAAACGCTGCTCGACAGGTTGCCGCAATTTAGAAAGGCCTATTTCGAACATGGGCTGGCGGTTTCGGAGTTTGCCGAGTACGAACCGGTGGAGTATTTCAGGCACATGTTCGTCACAGCTTGGGAAAACTGCGTGTCTTTGGCCGCTTCAATGAGGGAGTAACAGATGGCAACCCGTATGCGTGTACCTTTCCGATTCGGCGTTCTGCTGGCCACGTTTTTGCTGTCGCTGTTGATGTACATCGATCGCATTGCGATCTCGACAGCAAAAGAACCTGTAGCAGACGAACTTGGGCTGTCGGATACCCAGATGGGGTGGGTATTGTCGGTTTTTGCATTGGGGTACGCCCTGTTTCAGGTACCGGGCGGCATGCTGGGCGACCGCTTAGGTGCGCGTAAAGCACTGGCCGCTATTGTATCGGCATGGTCGCTATTCACCGCCCTTACCGGTGCGGTATGGAATTTTGCATCGCTCCTGTCAGCGCGGTTCTTGTTTGGGTTGGGAGAGGCCGGGGCATTCCCATGTGTAGCGCGTACGGTTTTCTCGTGGTTCCCCCTCCGTGAGCGTGGCATCGTGAACGGGATTAATTTCTCCGGCTCGCGCATCGGCGCTGCGTTTTCACTGCCTCTTATGGCGTGGATGGTGGCGGCATTCGGTTGGCGAATGACTTTTTTCATCCTCGGATTGGTTGGCGTGGTGTGGGCCGTGGTGTGGTATCGGTGGTTTCGCGACGAACCCGAAGACCACCCGTATCTCGGTGCTGAGGAACGAGCGTATATACTTGGGAATCGCCAAAACCGCACAGTTGGCAATGCGCCGGCGTTGGGCTTGGTGAAAATACTATCCCACCGGAATGTATGGCTGAACATGGGGCAGTATTTTGCTTCCAATTTTGTGTTCTTTTTTTGCCTGACCTGGCTTTACCCGTACCTGAAGGAAAAATATGCGCTTGGTGCCGCGGCTACCGGTTTGTATGCGATGACCCCGCTTATCTTGGGGGCCGTCGGAAATTGGGTGTCCGGCTTGATGGTAGATATCCTCTATCAGCATGGCTGGTGGAAGAGTTCACGCCAGTTGCCGGCTGTGCTTGGGTTTGTGCTGACAGCTGTGGGGTTGGCCCTGTTGCTCAAGGCAGACACCGTTGGGTGGGCTGTGACGGCTATGGCGATAGCTGTATTTGGCGCGGATATGACCCTAAGCCCGTCATGGTCGTTTTGTACGGACATCGGGCGCGAAAGCGCCGGCGCTGTATCGGGTGTGATGAACATGGCGGGAAACTTCGGTTCGTTTGTCACCGCCCTGGCATTCCCCTACCTGAAAAACTGGACGGGGAGCGATGTGCCCTTTTTTTATACGGGAATGGTGTTGGCGTTGCTGGCCGCGACGATATGGTTATTTATGGATCCGAGAAAATCAATGGGGAATGAGAAGGCGACAGTTCATTAAGCATACGGCGATGGTGGCCGGCGGTGCGTTATTGCCTGCTTACGCTGCGTCTGCCGCAGGCAGGGGCAGTCATGAAAAGTCCGGTCGTGTGGTACGATTGGCGGACAACGGAGCGACGTTGATGAACCCCATGATGGGATGGACGCTGTATTATTACTCCCATTTTCCAAACAGCTATGCTGATGCCGTACTCGAGCCAAATGACCAGCTACTGGACTTTCCGGGTATATCAAGCGTATATATGCGGCTCACGTGGGACCTCCTCGAACCGGAAGAAGGCGTTTTTAACTGGACAGTGCTGGATACGCCTGCCCAGCGTTGGATCGATCGGGGAAAACAGATCGCCATACGTATTACGTGCAGCGAAAGCTGGCACCGGTGGGCTACCCCCAAATGGGTACATGATGCCGGGGCAAAAGGCTACTTCTATGACGATGGCGGGCAGATTCATGACGATGGCGAACTGTGGGAACCCGATTTTAACGATCATGTCTTTCTGGATAAGCTAGACCGCTTCCTTGAAGCGATGGCCCGGCGGTATGACGGCAACCCCAACGTGGCATACATCGATATCGGATCGTTTGGCCTGTGGGGCGAAGGGCATACGCTCGGTACGAAAATCGAGTATCCCGATGAGGTCAAAATCAAGCATATAGACCTGCATTTGAAACATTTTAAAAAGACGTTGCTGGCGGTAAGTGACGACATTATCGGGGCCACGGCAAAAGGGGCGGACTTTCCGGTAACCAATTATGCAATCGAGCACGGTATTACGCTGCGCGATGACAGCATACTGGTGAGCAGGAAAACACCGTATTTCCATACCGAGCTGATGGGTGTATGCTGGCCTAAGCTGCCCGTGATCATCGAACACGACCACTATGCCGGATGGAAATCACGCGGAGTGTGGACCGGACACCACCTGTATAATTCGGTGATGGACTACCACGCCAGCTACCTGTCGATCCAGGCACCGCCCCGGGAGTTTTTGCATGACAATCGCGAGCACGTAGAGCGCATAAACCGGAAATTGGGGTACCGGCTGGTCGCGTCTGAAGTGCAACTTCCAGCGGAAATCGCTCCGAATGTGCCGTTCGAGTGCCGGGTGAGGCTGGGCAATGACGGTGTTGCACCATGCTATCCCGGTGGGTATGTCTGCATTACGCTGAAAGATTTTACCGATGCCATTGTAGGCGTTTTTGTTTTCGACCGGTTTTGCGTACGGGATCTGAAGCCAGCCGGAAAAGACGCACTGGCATATCAGGAGCTTACGGCAGATTTTGTCGTCAAATGGGAGATTAATGGGCTTGCTGCGCCTACACGCATACCTGCGGGGATGGGTGCGGCTTTCCTGTCGATCGGGCAATTGGACGGAACGCCGGTGTTCCAATTGCCGCTGGACGGCAATGATGGAAGCAATCGCTATCGGATAGCGGAAGTGCGTATTGGGTGACTAATTAGTATGGTATATGAATAATCAAATGATGTTGGTGGTAACAGCGCTGTGCGCCGCGTTGTTTGCTGGATGCCAGCGCACCGGCGAGGTAACGGTGCTGTATGACGACTTTGCGGCATTGGATACCGGGCAAGTGTCTGTGGATGTAGGTGCGCACATTGAATACCACTACCTCGAAGAAGCCGCGCCCCGAGGGAATTGGGAGGTGAGTGTCTTCCGGTCGGTGCCGGGATTTAGGGTGGCTTGGCGCGTCCAAGAGGATACCACGCGCTACCTGTACCAAAGCTACAATACCGCTGAGAGCAAAAGCGCAAGCCGGTTTCATCCGATGGTCGCATTGACCAACGATGTCTTGTGGGAAAACTATACGGCCACCGTGCGCTTTGCGCCGGAAGCCCTGCATGACGAAGTGGGTATTGCCTTTCGGTATGTGCACGACCGGAATACCTACCTGCTGGCGCTGAACGGCGGAAATAAGGTGCAAATCAAAAAAGTGTATAACGGCTCAGGTATCGACCCCGAAGAGGAAGTCATTGCCGAAGCTGATTTCGCTTACGAGGTGGGTGGCCGAGTGACCGCTTCCATAACGGTAGATGGCCCGAATATCCGGGCGCGGATACAGGACGGGCCGACTTTGGAGGTGGTCGATACGTTGTATGGCCATGGCAAGCTGGCTTTGTTTGCCGATGTGCCGGCGCGGTTTTACGACGTGCGGATAACCATGCCCCAACATGACTACGACGTATACCTGAAGAAAGCGGCTGCGCGCGACGATGAAGAGCGGGCGTTGCGGGCCCAAAACCCCAAACCCGTGGTGTGGAAGAAGTTGAAAACGCCTGGTTTCGGCGTGGGCCGAAACCTGCGGTTCGGTGACCTCGACGGCGATGGGGTGAAAGATGTACTCGTGACGCAGGTGATATCCCACGGGCCGCGGAACCAATACGATGAGGCAGGCTGCCTGACCGCCATGACTTTTGACGGCGATATACTGTGGCAGGTAGGAAAGCCCGACCCGGACAACTGGGTACTCTTCAATGACGTAGCAGTGCAGATACACGACTTCAATAACGATGGAAAGAACGAGGTAATCTATGCCTCCGGATTCGAAATCAAGATACTCAACGGGCAGACCGGTCAGTTGATCAAGCGGATACCGACGCCGAAGGACCCCCGCGATGACGCCAAATTTGACCGTATACTGGGCGACTGCCTGTTTTTCTGCGATGTTAGCGGACGTGGATATGCAGGTGATCTGCTAATCAAAGACCGGTACTGGAACGTATGGGTATATGACAACGACCTTAAACTCAACTGGCATGCGGAAGTGAAAACCGGCCACTATCCATACCCCTTTGATGCGGACGGCGACGGCAAGGACGAGTTACTGATTGGATATGCGCTATTTGATGACGATGGTACAAAGCTGTGGGAAAAGGAATGGACGGACCACATGGATGGCATCGCCATGCTGCCGTTGAAGGACGGTGCCGATCCGACGGTATTTATTGCGGCGAGCGATGAGGGTTTCGCTTTCCTCGACAAAAATGGAAAGACGTTGAGGAAATACAATGTGGGGCACGTGCAGAACCCGGCAGCGGCCAATTTCAGGGACGACCTGCCCGGAATGGAGATTGTGACCATCAATTTCTGGGGCAACCAGGGCATCATTAATTTCTTCGATGCCGACATGAACTTGTATAAGACCTTTGAACCCAACCAGTTTGGTAGCATGTGCCTGCCGATAAACTGGACAGGTAAATCGGAAGAGTTTTTTGTGCACAACGCCAACGTGAAACAAGGCGGTATGTACGATGGTTGGGGCAGGCGGGTGGTGCTATTTCCCGACGATGGCCATCCCGACATGGCCAACGCGGTTTTGGACATCACGGGCGACTGCCGCGATGAGGTAGTGGTATGGAATCCCGAGGAATTGTGGGTATATACGCAGGAAGATAATCCAAAAACAGGTAAATTATATAAGCCGAAGAGAAATCCACTTTATAACTATTCCAACTACCAAGCTACGGTGTCCATGCCCGGTTGGAACGAATGACTATCGACAATGAATAGTAAATAGCAATTTTAAAAATCCAGCATATGAAACAATTAATTCGTATCGGCATCAGCTGTATGCTTTTTGGGGGCTTCTTCACGCTTCTCAAGGGACAAGAAGTATTGAACGCAAAGAATTTGGCCAAATGGGAGCCGGTGATTATCAATTTCAAGGGTCCCCAAGCGTCTTCTGCCGGCAATGCGCCCAATCCGTTTCTGGATTACAGGCTCGACGTCGTATTTACCGGTCCGTCGGGTAAAACGTATAAGGTGCCGGGATTCTACAACGGCGACGGCAAGGGCAATAATGCGGGTAACATTTGGACGGTGCGTTTTGCCCCTGATGAGGTAGGGAAATGGTCATTTCAGGTGTTGTTTAAAAAGGGCGACAAGATAGCCGTTGAGGCCAACCAAAAGGGCTCCTCCGTGGCTTTCGACGGGAAACGCGGGAAATTTCAGGTGGACGGGGTACGGAAAAGTGCGCCCGGCTTTTATCCACTTGGACGGCTGCAATACGTTGGCAAACACTATTTCAAGTTTGCTGATGGCGGATACTGGCTGAAAGGCGGAGCTGATAGCCCTGAAGACCTGCTTGGCTATGTGGGCTTCGACAACACGCCCGAAGCGACCCATAAGTATGAAGCGCATATCCGCGATTGGAAGCCCGGCGATCCGGATTGGGGGAATGGCAAGGGGAAGGCGATAATCGGAGCCTTGAATTACCTGGCCTCGCAAAACGTGAACTCCATTTACTTCTTACCCATGAACATCGGCGGCGATGGTAAGAACGTGTGGCCTTTCCTGGGTAAGTTGCATCGCTCCGGCAAGCCGGAAAACGATAACCTGCACTATGATGTAACAAAGCTCTCCCAGTGGGATACCGTTTTTACCCATGCACAGCGTAAAGGACTTTTCTTGCATTTTGTACTCAGTGAGGCGGAAGAACGCAACAAGCGAGAACTGGACAATGCCGAACTGGGTGTGGAACGTAAACTGTACTACCGGGAGATGATTGCCCGGTTTGGGTATCACCTGGCCTTGCAGTGGAATATCTGCGAAGAGTATAACCTGGAATATGACCTGACCCCTGATAGGGTGAAGCAGTTTGCGGCTTATATTCAACAGTTGGACCCCTACAAACATCCCGTGGCCGTGCACCATGCATCAAAAGTAGATAACATCTGGCCGCACTTCTACGATGAAAGGCTCATCCAGGTCGCGTCATTCCAAACGCGGAAACCCGATAACGTGTGGATATGGCGGAAGAAATCGGCAGAGGCGGGCAATCCGCAGGTCATTGGGCTTGACGAGCTCTTTCCCGATGTGGCCGACGAGAAAAATGTTTCTCGGTACCGCCGTGAGTACATCTGGCCAATCTATATGGCGGGAGGACAGACCGAGTTGATATTGGCGGAGCTTTTGAAAACCGAGGATTTCAGGAAGTACGAAGGGCATTGGGCGAACCTTAGACACGCCCGTAGTTTTTTTGAGGGCAACCTCCCTTTTTGGGAAATGCATCACATGCGCGGCATGATGCGCGGTGAGGATTACTACGAGGGTATAAACGGTGTCTGCTTCAGTACGGTGTTTGCAAAACCGGGCGAAGTATATGCTGTTTATTTCCCCCGGGCCCGGCAAACCGGCGAATTGGACCTCAGGGGAATCTCAGGAAGCTTCACGGCAAAATGGTACAACCCGAGGGAAGGCAGCTTCGAAGGTCCGGAGAAGCGCATAACGGGTGGCGATTGGGTGGCTTTGGGCGAGGTGCCCAGCAAGCCGGAAAACGATTGGGTACTCTTGCTTAAGAAATGATGAGGATCGGATGGATGGATTTTCAGCGTAGCTGGTGGACCATCAGCTGCACCGTATTGCTGGTCTGCCAAGCCATGGCCCAATCGATACCTGTGTTCCCCGGTGAACATTGGCAAGAGCGCAGCCCTGCCGAAGCTGGCATGGACGCCCAGCTACTCGACTCCTTGGTGGATATGCTCGGTGGCAGGGGATGTGTCGTGGCCGACGGATATATCGTTCGTTCATGGGGTGACCAGTCTGAGCGGAGCGACTGGATGTCTGCGGTGAAGCCGGTGTTCAGCACGATGCTGTTCTTCGCAGTGGAAGAAGGCAAACTGACCAGCGTGGATGCCAAAATAAGAAAATTGGGGTGGCCGTTGCTGCCAAAAGACCGTAGCATGACCTTCGCTCACTTGGCCAACATGATCAGCGGATACGCGCGGCCGGAAAAGCCCGGAAAAGCCTGGGCATATAACGACTATGCCATACAATTGTATCACCTGAGCTTGTTTGACCGGGTATTTAAGCAGCCAGCCACGGAAGCTTTCATGCAGCGATTGGGAGTGATGCAATTTGAACATAAATTGGATTTCAGGGAAGACAAACCGCGCATACGCGCGTCGGTACGTGATTTTGCTCGCATCGGCTTGTTTTGGCTCAGCAAAGGAAATTGGGCCGGCAATCAAATCTTGCCACGGAAGTATTTTGACCGGTATATGAAACCACACGTACGGCGAAATCTGCCTCACACTAAAAGCGGACCGAAGACCCATAATGATTACCTCGGAATAGGCACATTTGGCGGAGGATCTGACCACTTTGTAGACATCGGAGCCGGCATCTACGGGTTTAATTGGTGGTTTAACGGGACGGGCCGTTTGCACCCGGATAAGCTTACCTGGCCTGATGCTACCCCCAAAACCTTTATGGCTGTCGGAGCGGGCGGCAATGTCTTGGTTGTTATACCCGAACACAATCTTATTCTCGCTAGTGCCAAAGGCGATTGGGGAAGCCTGGAAAAGGGCGTGGGCAAATCGGATGGAAAATTCAATCGGGCCGTCAAGTTATTGCTGGCTTCATACCTCAAATAAATAACGATAATGCGTAACATACTCGTTTTCATACCGATGTTTTTGGGGAGCCTGGGATTGACGCATCTGCATGCACAGGATGTTTCTCCGCGTAAGACAAGCGTTATTTACGATACGGATATGGGCAATGATGTAGACGATGTGTTGGCGTTGGCCATGCTGCATAACTATCATAAAGCGGGAACCATCGACCTGTTGGGGATTACTATATCAAAGGCAAACCCTTATGCGGTGCCCTATACCCAGTTTGTAAATTCCTACTACGGACGCCCTGACGTACCGATAGGATATGTGTATGAGGGGGCTACGCCCGGGCCGGGTAATTACATCAGGCAAACATTGGAAGCTATCGGAGGCTACGGACGCAAGCTGAAAACCTCGGATTTGACGAAGCAAGGTATTCCCGAGGGGTACAAACTGCTGAGAAAGCTGTTGGCATCCGAACCAGATGGAAGCGTGATCTTGGTCGTTGTCGGTTTTCATACCAATATTGCGCGCCTGTTGCAGTCGAAGCCCGACGAATTCAGTCGGTTGGATGGGGTTGCGTTGGTGCGGCGCAAGGTCAGGTTGCTGTCCGTGATGGCGGGTGACTTTGAGCAACAAAGGGCAGAGTACAATGTCAAGATGGACATTGCTGCTGCCCGGCAGGTTTTTGATGAATGGCCCGGCGAAATTATCGTGAGTGGATATGAAACCGGGCGCCGTATCACCTATCCGGTAAGCAGCATATTGAACGATTTCGATGATCGGAACAACCATCCTGTGCCCGTGTCGTATCAGTTCTATAGGCGTATGCCTTATGAAAACGCGACGTGGGACTTGCTATCTGTTCTCCAAGCGGCGGAGCCTGAAAAAGGGTATTTCGACCTCTCAAAGCATGGGCGCGTCGTATGCGATTCGAACGGTATTACGACGTTTGTCGTCAATCCCAAAGGAAAGCACCGATTGCATGTACCCTCGACTGCCGCTATGGACATTGTCAAAAAGAGGAGATTGTTGGTAAGTAGAGTGACCGGAGACATGAACAGCGGCGAGCGCGAGTGGCACCCCAAGGCAAGTATCAAGCAGTTTTCAGACGGAATCAGCCATTGGAACTACATGAGCGATATGGCCGGAGCCGGTTATGATCGGTTCAGCCCGGATGAGTCGATATATATCGCCGATAATTTGGTGCTTTACCAAAACCAGGATGGCGGATGGCCCAAGAACATTGATTGGCTGGCCAAGCTTGACCCAAAGGAGGTGATAGGCGCGCTTCCGCAGGAAAGGCACAAAAGAAGCACATTGGATAACCGTAATACGTATTCGCAGGTAGCATATCTTGCTCATTTATATACCGAAACCGGTGTGGATAAATTTCGCGAATCTGCCGATAGGGGGATTGACTATATCTTGGCAGCCCAAAACAGAAGCGGCGGCTGGCGCGGATGGGATGTAGATGCCATTACGTATAACGACGATGTCATGATCGGGACCATGCAGCTGTTGCGCGACATCGTAGACGACAAGCCTGACTATTACTGGGTAAGCGAAAAGAAAAGGGAACAAATAAAGAAGGCGCTCGATCGGGCTATCGATGTGACCTTGAGGGCTCAGATTGTAGTCAACGGAAAGAAAACCGGGTGGTGCCAACAGCATGACCACCAGACACTAATGCCTACCAAAGCACGCACCTATGAGCTTCCTGCCATCTGCCCGATGGAAACCACCAGCATTATCCGCTTTCTGATGAAATTGGAACATCCGGATAACCGTATAAAGGAAGCTATAGAGGCAGCGGTCATATGGCTGGATGAGGCCAAAATAACTGGACTGCGCATAGACAACGTACCCGTTGACGAATCCCGTAAGGGAGAGTTCAGGGTGGGCTATGACAGGGTGGAAGTGAGCGATCCGAACGCCCCTGCATTGTGGGCTCGCTTTCACGAAATCAGTGACAACAGGCCTTTCATGGCAAACCGCGATGGAAAGAAGGTATACCACCTGCAGGATGTCGAACCCGAGAGGCGTGTTGGTTATTCCTGGTATTCGACAGGCCCCCAGGTCATTTTTGACAAAGATTATCCGGCTTGGAAAAAGAAATTCAGCCAGCCGATCATTGACTTGTACCCGGTATTGGAGTTTCCCTTGGGTGCGGATGCCGGCGACGTTAAAGCCGTGCCTGTGCAACTAAGCCCTGAAGAAGCCGGGATACTGGTCGTCTACAATAGCGGCCGGGGTGTAGGTAGCCCCAACCCTCAATTTTTTGTCTTCCCTGATGGTACCTATAATTTTGTCCTATTTGACAGTAAGGGCAGGGAACTGTGGCGCAAGGACCTCGGAAAACACGTCATCCCCGATGGCAATTTCTGCCCGGTATTCCCTTTTGACCTCGATGGTGACGGCGCAGAGGAAATCTGGTTTGTGAATAATACCGATAAATACCGACCACTCGCTTCAAAGAAGTACGTGGTAGAAAAACTGGATCCGGCGACCGGTAACTCACTTGGCTCGTTCCCTTTTCCGATGATTTCTGATAAACAACCCATGGGCAATCTTTTCCGATTGTTTTTGATGGGCGGATATGCTAGCGGCAAACCTGTTTTGCTGACCGGTCAGGGCACCTATGCGTACGGGCCCATGGCAGTGCATGCATATAATCCGGATCTCTCCGAGCGGTGGCGCCTGGAAATACCGGTAGGGGCCAAGGGTGCGCGCGGCAGCCACATGTCTCCGATGGTAGACATGGACAACGATGGCGATGATGAATTGCTGTGGGGCGAACGATGTATACGGATATCCGATGGCAGCTACCTGTTCGTTGCCGACTACGACCGGTATACTGGGCACTCCGACGTGGTGCAGCCGGTGATGAACCGCAAGGAAAAGCGATGGTACCTGTATACCTGCAGGGAAAACGGTGAGCAGCCCCGCCTGGTGTTTTTCAATGATAAAGGCGAACGCATATGGACCGACCTGACCGGCCATGTAGATATCGGTTGGGTAGCCACGTTCAGCCCGAAAGGCAAAGTTGTGGCAGCAGCCTATGAGATAGACCGAAAATTTGCAGATGGATTTGAGTGGGTGCGGACAAATGGCCGTGAGTATTTCTATGACGTGTTTACGGGCGAACGCCTTGACCCGCCGTTTGAAGGCTTTGTGGCATCCATACCCGTAGACGTCAACGGTGATGGGGTACATGAACTGTTCTCGGGAGGGAAGCTGTATAGCTACGACGGTAGTGTTACCGAATTGCCACATAGGGGAGGCTTGATACTGGCATCTAAGCTGACGGACCATCCTGGCGAACACCTGCTGACCATAGATCGTGAAGGCATGATACGCATATGGGTCGACCGTAATGCAGATGATACGGAGGTGGCGAAGTGGCGGTATAGTCACCCGTTCTACAAGCGTAACCAGAAATTGACGGCTTCGGGTTCCAATAAAAGGAATTTGGGAGGCTTGTAATTTCCATACAGGTAAAAATTAAGTTGACAAAAACAGTGACGCGATGATACGTAAAACAAAATTGATGATGGTGTACGGGGCTATGATTGGCTTCGCTACAGCAAGTTGTACCCATGCTGAAACGCAGAAGCCCGAGGGAAAGCAACGGGTGATTGCGATGACCGACGGCGAAATCGATGATTGGAGTTCGATGATCCGCTTCCTGTTGTATACAAGTGACTTTGACGTGGAGGCGATTATCGAGACGAACTCCGTGTGGCAGCGGGAAGGCCATAGCCGGGAGACCTGGCTGGAAGACCAGCTTGGCGCCTACGAAAGCGTATATCCCAACTTGATCAAGCATCACGAAGGATATCCGACAGCTGATGCGCTGCGTGCGCTGTGCTACGTAGGTGACGAAGACAGCACGCACCTCGCGGGTATAAGGAACAGCAAGGAGCAGGTTCCCGGAGCCCCCGTTGAAATCCTTCCAGACGGTTGGGAAGACACCCCCGGCTCGGAGCGGATCATTGAAATACTGCTGAAAGACGATCCACGCCCCGTGCATATTCAGGCTTGGGGAGGGGGAAACACGTTATCACGAGCGTTGTACAAACTGAAAGCGGAATTCCCCGACCGATACGACGAGGCGGTGGCTAAAACCGTAGTCTACAACGTATCCTATCAGGACGACGCGGGAAACTACATCGAACAGTATCATCCCGGGGTGACGATGATTCATTGTACGTCGTTTTCCGGAACTTGGAATTACAGGGTCCAAACGGATACCTATGATTTTATCCGAGACGAGGTCAAAAACAACCACGGCCCGTTGGGGGCGCTGTATCCGCAAGACTATGTCAGCGAGGGCGATTCCCCGGCGTTTATGTACGTCATCGCAAATGGCCTGAGAAACTATGCCCACCCCACTTGGGGCGGGTGGGGCGGACGCTTCACGAAGACAAAAAAGGCGCCCAATACCTATCGGAACGCCGTCGACGACGATGACAATGGAGACAAGCGCCATGCCATGCGCCGCTGGGTATCGGCCTCGAACGCGGATTTCCAGGCACGGATGGACTGGTGCGTTGCCGAGCGGTATGAAGATGCAAACCATCCGCCGAAAGTGCGGGTGGACGTGGGAACGGATATCACCGTCAAAAGCGGAGAAACCGTAACGCTGGACGCTTCGGGGAGCGAAGATCCGGATGGAGACAAGTTGACGTTCAATTGGTGGCAGTATAGGGAGGTGGGTACCTATGATCGGCTTGTGGACTTTTCCGGCAGTGATCAACAGGCAATTACGTTTACCGCCCCCGATGTGGAAGAGCCGAAGACGATACACTTCATCGTGGAGGCGAAAGACGACGGGGTGCCATCATTGGTTGGTTACCAACGGGTAGTTGTAGAGGTAGTGCCATGAAAGCGTGCCGCCGTTCTGTTGTCATAGGTGTGGCTGCTTGCTTGCTGGTTCAGTCCGTCGACGTAGCGGAGGCAGGGAGGGCGGTACAGGATAAACGGCCTCGGGTAATCGTCATGACAGACGGTGAATGCGATGACCGGGCGTCCATGGTTCGCTTCCTTTTGAATACATGCCATGTCGACTTGGAGGCTATCGTCCAAACCAACTCGCGCTTCCAGAAAAACGGCCACAGTGCCGAACGATGGATTGAGGATCAGATTGATGCGTATGAAAAAGTATATCCGAACTTGATAAAGCACGATGGGCTTTATCCGCATCCGGATACGGTAAGGGCAAGGATTGTGGTGGGCGATGAGGATTATGAACACATGCGGACGATAAAGACGTGGGACCAGAAACCCGGGCACAAGGTTGAATATTTTCCGGACGACTGGCCAGACACGCCGGGGTCAGACCGTATCGTGGATGTATTGCTCAGCGATGACCCAAGGCCGGTACATATCCAGGCATGGGGAGGGGCAAATACGCTTTCCCGAGCGCTCTTCGTGCTGAAAAACCGTCATCCACAGGACTATGAACGGGCCATTGCCAAAGCAAGGTTCTATACGATATGGTATCAGGATGACGCGGGGAACTATATCGAGCGCCATCATCCGGGGCTAATGTTGATTTGGTGCGATGGCTTTAGCACGACTTGGACCGTTGGTGCCCACGATAGGGCCTTCTTTGAGCGGAATGTGACCAATGGCCACGGTCCATTGGGTGCAAAAATGCCGTTGGGATGCGGAGAAGGGGACACGCCCGCCCAATTGTGGGCGTTGGATAACGGCTTGCGCAACCACGAAGATCCGACATTCGGCGGTTGGGGCGGCCGGTTTGTCGCCCATCCCGACCTGCCCAATGTGTATGTTGACATCCACGATGGAGATCATGGGCAAGCGATACGCCGATGGATGGTGCAAGTGAACCATGATTTTATAGCCAAATTGGACTGGTGCGTAGTCGAGCGTTTTGAAGACGCGAATCATAAGCCCGTCATCCATATCCGCGGAGGTGTGGGTGACCGCACGGTGCGTGCCGGGAAAACACTGACGCTGGATGCAAGAAAGACGAAAGATCCGGACGGCGATCGAGTCCGCTTGAGATGGTGGCAATACCGGGAAGCCGGTACCTTGGACGAAACGGTGGCGTTGAACGAGTTGCCTGACGGGCGTGTGCAACTGGTGGCGCCTCAGGTAGACCGGCGGGCAACCCTGCACCTCATTCTGGAAGTGCAGGACGATGGTACCCCGACGTTGACGGCTTTTCAGCGTATCATAGTGCATGTTTTGCCTTAAAAGAAAGGACACAAAGATTGAAATCGATGACCTGGAATAATACCGTTTACCTGTTGATCGTCGGCATGGCTGTTGCGACGGTGTTCGTTGCCTGTCAAAACTCCGGCGGCGGACAAAACGAGTCCGAAGTCGACGTTTTTGCGGACCACGTACGTAGCACGGAAGCGGTGGAGGCCATGGAGGCCAAAAAGCGCTTTCGGCTGCCCGATGGATTCGAGATTGAACTGTTTGCCTCCGAGCCCCAAATCGGGAAGCCGATGAATATGGCGTTCGACGCGCGAGGTAGGCTGTGGGTCAGCCAGACCACGGCCTACCCGTTTCCGGCCGGTCCGGGAAAAGGTAAAGACCGGATAACCATTTTGGAAGACACAGACGGCGATGGACGTGCGGATGTGTTCACCGACGTCGCCGATACGTTGAATATCCCCATCGGCATATTGCCATACCGCGATGGGGTGATATCGTTCAGCATACCGAATATTTATTACTTCCCGGAGTTGCGAACACAGGGGACGGACAGTACCAAGGTGTTGGTGGGTGCTTTTGGCTACAAGGATACGCATGGTATGATCAACGGCCTGACGCGCGGCTTCGATGGATGGATTTATGCCTGCCATGGATTCAGCAATGAATCGGATGCGAAAGGTACCGATGGCAGTCGGCTGGTGCTGTCTTCCGGCAATACCTTCCGTTTTCAGGTGGATGGCAGCAGGTTGCAGCAGACCACATCCGGGCGTGTCAATCCCTTTGGACTAGCTTTCGACGAACGGGGATACCTGTATTCGGTCGATTGCCACTCCTCTCCGCTATACCAATTGATTACAGGAGGCGAATATCCACATTTCGGAAAAATGGAGGGCGGAATAGGCTATGCTCCGGAAATGAAGCCTCACGACCAAGAAGCGACAGCCTTGGCCGGTATTGCATATTATGCGGACGATAGGTTCCCCGAAGCCTACTGCAACAACTTCTATGTTGGCGATGTGGTGAAGTCGCGCATTTACCGCTACGCCGTTGATTGGTGTGGATCATCGCCCGTGGGGCGGCAGGAGGATGACTTCCTGACCACCGACGATCCGTGGTTCCGACCTGTAGACGTTCAAATGGGACCTGATGGTGCGCTGTACGTAGCAGACTTCTACAATCGCATCATCGGGCACTACGAGGTGCCGCTTGATCATCCGGGCCGGGATCGTGAACGTGGTCGTATATGGAAGATCACCTACAAAGGGCCGGGTGTCGCCGCACAAGGTAAGGAAAGCCGGACGGACTGGTCCAGCGCCAGTATCAAGGAACTTTTGCAAGGCTTGAAACGGAATAACCTGAAAGAGCGGATGCTGATTACCGACAGGTTGGCAGACGTTATCGGCTCGTCTCCGCACAACTACGGGATGTGGTGGCATGAACAGGCCATGGACGCCGATGGAGATGCCGCCTGGAGGCTGCATGGAATCAACCGTATGTTTTCGCAAGCCCACGCATTGGAATTGGCCGACATAGATGGTGACGGTATCCCGGATTTGATAACCGGCAAGCGGTATTACGCGCACAATGGGCATGATCCGGGCGCGAAAGAGCCAGCAGTATTGTACTGGTTTGAATCTGTAGTCGAGGGGAGCGGCCCGTCATGGATACCACATGAGATAGACAACAATTCGGGTGTAGGGCTTCAGGTGTTGGCGAAAGACGTAAACGGCGACGGGTTGCTGGATATCGTGGCGGCCAACAAAAAGGGGGTGCACTATTTTGAACGGATACACTAGGCATAAGCAGCTATGGGAAACAATGAGCGTATTTTAAGAGGGGCTATCATCGGTTGCGGATTCTGGGCGCAATACCAGATCGCGGCGTGGCTTGAACTGGACCACGTGGAACTGGTCGCCGTGTATAACCGAACGCGTAGCAAAGCAAACGACCTGGCCCGGCGCTTCGGTATCCCTGCGGTTTACGATGACATCAGGGCACTTTTTGAAAAGGAACATCTTGATTTTGTAGATATCATTACCGATGTGGATACTCATGCTTTCTTTGTAAAAGAAGCGATAAAGTGGTCGATACCGGTAATCTGCCAGAAGCCGATGGCACCTGACGTCAACGTATCCCGTGAATTGGTACGACTAGGCAAAAACACACGTGTCCCTTTTTTTATCCATGAGAATTTTCGTTGGCAGACGCCGATAAGGCGATTGAGAGCACTACTCGATGAAGGCAGGATTGGAAAGGTTTTCAAAGCGCGGATTGCATTCTGTTCGCATTTCCCCGTTTTTGACAACCAACCCTTCTTGGCTTCCTTGGAGCGGTTTATCCTGATGGACATCGGGTCGCATGTGTTGGACATCGTCAGGTTTCTGCTTGGCGAAGCAAAAAGTATGTATTGCCTTACGAACACCGTAAACCCGCGCATCAAGGGAGAGGACGTGGCAAACATCCTGCTGGAGATGCGGAGCGGAGCGCATTGCGCCGTCGAACTGTCCTATGCTTCTTTGCTCGAAGAGGAGGTTTTCCCACAGACGCTCGTACGTTTGGAAGGCACCTTGGGTACTGCGGAAATATGCGCCGGTCATACCGTTAAAGTCACAACGGATCGAGGTACCGTCAGCGAGAAGGCCGAACCGGTTGCCTATGCATGGGCGGACCCAGCGTATGCGTTGGTACATGCTTCTATAGTGGAAATAAACCGGAACTTCCGCGATACCTTGCAAGGGAAAGGCGTTGCGGAAACGGATGCTCAAGATAATTTCAAGACCATGCAACTGGTATACGACGCTTATGAGTCGGCAGTGACCGGCAAGGTGATTACATATTGACCATGGAAAAAGAAACGATAAGCGCGAAGTACCTCATAGAAACCAATTACCCGTTGGATGAAGCGGCAGAGATGATGGCCGGGGAGCAGTCATGCGGTACGTTCGTGCGCGTGCCAGGCGAAACCGATGAGTTGCGCGAACGCGCTGCCGCACGCGTGACAGCGATTGAAGAACTTGGCTTGGTATCGGCTCCTTCGCTGGCAGGGGCAAAGGTGAAAAATGCAAAGGCACCCATAAGACGGGCAACCGTTGAGCTGGAATGGCCATTGGCCAATGTGGGCGTGAATCTTCCAAACCTAATGGCTACCGTAGCCGGCAACCTCTTTGAACTCGGTGCATTCTCGGGCATGAAGCTGCTGGATATCGACATCCCTATCAGCTACAGCCGGTATGGTGGGCCACAGTTTGGAATACGCGGCACCCGGGCGCTGACTGCCGTACATGGACGGCCGGTAATCGGCACAATCATCAAGCCTAGTGTGGGGTTAAGCCCGCAAGACACCGCGCAACAGGTACACGAATTGAGCGAAGCGGGAATCGACTTCATTAAAGATGACGAATTGATGGGAGACGCTCCGTCCTCGCCCTTTGATCAGCGTGTAGAAAGGGTCATGGAGGTACTCAATAGATACGCCGATAAAACGGGGAAGAAGCCCATGTTTGCCTTCAACGTCAGCGGCGATATCGATGATATGCGGAGGCGGCATGATACCGTATTGGCGATGGGTGGAACGTGTCTCATGGTAAGCATCAACCACGTAGGTATTTCCGGGGTCGTAGCGCTGCGAAAGCATAGCCAGCTCCCCATCCACGGGCATCGCAACTTCTGGGGCGCATTGAGCCGCCACGAATGTTTGGGGGTGGACTTCAAGGCTTACCAGAAAATATGGCGGGTGGCGGGTGTAGACCATCTGCACACCAATGGCCTGCGAAATAAGTTTTGTGAGTCCGATGAGTCCGTAGTGGCTTCGATAAATGCGTGCCTTGCGCCGCTGCTGGGAGGGCACGAAGTGATGCCCGTGGTTTCTTCCGGGCAATGGGCCGGTCAGGCGGTTGACACCTACCGCGCTGTGGGATCAGTGGACATGATGTACCTCTGCGGCGGAGGAATAATGGCGCATCCCCAAGGTATAGCTGCTGGAATCCGCAGCGTGAGACAGGGATGGGAGGCCGCATTGAAGGGAATGACGTTAGCCGACTACGCCGAAACGCACATCGAACTGCAGCAGGCTATGGAAATGTTCGGATAAAGACTATTGCAAATATAAAAGGATGGATAGCGAAATGTTACTGACTTATTATGGTGATGATTTTACGGGGTCTGCCGACGTACTGGAAGCCTTGGCGTTGAATGGAGTGCCTGCAGCACTCTTTTTAAAAGTGCCGACGGCGCAGGAACTTTCTGCGTTTAGGCTGAAAAACGAGGTGTTCGACGGCGACCGCACATTGGCTGCATTTGGCGTTGCGGGCGTAAGTAGGACGATGAATCCCGTGCAAATGCGAAAAAAGCTGCCGGACATTTTTGCGAGGATAAGTCGGATTCCAACGCGCTTTTTCCATTACAAGATATGCTCAACTTTTGACTCGTCACCAGGCATCGGCAGCATCGGATACGCAACGGAAATCGCATTGCAGGCATTTCCTGCATCATGGGTCCCTTTGCTGGTCGGTGCGCCGGACCTGAATCGGTTTTGTCTTTTCGGCAACCTATTCGCGCGTGCTGACGGCGTAACCTACCGATTGGACAGACACCCTACGATGTCTAAGCATCCGGTAACACCGATGAACGAAAGTGACCTAAGGCTTCATCTGGGCCAACAGACCGACAGGGAAGTGAAGCTGGTAGACGTTTTCGCCTTGGAAGCACCTGTTGACGAGCGCGAAAAGCTTGTCGCAAAGACCTCCAATCAGGGGGATCCACCTATTGTGCTTTTCGATGTTTTGCACGAAAAGCATCTTCATGAGATCGGCGGCCTGATCGAACGTTTTAGCAAGCCGCAGCAGCAATTGATCGTTGGTTCATCCGGTGTGGAGCATGCGCTGTCTGCATTTTTTGAACGGGCGGGTAAGAAAAAGCTACAGGCCAATAACCTGTCTGCAGGAAAAGCCAATCGTATTATCGTCGTGACGGGCAGTTGCTCGCCGATGACCAAGAAGCAAATCGAGTGGTCGGTTGCCAACGGATTCAGCAGCTTGCGAATGGATGCCAAACGGCTGATGAATCCCCAAACACGTGACGAAGAATATGTAGTCATCATCTCGAAGGCCATGAAATTGCTGCAGAAATCCAGGAAATTGATACTCTTTTCTGCACTTGGACCTGATGATCCCTCGATTACGGAAACCAAGGCTGTGCTTGCCCAATTAAACGGGACGGAGCCGGTGACGCTCGGCGTGCTCCAAGGGAGGATACTCAAATCCTTGCTTAAGAAGTACAGTAAATCGCGCGTTGTCATATCGGGAGGCGATACCGCAGGCCAAGTAGCCAGCGAACTGGATATTTATGCCCTTGAATTCCTGGTTCCAATCGCTCCAGGGTCGCCGCTGTGTCTGGCACATTCCAAAAATCCAGTGTATGACGGGATTGAAATCGCATTTAAGGGCGGACAAAACGGTAACGAGCGGTACTTTGATTATGTATACAAAGGCGGTATAGATGATAGCCAAGGAAAATAGTGCCGATGTACTCACGCTTGAAGGGATTAGCAAATCGTTTCCCGGGGTACAGGCACTTTCTGATGTCAGCTTGCGGTTTCACCCGGGTGCCATTCACGCGATTTGCGGAGAAAACGGGGCCGGGAAAAGCACGTTGATGAAAATCTTGTCAGGCACCTATCGCGCTGATGGAGGTCGTATCCTCTTGCGCGGCAAGCTGATACTGATCAAAAACCCACGGCACGCTCAGGAACTGGGCATATCGATAGTTTACCAAGAACGTAGTTTGGCCAACCACCTGACGGTTGCGGAGAATATCTATGTTTGTAACCAGCCCGCCACGCGGTTTGGGTTTCAGCAGACCGATGTGCTCAGGGAGCAGGCCATGGCGTTGCTTTCGCGCCTGAATCTGCCGATATCGCCCGAGGAACCGGTAGGTGACCTTTCGCCAGGTATGCAGCAGATGGTTGAAATAGCCAAGGCACTGTCCCATCAGCCTGATGTATTGATACTCGACGAACCTACAGCTTCGATCACTGAAACGGAAACACGCAGCCTGTTTGCGCTACTCGAACGATTGAAGCAGTCCGGCGTTGCGATACTGTATATTTCCCACCGCATGGCAGAAATATTTGAAATCGCGGACGTGGTATCCGTACTGAAAGATGGGAAGCTGAACGGTACATTTCCAATTGCGGCACTGACGGCCGATAAGCTGATACATCATATGGTAGGGCGGTCGCTCCCAAATAGGGACTATGAAAAACGCGACTTTGGCAGGCGCGTATTGGAAGTAAGGCGGCTATCGGGTAAGGGGTTTTCGGATGTCAGCTTGTCACTGAGGCAGGGAGAAATCATCGGTGTGGCTGGATTGGTGGGGGCAGGCAGGACCGAGCTTGCATGCGCTATTTTCGGGGCGAATCCGGCTACCGAAGGCTCCATTGCGGTAGATGGGGTGCCCCTGTCAATAATGCACCCGGCTGATGCGATGCGGGTAGGGATTGCTTATTTGCCGGAAGAGCGGAAGAGCCAAGGCCTTTTTATGGATATGACGCTGGAAGAAAATATTGTGTCGGCTACGTTGCGTCGGCTCGCCCGTAGGGGGTTCGTCAAAACGTCGGCGGCAACGAAGGCAACCGAACGGTTGATGGACCGGCTCCGTGTGAAAGCCATGGGCGTGAACCAGCAGGTCGGGGAGCTAAGCGGCGGTAACCAGCAAAAAATCGTGTTGGCGAAATGGCTGTTGACTAACCCCAAAGTATTGATGGTGGATGAACCTACGCACGGTGTGGACGTCGGCGCAAAAGCGGAGATTCATGAGCTGCTGAAATCCATCGCCAAGGAAGGATGTGCCATCTTGCTCATTTCTTCTGAGTTGCCCGAATTGCTGGAATTGAGTGATCGGGTGCTGATCATGCGCGAAGGGATACTGGTGCATGAAATCGAACGCCAAGAAGCTACAGAAGAGCGCATTATGGCTTACGCCGCGGGTAATGGGGAGTAACGAACACCTTAGATATGAATATAAATAGATTATTGCAACAGCGGGAAATAGCGATTGCCCTATCCATTGCGGTGGTGTGCATCGTTGCGAGCATCGCCTGGCCATCGGTCTTTCCTACTTTCGGCAACCTTTCGCAGTTGTTTTTGAATATCTCCATCGAGACCATCGTGGCCTGCGGAATGATGATTTTATTGATTTCCGGAGCGTTTGACCTGTCCGTAGGGTCAGTGGTGGCGCTCAGTGGTGGTATTGCCGCTTACCTGCTGTACAATCACGGCATGTATCCGCTACCGGCTATTTTGGCGGGTGTGGGAGCTGCCGCGCTGATTGGATTGATAAACGGCTATCTGGTGGCTTACGTGGGCATCAATCCGATGATACAGACGCTGGCCATGATGGGCATCGTGCGCGGAGTCGCCATGATGATAAGCGGCTCTGGTATTCAGAACCTCCATGCTGATTTTACGGTGCTCGGACAATCGAGGTTTCTGGGATTTCAGTCGCCGGTCTGGATCATGATGGCGGTCGTGTTGGTGCTGCACGTGCTGATGTCAAAACATGTGTTGTTCCGCCAGTATTATTATATCGGGAGCAATGAGCAAGCAGCTATCCTATCCGGCATTCGCGTAAAGCGGCTCAAGATGCATTCATTTGTCTTGATATCGCTATTGGCGGGCATAGCAGGGGTGTTGTTGGCAGCCCGGATGGGTGCTGCGCTTGGAACGTCCGGCCGGGGCATGGAATTGCGGGTGATAACAGCAGCCATCCTGGGTGGTGCGAGCTTATTGGGAGGCACCGGCAAGGTATTCGGGGCATTGCTGGGTACGATATTCATGGGGCTTGTCAGCAACGTGTTAATCATCGCCCGCGTGTCTGGGTACTGGCAAGACATTGTGTTGGGCATTATCCTGATCGTAGCGGTATGGCTGGATCTCGCACTGAAAAAGCAGTCGGTGAAATCATTAAAGAAGGTGGTCGGCAAAAGATAAATCAAGATTATGGGGACAACAACGGGAAATCGATGCCGGATAGGCGTTTGGACGTTATTTTGGTGCATGGTGCTGTGTGGGGCATGTGACCCCAACCGCATTGGCAACAAGCAGTTTAACCGGCACGTCGAAGCCAGCACGGTAGACAGCGACTACACGTTCGATACGGAAGAGTACATATTGATATCAACGGCCATCAACTTTCCAATGTATGTGAACCATGATCAGGCCGCGTTTCTGCGTTGGGGTAAAGCGCGTAACGTGAAGACAACGATCTTGGGCCCCTCGGATTGGGATGTTGCCGCGCAGATTGCGGTCATTGAGCAAGTGATTGCTGCCAAGCCAGCAGGACTGCTGATCAATGGGACGGACCCGGGCCTAGCGATGGCAATCAACAAGGCGGTCGATGCAGGCATTCCAACGGTAGTCTACGATTCTGACATCCCTGGCAGTCGGCGGCATGCATTCCTGGGAACCGATTGGCGCGAAATAGGCAGATTGCAAGCTGAGGCGATGGCCAAACTGATCGAGGGTAAGGGAAAGGTAGCGTATCTGGGCATATTGGGGATGACGAACATGGAGGAAGGGTATCTTGGCATGAAGGCTGTATTTGATAGTTATCCCGATATCGAGTTCGTAGGGAGGTATGACGATAAGGCCAGTGTGGAAGAAGCTGCACGGATTACGTCCGACCTGTTGCGTGCCCATCCCGATTTGGCCGGTATCTGTGGTTTTGATGCCATGAGCGGACCTGGTATCGGTCTGGCAATTCGGGAAGCAAGGCAGGAGGGAAAGGTGAAAGTGACGACGGTGGACTGGGAGCCTGAACACCTGCGCCTACTGAAAGATGGTGTTGTACAGCACCTAGTAGGCCAGAAACGTGAGCTGTTCACTTGGTACGGAGCCCAGTTTTTGTTTGATATGGCGCACGGCGTGAACGCCTTGTCGGCTAATGACCGGAAAGCGGGGATAGTGTCCATCCCTTATATAGTGAATACCGGGCTATTGGAGATCAATGCGTCAAACATCGGTCAATTCTTACCTGGACAATAAGTCAAATGTAAAACGAAAATGAATATGGAACATGTTGTATTGGTAGGTGCTGGAGGCAAAATGGGATGCCGAATCACCGACAAGTTGAAGGATTCGGCCCATTACCGGACCGCTTATTTGGAAGTCAGCGAGGCAGGAAAGCAGCGCCTGCTCGAAAAAGGTGTGAACGTATCGGAAGTGTCCAAGGCGGTGCCAGAAGCCGACATCATGATTTTGGCGGTACCCGATGTGGCGATAAAAATGGTAGCTGACCAGTTGGTGCCCATGCTGAAGCCCGGAGCGTTGGTGGTATGCTTGGATCCCGCCGCACCTCTAGCTGGCGCGCTGCCAGCGAGAGCAGATGTAAGCTACTTCGCGTCGCATCCGGCACACCCGTCTATTTTCAACTATGAGGAAAATCGTGCCGATCACTTCGATTATTTCGGCGGGATTTCGGCAAAACAGGCAATCGTAAGCGCGCTGATACAAGGGCCTGAAGAGGACTATGAGAAAGGCGAACGATTGGCCACGGAGATCTATGCTCCGATTTCAAGAGCGCACCGTATAACCATCGAACAGATGGGCTTGCTGGAACCCGCCTTGTCTGAAACATTCACCGGAAGCTGCCTTACGATGATGAAAGAAGCCCTTGAAGAGGTCGTTAGGCAGGGAGTGCCAAAAGGGGCGGCAAGGGATTTCTTTCTGGGTCACCTCAACATCATGGCCGCTGTACTGTTCGATGAGATAGACGGTGTGTTTTCTGACGCGTGCAACAAAGCGATTGCCATCGGCAAGCCGATGATTTTCAAAGACGATTGGAAAAAGGTATTTGAACCGGCTTCCGTGGACGAACAGATTAGAACAATCACATAACCGCAGGATATGCAGCGCGATGCTTTCTTAAACCTCGTTAGCCACGGGACAGCGGAACCACTGCCGAAGGGGCTGGTGCTGAAAGCTGGCCCATTGCGGCTGACGCTTATCGACGGTTCCCTACGATACATCCGGTACGGCAACGAGGAATTGCTGCGGATGATGTACGTGGCCGTGCGCGATCAAAACTGGGATACCATTGTACCCAGGCTGCGCATCGTCAATCAGGAGATTAGGGAGAATGCCTTCGACATCTGTATGGAAGCTATATTCCAGAAAGGGGATATTTGGTTTGATGCATATTATCATATCTCCGGAACGGCTGCAGGTAAGCTGAATTTCCGCTTGGTTGGAAAGGCTAAGCGACCGTTTCTCAGAAACCGTATCGGGTTTTGCATATTGCATCCTATCGATGGATGTAAGGGAATCCCCTGTGCGATTACAGAACCCTCTGGCAGGCAATATGTCGCAGATTTTCCGGTTGACATCATGCCGGACCAACCTTTCAGGAATATCAGGAATATGCGGTGGCAAAGCCCGATGGGCACAGACCTGACCTTGGAAATGAGGGGCGACGTATTTGAGACGGAGGATCAGCGCAACTGGACGGACGCTTCTTATAAGACCTATTGCACCCCACTTGATCTCCCTTTCCCGGTAAGGGTAGTACAGGGCGATGAAGTCAATCAGGAGGTTGTTTTTTGGTGCGCCGGTGCCGATAGGCCGACTGACGCTGGACGGAACGACAGAACGCTGACGCTGAGCAGCGGATTGGATGGCGATAGCGGACCGCTGCGAATCGGGCTGGACTTGGACGATTTTCCCGACATGCTTACGCACCATGCCAAGGAAAGACTCGGCGCATTAAGGGTCGACCATCTTCGTATTTCCATGGACGTGGATGCACCGGATTGGCGCCAAGTGCTTCTGCGTGCTGTCGGGGTGTTGACCGGACTGTCTGCACCCCTGTTTGTGGCGCTACAGGCCAATGAACAGGTGGATGAGGATTTTCTCGAACAGGTTTCGGCTTATCGGGCCAAGATCAAGTACTTGCTTCTTCTAACCAAGGGAGAGAAGGTTACCACCGCGGGGGCCATGCTTCAGTGGCTGGCAAGGCTACGCAGGCAACTGCCTGACACGTTGCTGGGCGTGGGTACCGACGCTTACTTCGCTGAGTTGAACAGGCAAAGGCCGAAGGCCACCGGTTTCGATTTTATCAGTTTCAGCATCAATCCGCAAGTACACGCATTTGACCATGCGTCGTTGGTGGAAACATTGGCCGGACAACGGGAGGTATTGCAAACTGCGCAAAGACTGTATCCAAACCATGATGTATTCATTTCTCCCATATCGTTGAAACCTCGATTTAACCCTAATGCTACTGCCCCGGTGGTAGTATCCTCCGCGCTATTGCCCGAGCAGGTGGATGACCGGCAAGGCACGCTTTTCGCCGCTGGTTGGACGACAGGCAGTATCGCCGTATTGGCAGAAAACCGAGCGCTTGGCATGACGTACTACCGCTTGGTGGGGGAACGTGGCTTGTTTTTTCAGCGTGATTCGGATAGGCATCCGTTGTTTCCGAAGGGTCCAATCGATTTTCCGGTGCTTGCCGTGTTCCAGTTCTTGAGCAGAGCATCCGAAATAGCGGTCGTGAGACAGGTGGCGTCAAGCCATCCGTTGGAGTTTTCGGGCTTGGCGCTCGCACATGGCGAGCACCGTTGGCTTTTGGTGGCTAATCACACAGGGGAGCATCAGCATGTTAGCGTTGAAGCGATACATGGTACGCTATACATGAAGTACTTGGCTGCCGCCAATTTGCTGACAGCGGATTGGTTGGCCGAGTTCTGGAAGGCCGATCCGGCGAGCCTGGGAAATGCCCGTGACGGGATTAAGCTTTCGCTGCCTCCCTTTGGCATCGCCTTGGTTTCCACGAAGAGGGAATCGGTGATGTCAGCCGCTAAATGACGCAATCGTTGCCGGAAACGATTGCGTATTTTTTGTTGTCCGATTCTTCTTTATTGCTGTTTTATCTGCCTATCATTGTTTGACTGATATAAACTTATAGAAATCGATGAGCAAATTTATCAAGTATTTGTTGTTGGTCTTGATGTATGTAAGCTGCGGGCAACAAGCCAAAGACGACCGCATTCCTGCCTTTCCCGGTGCGGAAGGTTTTGGTGCCTTCACCCAAGGCGGTCGGGGAGGCAAAGTGTACATCGTGACGACACTTGAAGATTACGATGCAGACGAACCTGTGATTGAAGGAAGCTTACGGCAAGCCGTAGAGGCAGAAGGGCCGAGGACAATCGTATTCGAAAAAGGTGGATTGATTTCCTTGAAAAGGATACTCCTTATTTCCAATCCATTTATTACCATAGCAGGGCAGACAGCACCGGGGGATGGTATTTGCCTGAAAGATTTTTCGTTGGTTATTGAGACCGACGAGGTAATCATCCGGCATATACGATCTCGTTTGGGCGAAGACCAGCGTCAGGAGTTGGATGCTGTTTCGATCAACTTTGGCAACAACATTATACTGGACCACTGCTCAGCAAGTTGGAGCACAGATGAGGTGCTATCCTCATACAGCGAAATGGTGACGATCCAGTGGTGTATCATCGCCGAGGGATTGTTCCACTCGTTCCATCCCAAAGGCCCTCATAGCATGGGGTCTATCATCGAAGGCAAAACCGGCGCAATTTCGCTCCTAAATAACATCTATGCACACAACAATTCCAGAAATCCATTGATACAGAACAAAGGCGAGGAGCCGGGAGCTGTCGTGGAAATTCGGAACAACGTCATCTACGATTGGGGCGAACTGCCGGGCTATACGTCTAATCCGGGTCAAGCGCGGATAAACTATGTCAATAACTATATCAAGCCGGGCCCATCGACCAGTGACAGGTCCAGGCAATATGCGTTTGAGCCCGAAAACCATTATACAAATATTTATATCGCCGGCAACTATCATGCGGCGAACCAAGGGGATACCACTGACAATACGCGGCTACTGATGGCGTCCGACAGCTTGCGAAAAGAAGTAGTGCTGGAAGTCCCTTATCCCACGTTGCCTTACCAGCAAATGGATGCCGAAACGCTATTCGAAACGGTACTCAACCATGCCGGTGCGACTTTGCCAAAGCGGGACGCCGTGGACCAGCGCATAGTGAATGACGTAAGAACCGGGACCGGTAAGATCATCAACTCCCAAAATGATGTAGGCGGATGGCCAACATACGCTGCCGGCATTTCGCCTCTTGACACCGACCGTGATGGAATGCCCGATGAGTGGGAAGATGAGCATGGCTTGGATATAGCTAACGGCAGCGACCATGCGGCGGACAACGACGGCGACGGATATACAAATCTGGAGGAATGGTTAAACGGCACAAACCCCAACAACGCTGATGCCCACGAGCTGACGTATGGTGAGCTGACAAAAGTACTGGCGCAGAAAGATGCGATGTACGAGCAAGATGTCAAAATCGTCAAACAACGCCTCCAGCAGGAACGTGAGGAACGGATGAACCGAAAGGTGCCGGATTATAAGGCCGAGGTAGCAGGAATCCCTGACGGCAATATGAAGTTGATGGTAGATGGCAAACCGGTATTGCAACTCAACCATATCGAAGCTGGTACTTTCCTCATGGGATCGCCAGTGGACGAACCGGGACGTGAGGAATGGGAGCTGCAACATGAGGTGACGATTTCCAAACCATATTACCTCGCCACAGTGGAAATGTCAAATAGCTTACTGCGGTTGCTGACAGGAATGAAAAACTATGGCGACAACAGCTTGCCAGCGACGGTAAGTTGGTTTGATGCCGAGTGGATATGCGAGGTGTTGAGCAGTAAGACGGGACATCGATTCAGGTTGCCAACAGAGGCGGAATGGGAATATGCCTGTAGGGCCGGTACCACGACGCCGTATTTCACAGGACACGATATTTCATTGGAATACGCCAACTTCAAAACAGGAGACCCCGAACAAACGATACAGCTTCGGCCGGTAGATGATGGGAAGCCTAACCCTTGGGGACTCATCAATATGCCGGGAAACCAGTTTGAGTGGTGCCTGGATTGGAAAGGTAACTATGAAACTGGGGCGGTGACCGATCCAAGGGGGCCATCACAGGAGAACAGTTTGAGAAGCTTCGATGGCCTCTATCGTAAGATTATGCGTGGGGGGAACTATGGAAGTGCCAAAGAGCTGATGCGCTCGGCTTACCGTTATGATTATTCGCGCGATGTGAAATACGGTTTCCGCGTATTAATGGAGGAAAATTGAACAGGAACTAATCGTTAAATCAATGGAAAAAAAAATAGGTATACTGTGGATTACCGCAACACTAGCCCTCACACTAGGCTTGGGACAAAAAGACGACAACAGGCGGTTGCGTGTTTCGGCAAATGGACGTTTCCTGGTAACCCAGGATGAGAAGCCGTTCTTTTACTTGGGGGACACCGCATGGGAACTTTTCCATAGGACTACGAAAGAAGAGGCCGCGATGTACCTCGATAATAGAAAAGCAAAGGGATTCAATGTCATCCAGGCCGTGGTGCTAGCCGAACTCGATGGATTGCATATGCCTAATTCCTTGGGCGATGTCCCACTAATTGACGATGATCCTACCAAACCCAACGAAGCATATTTTAACTATGTCGACTGGATCATCAACGAAGCCGCCAAACGCGGCATGTATATCGGTCTATTGCCTACATGGGGTGACAAACTGATGAAACTAGGATGGGGCGTGGGGCCGGAAATCTTCAATCCGGAAAACGCCCGGATTTACGGCAAGTTCCTCGGGAATCGCTATAAGGATGCTTGGAACATCATCTGGATTTTGGGCGGCGACAGGAATCCGAGCGAAGACGTGCATAAAGCCGTTTGGCGCAACATGGCCGCCGGTATCGTCGACGGGTCCGGAGGTCACGACCGGGCCTTGATTTCGTTCCACCCGCAGCCCACCAAACCGGGTGGCTCCTCCAAGTGGTTCCATGAGGATGATTGGCTGGACTTCAACATGCACCAAACCGGACACTGTAGGGATGGCAACTCCTATAAGAAGCTCGCCTACGACTATCGGCTGACACCCGTGAAACCCACGATGGACGCTGAACCTATCTATGAAGAGCATCCGGTCTGTTTCAACGCAAAGGAACATGGATATGCAAATGCATTGGATATCCGGAAAAAGGCGTATTGGGGCGTGTTCTATGGTGGACTCGGGCACACCTACGGTTGCGCGGCTGTTTGGCAGATGTACATGCCCGGACGCGAACCTATGCACGGGCCGCTACGCACCTGGAAAGAATCATTGGATTTGCCTGGAGCGCAGCAAATGCAGCATCTGAAGAACCTGATGCTTTCCAGACCGTTCTTTGAGCGCATACCAGACCAAGGGTTAGTATTGGGCGAAAACTTGGAAGATCCACTCCACGTAAGTGCTACTCGTGGTAAAAGCGGCAGCTATGCCATGTTGTATCTACCGGGCATAAGACCGGTGACCGTAAATACCAGTCTGTTGAGCGGCGATACCCTGCAGGTTTGGTGGTATAACCCACGGACCGGGAAAGCGCATAAGGACGGAAAAATACAAAAGGCAGATGCTTATACGTTCAATCCTCCGGAGGAGATGTCGACAGAAGATTGGGTGCTGGTATTGGATGATGCCGCCGCCGGCTTCAAGCGACCGGGCAAAATTTAATACCATATCATTTGAAGTAAAATGGATAGAAGAGATTTTTTGGTGAAATCAACCGTCATTGGCCTGTCGTTGGCGACGGGTTGCGGTAGGAGCCTTGGACATCGCCAACAGAAAGACGCTGCTGTCAGGATGCTGACATCGGGCAGCCAAAACCATTTCTTTGGTTACTATGGCATCAATCCGTGGAACCGCGACAAAACCTATGTGCTGAGCCTGGAAGCACCATTCAATAACAGGCTGCCCAATCCCGGAGAAAAAGCGGCGATCGGGTTGGTGGACATGAAAACCGGCGCGTTCAATAGGATAACCGAAACAAATGCGTGGAACCTGCAGCAAGGTTGCATGCTGCATTGGAATCCATTGAATCCTAATACTGAGTTTTACTTCAATGATGTATCGGACGGCCGTTTGGTATCGGTACGCTTTGATATCAGGACAGGCAACCGCACAATTGTCGCCGATACGATCAGCGGATTGTCCAAAGATGGGAAAAGTGCAGTGCATGTGAATTATGGCCGTATCAGTCGGCTCCGTAAGGTGGTAAGCTACAGCGGGACAAGTGACCCGAATCCGGATGTGGCTTATCCGGAAGACGACGGGGTGTTTATCATTGATTTACTTACCGGGCAAAAGAGGCTAGCGGTGTCTTACAAGCAAATGGCCGATGATATATTGACGTATCACCCTGAAATTGACGAAAGGCACATGTGGGTGGAGCATGCCGACATCAATCGCGACGGGACTAGGTTTTTGTTTTTGCCGAGAACATGGAATAAGGATGCATCGAAACTGGAGACAGGATTATATACCGTAGGGCTTGACGGAACTGGCATGCGCAGACTCATCCCGTATGGATCGAGTGTTTCCCATTTCGGATGGCGAAACCAGAACGAACTGATCGCGACGTTTAACTATCCGGCCGATAGCCGGAGCCATGTGTTCCTTGCAGATACTGCTGACCGTGTCCAATTTCAACCTGTCGAACCTTTTCAATGGGATGGACATTGCTCGTTCAGCTTGGATGGCAAATGGTTGCTGACGGACGGAAGCAAGGACACGAAGCAGATGACCAATAGCGTATGGCTGTACGGAATGGAAACCGGCCAGCATCGCAAACTAGCAACGATGCAGATGCTCGAAGAACGTTTCTTGAAGGGCGATGCCCGATGCGACTTGCACCCCCGTTTCAGTGACGATAACAGCATGGTCTGCGTGGACGGAATCGACCCGAAAAGTGGGAACCGACAGATTTTTATCATAGAAACCGGAATCTAAGATGAAGAAGCTGACAATTGCCTGGATGAAATTATTCATGTTGCTGAGCGTCGCGACGGCACAAGCAGGATTGCCTGGGCAGCAGAAAAAGGGCATCACCCTGAAGGATCTGGTCGCCCAGCACCCCATTGAAGTGTATACCGTTCAAGAAGGTGCTGAGATTCCGTTGAAAACGTACGACCAGACCAACAATTTCAAAGTTGGGGTAAATGTATTGCCACTATCGGGAAACGACCTTACCGACATCATCGGAATCAGTACTTTGGTCGTACGTTACCAAGGTAAGGATGTACCTATAACTGCTGTGCCTAATCTACAGATTTTTCTGAATAAGAATCGCATATCCATAGTGCCGGACGAAATTAGTGACCTTGGCAATGTGACGTTTTTTTATTTTAACGACAATAAAATCAAAAATATACCTGCGGCATTCGGCCTTATAGAAGGATTGCAGGGCGTGTACTTCACCCGTAACCGGATTGACAAGATTTCCCCCGAGATTTTCTCCGTGAAGAAACTGCGGAAATTCGAAATCAAGCAAAATCGGGTGAGCAGGATTCCCAATGAAATAGGGAATAGCAGACACATTATACACCTTAATCTTGCCAATAATCCAATCAAGGTGTTGCCCGAAAGCATCATGAACCTGTCTAATCTCCGGATATGCGATTTTTCATATTGTGGATTGAGTGCACTGCCTATCGGGTTTGCCAAGAATAAAATCAGGTACCAGCTAAGGCTTATAGGAAACAGCGAGTTGACGAGCCTCCCGGCGGGCAGGGGTTTTGAAACCATGACAGGAACCATTGATATCACAGGTACTGGAATTGATGAGAATACACTCCCCGAATCGGTCAGAAAACGTATAAGCACAAAGAGAACACCGTCCCCGAATAAGTTGGTCAATGTGATAAAAACCTCGTAAGAATAGCTATGATGAAGGCTATATTTCTTATGCTCTTGATGGTGCCGGGAATGTCTGTGACTCACACAGACGACGATGAAATCGTGATTTTTATGATTGGGGACTCTACCATGGAAAACAAAACATATCAGGGTAGTAATCCACGAAAAGGTTGGGGGCAGGTATTCCCACTTTATTTTAAACCTGCGGTACAGGTGAAGAATTACGCGTTGGGAGGGCGTAGCACAAAAAGCTTTAGGGACGAGGGGCATTGGCAAACGGTGAAATCACAATTGCAGAAAGGCAATTATGTCATTATACAATTCGGACACAACGACTCGAAAAGTGAGGCGAATAGGTACGCCGAAGCCGATACGGATTTCCGGCAAAATCTCATACGGTATGTCCTTGAAGCGCGTGAACGCGAAGCGATACCAATACTGTGCACGCCCATAGTCCGCAGGCTGTTTGACGGCAAGGGAAATTTGGTGGATACGCACGGTGCCTATCCGCAGGTCACCCGTGAAGTGGCAGCGCAATTGGGCGTACCGCTGCTGGAATTGCATGTTCGGACCGCCGAAACATTGCGCCAAATGGGAGCGGAGCGTTCGCGCCAACTTTTCCTTCATTTCGAACCCGGCGATTACGAAGGATGGAAGGGAGACAAGGAAGACAATACCCACCTCTCTGGAACAGGAGCTTTTAAGGTGTGTGATTTGGCGGTAGCTGAGCTGAAGCGCGAGGTGCCGCAATTGGTCCCATATTTCAATCCGTAAAATCCAAGGTTTAAGTAGAAATAGCTATGAAAGATTTGAAAGCCTTACTCATTTTATTGTCTCTGTTGGCCGCCGTTACTTTTTCCGTGGAGGGGCATAAGCTCCCCAAGCCGGCGATACCACTGCCGACGTTTAAGCCCGATACCTTTGATATTCGCAAAAGTGGCGCGATAGATCGCCCCGGAGTATTGAATACCGCCGCTATCCAGTACGCTATCGACGAGTGCAACAGGCAAGGTGGTGGGGTGGTCCTTGTTCCGCCCGGAGTGTGGTTGAGCGGTCCGTTGGTGCTCAAAAGTAATGTCAACCTGCATTTGCAGCGCAATGCTATGTTGTATTTCAGCCGTGATTTCGCTCACTATCCATTAGTGGAAACGGGATGGGAAGGACTAAGGCAAATGCGCATGCATTCACCTATCCGTGCTGAGAGGCAACAGAATATTGCGATTACCGGTCAGGGCGTCATAGACGGCAATGGCGATGCCTTCCGCTTTGCGAAGAGGTCAAAACTGACGGAGTCCCAATGGAATAGATTGGTTGCTTCGGGCGGAGTTGTCACTCCAGATGGGAAAGAATGGTATCCTTCGGCCAGTGCGATGCGCGGACGCGATATACCAGATGCGGGTGCCTTGTCTCCCGAAAAGGATGCTGCCTTTTTTGAGAAAATCAAAGATTTTTTACGTCCTGACTTGGTTGTGTTGGAGCGTTGCGAACGTATCCTCTTGGAGGGCGTAACCTTTCAAAATTCGGGGGCGTGGAATATTCATCCATTGATGAGCAACGATATCACGGTGAGAAACATCATCGTCCGGAATCCGTGGTATTCTCAAAACGGTGACGGGCTGGATATCGAATCCTGCAAAAATGTCTTGGTTGAAGATAGTTTTTTTGACGTTGGAGATGATGCAATCTGTGTGAAAAGCGGCAAAAATGAGTATGGAAGAAAGGTAGGGATGCCAACAGAGAATCTCTGGGTGAGAAATTGCGTGGTTTACCATGCGCATGGCGGATTCGTGGTGGGAAGCGAGATGAGCGGCGGTGCACGAAATCTATACGTGTCGGATTGCACATTCATTGGTACGGACATTGGCTTGCGGTTCAAGACGCAACGCGGCCGGGGAGGAGTCGTTGAAAATGTATATATATCGGATATTTACATGAAAGATATTCCCGGAGAGGCCATCCTGTTCGACATGTATTACCAGGCAAAGGATCCTGTAGCCTTGGCCGGAGAGACACGCGAACCTCCGGTGATGCGGCCCGAACCTGTTACGGATGGTACACCGCAATTCCGGAAATTCTGGATTAGTAATGTTGTCTGCGATGGAGCAGCGAAAGGCATCTTTATTCGTGGACTGACCGAAATGAGCTTCAAGGATATTACAATCGCTGATTTTGATGCTCGGGCGGATGAGGGAATCGACCTCCAGGAATCGTCTGATATTGTGCTGCGTAATATCCGCTTGGATATCCCCCCCGGTAAGCCAATAGCATATCTATACAATACTGAAAGGGTGACCGTTGACGGATTAGACTACAACAAGGGTGCGCCCGTTTTGGTACATGTGCAGGGTGAGAAGAGCAACGCTATCCGGATTGCCAATACGGATACAAAGAAGGCTGATAAGGCATTTGTCGCGAATGCAGGAGCAAAAGCACGATCCGTAACCATAGATTGATGGATAACTAACGACGAACACTAACGACTAACTAAACAATCCATGAAGACCGTAGACAACTTGACTAGAAGGACATTTTTGACCGCAATGAGTATGCTTGCGGCCGGTGCCGCCATCCCCAAATCCTTCATCCCTCCGATGGATCGGAAACTTCGCTTGGTCTTGGTAGGAACCGGTTCGCGCGGAATCAGCTTTTGGGGCAAACGGTTGATTGAACAATATCCCGATTTAATCGAGTTTGTAGGGTTGTGCGATATTAATCCCGGTCGGTTGAAATTTGCCAAACAATATATGGACGTGGACTGTCCGGTATTTACGGACTTCGATCACATGTTGTCAAAGGTGAAGGCCGATTTGGTCATTGTGACGACCAAAGACTCGGTCCACCACAAGTACATTATCAAGGGGCTTGAATCGGGGTGTGACGTGCTTACCGAAAAGCCCTTGACGACAGATGCGGAAAAGGCGCAAGCAATACGGGATGCCGAACGTAAATCCAACAAGAACATTATTGTGGGTTTTAACTACAGGTGGAGCCCGTATATGACCAAAATCAAAGAACTTCTACAGCGTAACATCGTTGGTGAAATTACTTCGGTCGATTTTAACTGGTATTTGAATGTGCATCATGGTGCTTCCTATTTCCGCCGATGGCATGGTACGATGGATGGCGGCGGTTCGCTTTGGGTGCATAAGGCTACACATCATTTCGACTTATTGAACTGGTGGCTAGATGCTGATCCGTTGGAGGTATTTGCCTATGGTGCCTTGGAGCACTATGGCCCGTCCGGGCTATTCCGAGGCGTCACCTGCCGGACCTGTGACCATAAGAAATCTTGTCGGTATTATTGGGATATTACCACCAATCAGCACTATATGGACCTATACGTCGCACATGAGATGTACGACGGATATTACCGTGACGGTTGCGTGTATCGCGATGAAATTGATATATACGACAAGATGTCCGCCCAAATCAAATACGCCAACAACGTGATAGCCAATTATTCGCTCACTACGTATTCGCCGTTTGAGGGGTGGCGTATTGCGTTTAATGGCCATTTGGGCCGATTGGAGGCGTGGCTGGACATCCCTTGGATGAAGCAGGAAAAGTTGGACCAAGGAGCGCTTCATGCACTCGAGATGACCCAAGCTGAAGCCAATAAAGTTTCGGTCGAACCATTGATTGTGTTCAAAAGTTTCGAAGAATATGAAACCATCCACGTGACCAGTGAACGAGAAGGCCATGGGGGAGGCGACCGGCGGTTGCATGACAAAATATTCAAAGATCCCTCCGCCGCTGATTCTTACGGGCATTCTGCCGGATTGCGTGACGGGATCATGTCGATACTCGTGGGTGTGGCGGCCCGGGAAAGCATCGAGAAGCAACGGCCTGTGCGAATAGGGGATTTAACAGATATCGTACCGCATCCAAAACGGAAGACCATTTAATGCATAGTAAGATGAAGTTAATTAAAGACATCGGCTTAAGGTTCATGTTGTTAGCCGCGGTCGGATCATGGATGATGCTGTTTTCCTGTACGCCGCAGCGAGAGATTGCGTACAGCGAAGCCATGTCTGAAACGGCGATGCTGCTATGGCCCGATTCATTTCAGCTTTCCACACCAGGCAAACCGGTGAAATGGAGCTATGATTTGGGGGTTATACTGAAAGGGATGGAGGAAGTATGGCGATTAACGGATGATCAGAAGTGGTTCGACTACATCCAAAAGATGATGGACTTCTATGTTCGGGAAGACGGCAGCATCAGCCGGTATCGCCTCGAAGAATACAATATCGACCACATCAATAATGGTAAGGTCCTCTTGTTCCTTTACAACGAAACCGGTGCTGAAAAATATAGGAAAGCCGTACAATTGCTGCGCCGCCAGTTATCGACCCATCCCCGCACTTCGGAAGGAGGATTTTGGCATAAGCAGATATATCCGCATCAGATGTGGTTGGATGGTCTTTACATGGCTCAACCCTTTTATGCTGCCTATGCGCAGGCTTTCGGCGAAGATACCATTTACAACGATGTGGTCAGGCAATTTGGTTTGATGGAAAAATATGCCCGAGACAGTACGACCGGCTTGCTTTACCACGGTTGGGACGAGTCGCGGGAGCAAGCTTGGGCAGCTGGAACAACGGGTAGGTCCCCACATGTCTGGGGGCGTGCATTCGGTTGGTACGGCATGGCGTTGGTAGACGCACTGGACTTCTTTCCGGAAGGAAATCAGGGAAAGGACAGCCTGCAGGCCATATTAAACCGTTGGGCAACTGCAGCGCTGGCTGCCCAAGATGTCGAGTCTGGTTTGTGGTACGACATCATTGACATGCCGGAAAGAAACGGAAATTATTTCGAGTCTTCGGCTTGTGCAATGATTGTCTACACGTTATTGAAGGGCATTCGAATGAAATATCTAGATGAAGACATGGCTGATGCAGCTAAGCGTGGATATGACGGCATCGTCGATCGTTTTTTATCGCAGGATGCTGCGGGCAATTACCATTTCGAGGGAACCGTAAAAGTGTCGGGCTTGGGCGGCAAACCCTATCGAGACGGTAGTTTTGACTACTACATAAGCGAACCGGTGATTCGGGATGATCCCAAAGGATTAGGTGCATTTATTAAATGTTCTGTTGAAATGAAAAAGAGAAATAGAAGTAGCAAGTAGACAGTAGGCAGTTTTCCTGTGCAGGCGTTTTCAGCATTGCCGATTGGATGGCAACGATATCGATTGCGTAGATTTTGTGTGATGGTACATTTCAAATTGTCATTAAGCGGTTCTGATGCGTTCGTCGGGTTTTGCGACCTGTTTGATGAGTGATGTCATTTTGTTCTATTTACCTATGGCATTGATTTCCCTAATGTTCAGGGCATATTGCACACCCTTAACCAATCATTGTTGTTCGGCCTTCTTCAGTATTATCTGGATAATTGTCCGTTGTTCTGATTCGATCGCATCGTGGTGACAAATACGGCTATACCCAACGTTGATCGGGTATTAAAGGTAGATCATGGTGCGGAGACAACCGCTGTGCGTATATATTGACATTTAGAAAGGTAGTGATGAAGAAAATACTGACTATGGCACTGCTGGGCCTATCGATACAGGTAACAGCGGCCCAACCTGCGAAGTACAGTGAATTGATGTCGGAGACGGCGATGAAGCTTTGGCCCGACTCGTTCAGCTTGGGTAAACCGGGTACCCCCGCAAAATGGAGCTATGACCTTGGCGTCATCCTGAAGGGCATGGAAGCCGTATGGAAAGCTTCGGGTGATGTACGGTGGTTTCACTACATCCAGCCACTAGTGTCCCATTAAAAATGGGACGTTGTTAAAAATTAAATAAAGTTGGCCCATTCGGTCCAAATCGTTCTTTGT